>NZ_JBUZNN010000009.1:113528-164411 GCF_055326235.1 Tessaracoccus yangjingae | reverse complement strand
ACGCTCACGCCGGACATGTCCTGACCAAGGCACCCGGAGGGCCAGCTTCGAGGAGAGTCACGACGCGACCGTCGATCCCAACAACACCACCAATGAGGTGGTGACACCAGACTCACAGCTTCGAGGCTCGTCGCTACGCTCCTCACACCTCAGCCAACGGATGGGGCTGAGACGCCGCGCAGCGGCCTCGAAGCCTAAGAAAGGTGACCTTGTCAGCTCACGTTTCCCAGGCTTCGAGGCTCGTCGCTACGCTCCTCACACCTCAGCCAACGGATGGGGCTGAGGCGCCGCGCAGCGGCCCTCCCCGCTGGCTGAGGTGCCGCGCAGCGGCCTCGAAGCCTAAGAAAGGTGACCTTGTCAGCTCACGTTTCCCAGGCTTCGAGGCTCGTCGCTTCGCTCCTCACACCTCAGCTAACGGATGGGGCTGACGCGCCGCGAAGCGCCCCCGCTGGCCGGACCGGGCATGGCGACGGCGCCACCCTTGAGGGTGGCGCCGTCCAGTCGGTCAGCGATCAGGCGTTGCCGCGGTTCATGCCGCGACGCGGGGCGTCGTCGTTGCCGGAGCCGTCGAGCAGGCGGTCTCCCGAGCCGTCACGCGGGGCGGCCGGGTTGCCGCGGTCGGCGTCGGTCATGCCGGTGCCGTCGCAGACCGCGCTGCGCTCCGCCCGACGGGCGGTGTTCTGCTGGCCCTGCATGCCCTGCCCCTGCTGCAGCCCGGTCACGGGCTCGCCCTTGGACCAGGCCGTGAACGCGGCCAGGTGGTTCTCCGAGCCGGCCAGCAGGCGCTCGTACACGGCGTCGATGTCGTCGTTGTCGGTGGCCTGGATCTGGACCTTGAGGTCGGCGATGTCGCGCTCCTCGAGGGCGATGGCGGCCTTGAACGCTTCCGCCTCGGACTTCTGGCCCTGTGCCAGCCAGTCGTCGTACAGCTTCTGGACGTCCTTGTCGTCGTAGACCCCGGCCTTGTTGCCCTCGCTCGGATCGTCGATCCCGAACTGCTCGAGCAGGCGGCCGATCGCGTCGAAGTGGCGCTCCTCGCTGCGTGCGATGCGGTCCCACACGGCGCTGTCGTACTTGTCGCCGAAGGCGGTGTAGAGGTCGTGGGCCATCTTCTCCTCTTCGCGGGAGAATGCCAGGGAAGCCTGCTCGTCGGTGTCGGGGGCCGACGTGTCTGCCGAGGCGAGGGTGGCACCGCCGAATGTCAGGGCGGCGGCCGCCAGGCCCGCGGTGATGATGGACACTGTGCGCTTCATGATGAGCTCCTTGTGATGGGTCACCGGTTGGTGATGCATCCAGTTCACCGCCCGGACGTGAAGCTCCTTCGACGGGAAGTGTGAAGCTTGTGTGAAGTCAGGCAGGACGCGTGAGCCGGAGATGCTCGCGGTCCCCCAGCAGCTCGAGCCGCCGCCACAGCACGCTGCCGGGGACCGCCTGGCTCACGTGCAGGTGGGCCGCCGCCAGCTGACGGCCGCGGTCGACGGTGACGACGACGGGCAGCGCCTCGTCGACGTGGCCGGCAAAAGCCCCACCGAACTCGTCGCGCAGGGTGGCCGCGACCTCCTCGGGCAGCCCCCACTCCAGCACGGGCAGCCCGCGCCCCGCCGCGACAGCGATCGCCGCGCGGCTGGCCGCCTCATGGTCCGGATGCCCGGTCACCCCGCCCTCGACGGCGAACACGAGCAGCCCATCGGGGGCGGCGGTGTCGACGGCCAGCTCGACGTCGGCCACCAACTCCTGCTCACGGCCGCGCAGGCCCCCATCCGGGTGCGCGAGCAGCGTGGTGCTGCGGCAGCCGAGGACCTCGGCGGCGGCCTCGAGCTCGAGGGCGCGGGTGCGTGCGAGGTCCGGCGCGGCCCCGAGGGTGGACGCCTCGCCGGCGGTCAGGCACAGCACGCTGACGTCTGCCCCGTCGTCGACCAGGCGCCCGATCACGCCTCCCAGGCCGAACGACTCGTCATCCGGGTGCGCCACGACGACGAGCACACGATTCCACACCGGCAGCTGGTTATCCATCCCGCCAGTCTATACCCCTAGGGGTATAGACTCAGTGCGTGCGGCGCCCGTACCTCAGGTACGCGCATGGCAGCAGGCCCAGCGAGCTGACCACGGCCAACGCCGGCACCCACATGGCCTTCGAGCCGTGGATCTCGGCCTCCGGCCTCCTCGCCACGTCCACCAGCGCGTACACCCGCAGCGCCGCGTCCGCCATGCCACCCAGCGCCAGCGCCGTGCGCACGGCCGGCGGCAACTTCTCCCACTTCTTCGTCGCGTGCTTCATCGCAAGCCTCCTGATCACCAGCCTACGCCGACGCCCCCGGGTAGGTTGGCGGGAGGGATAGGGAGGCAGGATCACGTTGTTCATCGATGAGTGGACGTGGGACGATGCGCCCGTGAACTCAGAGCTGTGGGAGGGCCAGGCCACCTACCGCCGCTCCCTGGAACAGGTGGCCAACGACGTCCTCGACGCGGCCGGAACCGGCCTCGACGCGCGGGCCTTCGTCGTCGGAATCCCCCTCGACCGTGACGCCGACGTGGTGGTGGAGCCCGCACGGGGGCACTTCGACCGCAGCATCGTCGCCCAGTCGGTGACCCTCGGCACCCGCCGCTTCAACCGGCTCCTCCGCGACGAGGCAGCCGAGAACTCGCCGGTCTACCTCGCGGCGCTGGAGGCGAGGACGCGCCGTCGGGCGGTGGCGGACAAGCTCGACGCCGCCGCCCGGGCCGGCGGCCGCATCCACGTCGTCGGCGTGGGCGTCACCGTCGGGGATCACACCGTCTTCCCGGTGCTGGCCCTGCAGGAGGACCAGTGGAAGGAGCTGCCACAGCTTCCCGACGACGCCGGCGACGACTTCCTCACCTCCCGCTCCTTCCAGGAGGCGGTGGTCACCAGCGTGCTCGACGTAGCCTCCCGAGAGCTGGACCGGCAGATCCCGGGCTCGATCGTGCGGATCGACCCGGAGTTCGTGCTGCGCTCCGCCGCGGACCTGTTCGTCTCCGCCGTCGTGGCCCGCACCGGCCAGGAGCTGGCCTTCGGGGCGCTCCAGGCCTTCGACGCCGTGTCAGCCCAGCCGTACGAGGGACGGGCCGGCAAGGGGTCCATCCTGCTGGCGCCTCGCGGCGAGGAGGGCATCGACACCGTGATGTCGCTCGAGCATCCCGTGCCGATCGGCCGGGCGCGGTCGCTGCGGAAGGTGCTCGAACTCTCCGTCGGCGACCTGCACCTCCTCTGCGACGGCCGTGAGGTCTACGGGCTCGGCAAGGTGGACCCGACGGCCGCCCGCGAGCACACCTTCGAGGCGCGGATCTCGGGCAACGGGTCCTGGGAGCTGTGGGACAACGGCGTGCCCTACCTGCGGGTGGACAACGGCGTGGCCGCGATGCCCCGCGAACTGCTGGACGAGGACGAGTTCGCCGTCACCGTGGACCGCGTCTTCCCGGACGTGTCCGCGCGCAACGCCCGGTACCTGTGGCAGATCGCCCGGGGCGCGCTCCAGCAGCCGCACGGCACCATGCTGGTGGTCCACCCCGAGGCCGAATCCGAGGCCCAACGGCTCCTGCCGCAGGCCTACGCGATCACCCCGGCCAGGCTCGGGCCCGAGGCGCTGACCGCCGCCACCGGCATCGACGGCGCGGTCCTGGTCTCGCCCGACGGCAAGTGCCACGCCGTCGGCGTCATCCTCGACGGCCTGGCCACGGGCACGGGCGACCCCTCCAGAGGGTCGCGGTTCAGCTCCGCCATCCGCTACCTGGCCGGCGCGGGCAAGGGCGCCATGGTGATCATCGTGTCCGAGGACGGCAAGATCGACCTGCTGCCCAAGACCAAGCGGCGGGTCCGGCGGGCGACGGTGCAGCGGGCGGTGGACCGGCTCGTCGCGGCCGCCGCCGAGGGCGAGGACGGGGACCGGTTCCTGCGCGCGGACAAGGCCGTGGAGGCCATCGAGTTCTACCTCAACCAGGAGCAGTGCGACGCCGTCAACGCCGCCCGCGAAGAGGTGGAGGGTCGGCAGTGGGACCAGGCGCGGGTGCGCCGGCAGTACATCCCCATCGCCCCGGACCCGGCGATGGACGACTCCTACTTCGTCGACCGCGCCCACGACGCCGACCCCGCCGCCGCCCCCTGACCCCCGCCTCCCGGGTGGGGGTGGGGGGTTTGAGACAACGGATGGGTTCGCGGCACGCGTCGCGCCTGAGCTGAGCGTGGGCCCGCCCGCGAACCCATCCATTGGCTCAAACCCCGCCACCCCACCACCCCACCCCACCCACCACCCCCGGACCGCGCGAAGGGGCCGTCGGAGCGAGCGGGCTTGCGCAGCGAGCCTCCGTGGCGGCCTCGCGCCCCGGGCTGCGCCGCTAGATTCAGCCCATGGAGCCGTCGGAGCGGACGCCCGCCGCCTGGGAGCGTTACCTCCCCGGCGTGGCCGTGCTGCGCCGATATGAGCGCGGCTGGCTCCGCGGCGACGCCGTCGCGGGCGTCACGGTGGCTGCCTACCTCATCCCCCAGGTGATGGCCTACGCGGTCATCGCGGGCCTCCCCGCCGTCGCCGGCCTGTGGGCCATCCTCGCGCCGCTGCTGGTCTACGCCGCGCTGGGATCGTCGCGGCAGCTCTCCGTCGGGCCCGAGTCCACCACCGCCCTGATGACGGCGGCCGGCGTCGGCGCGCTGGCCGCCGCGGCCGGCGGGCCCGAACGGTACGCCCAGGTGGCAGCCCTGATGGCCATCGCCGTCGGCCTGGTGTGCCTCGTCGGGTGGGCGCTGCGGCTGTCGTTCCTGGCCGCGCTGCTGTCGCGGCCGGTCCTGGTGGGCTACATGGCGGGGATCGCGGTGCTGATGATCGTCAGCCAGCTCGGGAAGGTCGCGAAGCTGGAGATCGAGTCGGAGTCCACGGTGGGCGCCGCCTGGGAGTTCGTGACCCGGCTGGAGGAAGCGCATCTTCCGACGGTGGCGATGGCCTCGGCGGTCCTGGTGCTCCTGTTCGTGGCCCGGTGGCTGGCCCCGAAGCTGCCCAGCCCCCTCATCCTGCTGCTGCTGGCGGCCGGCGTCGTGGCCGTGTTCGGGCTGGAGCGGTTCGGCCTGGACGTCGTGGGAGAGGTGCCCTCCGGCCTCCCGGCCCCCAGGCTCCCGGGGCTGGCGGACGCGTCGCTGCTGGCCCTCCTCCCCTACGCCGCGGGCATCGCGGTGGTGGGCTACTCGGACAACGTGCTCACCGCGCGCGCGTTCGCGGCCAAGAGGCGCGAATCCATCGACGCCGGGCAGGAGCTCCTCGCCCTCGGGGCGGCCAACATCGCCACCGGCGTGATGCAGGGGTTCCCCGTGAGCTCCAGCGGGTCGCGGACGGTGCTGGGGGACGCGGTGGGGTCGCGGACGCAGTTGCATTCGCTGGTGGCGTTGACCGCCGTCGTCGCCACGTTGCTGTTCGCCGGCCCTGTGCTGTCCACCTTCCCGATGGCCGCGCTCGGCGCGCTCGTGATCTACGCCGCGACACGCCTGGTCGACGTCGCCGAGATCAGGCGCATCGCCCGGTTCCGGTGGAGCGAGCTGGTGCTCACGGCGGTCACCACCGTCGCGGTCATCGTGTTCGGCGTGCTCGGGGGTATCGGCATCGCCATCGCCCTGTCACTCCTGGACCTCATCCGGCGGCTGGCCCACGCGCACGACGGCATCCTCGGCTATGCGCCGGGGGTGGCGGGCATGCACGACATCGACGACTACCCCGACGCCACCCAGGTCCCCGGCCTGGTGGTCTACCGGTACGACTCGCCGCTGTTCTTCGCCAACGCCGACGACTTCCTCGGGCGGGCGGAGGAGGCGGTCGACGACGCGCCGCACCCCGTGCGGTGGTTCCTGCTCAACGCCGAGGCCAACGTGGAGGTGGACCTCACCGCCGTCGACACCCTGGAGCTGCTGCGCGAGCGCCTCGAGGCCCGGAATGTGATCTTCACCATGGCCCGGGTCAAGCAGGACCTGTACGACCAGTTGGCAGCGGCGGGCTTCGTCGAAAAGGTGGGGGCCGAGCGCATCTTCGCGACCCTCCCGACGGCGGTGCGGGCGTACGCGCAGTGGCACCGCGACACGGTCGGCCAGCTCCCCGACGGGTTGCCGCCGGAGATCCTCCGACCCACCGAGCCGCCCGCCTGACAGGCGTCAGCGGTCCCGCAGGCGGTCCAGGTCGCGGCGCTCGCGCTTGGTGGGGCGCCCCGTCCCCCGGTCGCGGACGGCGACACGACCCACCATCTCCGGGATGGGCGGCGGCTTCTCCGGGGTCCGGTCGAGGTAGGCGGCCTGCGCGATCGGCGCGCCCACCCGCTTCTCCAGGTTGGGGTCAACCACCTGGATCAGCTTCTCCTCCTGCTCGCGGCGCACCCGGATCACCTGCCCGGGCACCACGTGTTGCGACGGCTTGGCCAGCTTGTCGTCGACGCGGACGTGCCCGCCGCGCACCGCGGCCGTGGCGGACGAGCGGGTCTTGTACATCCGCACCGCCCACAGCCAGGAGTCGAGTCGAGCCATGGCCCGATCCTACGCCCGGGGTTTTCCACAGCCGTGTCCACAGGTGGGGAAAACTACCGGCGTGTAATTCCGCCACCGTCGGTCTTGGCAACCCTCGCCCCGGCGGCACCCACCGCCACCTCACCCCCGCCCTGCGCGCCGCGATCGTCCGGTGGTCTCGAGTGGCGGCATAGCGTCTCCAGCCTGAGCTCCTATCACCCGCCCTCGCCGCTCCACCGCGGAGACGGTCCCCGAGTGCCACCCCCTACGCTCAACCCGGTCACAGGTCACCGCCACTACCGGCACGACGCCGCGGACAGCGCCACACAGTCCGATCCCGATCACTCCAACACTCCACCCAAGGCCGCGCAGTGGCCCACACTGAAGCCAACTGCGATGCGGAGGTGGGTTGTGGACCTGTCAGCGTTCTACTCGTTGTTGGCCGGCACCTCGTTCACCCTGGTGGGCCTGTGGTGGGTGGTGGTGCAGAGCCGGCCTGGATGGCGGTCGGATCCGAGCCGACGGCGGCTCGCGGGCGGCACGTACCTGTCGTTCCTGCTCCCCGGGCTGATGGCCACACTGGCGCAGGTCAACCCCGAAACCCCCCTGCTGTGGCGCATCAGCTTCGGCACCTGCGCCGTCGTGGGTTTGTGGTCCACCGTCGGGCTGCTTCGCCACGAGCGTTCCACCACGGGCATGGGCACATTCCGGCGGTTCCGGTGGGTTGCCGTGGTGCTGTATCTGGCCATCCTGGTGCTCGGCGTCGCGCCCGAGCTGGCCCGCGCGGCCGGGTTCACTCCGCTCACGGTGGGTAGCGTCCTGCTGGTCCTCCTGGTGGTGCTCGCCCACGGCCTGACCTGGGACTTCCTCATGGAGCCGGACCCCGCCTAGCACGCCCTCCCAGCTCACCCGGGGGTCCGCCTTCCGGGCACAGACCCGTCGCTGATCCTCGGATCGGGCGGGCTCAGGTGCCGGCGGGGTCAGTGACGCCCATTCGCTGGAGGATCTCCGCGGCCACCAGCTCGGACCGCCTCTCCGGCAACCAGTGGCCCGCGTCCAGCTCGACGAACCGGTACTCACCGGTGCAGTGGGCCGCCGTGGCCTCGGCGGCGGCGCGCCCCAGGTAAGGGTCGCGGTTGCCCCACACGTAGGTGGTGGGGACGGTCACCGGGGTGTCGAGCTTCAGCGCGTCGGGGCCGGCCGGGGCGAAGAGGCCGCGGTAGGGGCCGATCATCCCGCGCAGCGCCTCGGAGTCGGTCATCTGCGCCGCGTAGGCGGCGGCGAGGTCCTCGGGCACCCCCAGGCGCCCGAGGCCGTCCTTCCGCACCAGCCGCGACAGCTGCCGCTCCGGGAGCACCGGAAGCTGCATCGCGAGCATGTACCAGCTCTTCAGCCCCTGCCCGGAGCGCAGCACCGCCCGACGGATGGCCGCGGGATGCGGCGTCGACAGCACCGTCAGGCTGCGAACCCGCCGGGGATCGGCCATCGCCGACGCCCACGCGATGCCTCCTCCCCAGTCGTGACCGACAACGTGTGCCGCGTCGACGCCGGCCTGGCCGAGTAGCGCGAAGACGTCGCCGACGAGCCGCTCGATCCGGTATGCCCGACGACCGGCCGGCCGCGCGCCCGCCGTGTAGCCGCGCAACGCGGGCGCCAGCGTGCGGATGCCCGCCTCGTGCAGCAGGGGCACCACCGCGTCCCACGCGGCAGGCGACTGTGGAAACCCGTGCAGCAGCACGACGGTGCGGTCGGCATCGGCCCGACGGGGGCCCGCGTCGCGCACATCGAAGCTCAGTCCGTCATTGGTGAACGTCTCCATGGCGCCAAGTCTCCCCTGCCGGAGTCCCGGGGATGTCGATGCGCAACGAAAAGCCGTTTCACGAGGGAGGAGAGATTGTTATTGAACTGCAACTAAATGGCCGACTCCGTGCCTTGACACCACTTCCGAGGCCCACCAGTATTTTGTACTGGAGAGAGACAAAGTTGTCGAACGCATCACCCGGGCCCTCAGACCTGTCATGCGCATCTCGCTTCACAGGCACTGGAGACCCGGTTCACCCGGACCCCATGACGTTCTCAGGAGGAACGAATGAAGATCAACCACCTCATGACCGCGGCCGCGGGCATGGTCCTGGCTCTCGCCCTCACCGCATGCGGTGGCGGCGGCGCGGGCACCAGCGCCGCGCCCACAACCTCCACCGGAGCTGAGAGCTCCAGCGCGAGCGCGCCCGCGGGCGAGGCCGGCGGCTCCGTCGGCGTGTCGATGCCCACCCAGACCACTGAGCGCTGGATCGCCGACGGCGAAGCCGTCAAGTCCCAGCTCGAAGAGGTTGGCTTCGACGTGGACCTCCAGTTCGCCAACGACGACATCCCCACCCAGTCCCAGCAGATCGACCAGATGATCACCCAGGGCGTCAAGGTCCTCATCATCGCCGCCATCGACGGCACCGCTCTGGCCCCGCAGCTCGAGACGGCCGCCGCGCAGGGCATCAAGATCATCTCCTACGACCGCCTGATCCGCGACAGCGCCAACGTGGACTTCTACGTCTCGTTCGACAACTTCAAGGTCGGCGTCGCGCAGGGCCAGTCCCTCATCGACGGCCTCGCGGCCCGCGGCGAAGGCCCGTTCAACGTCGAGCTCTTCGCCGGCTCGCTGGACGACAACAACGCGCACTTCTTCTTCGACGGCGCCATGAGCGTCATCCAGCCCAAGATCGACGACGGCACCTTCGTCGTGGTCTCCGGCCAGACCGCCATCGAGCAGGCCGCGACCCTCGGCTGGCAGCAGGAGACCGCGCAGAAGCGCATGGAGGACCTGCTCACCGCCAACTATCAGGACAAGAAGGTCGACGGCGTGCTCTCCGCCAACGACGGCCTCGCGCGCGGCATCATCACCGCCCTGCAGAACAACGGCTACTCCGGCACCGTCGCCGACACCTTCCCGATCGTCACCGGCCAGGACGCCGAGATCGCCTCCACCAAGCTGATCCAGGACGGCGTCCAGTACTCGACCATCTTCAAGGACACCCGACTCCTGGCCGAGCAGGCCGTCACCGCCGCCCAGGCGCTGCTGGCCGGCGAGGAGCCCGAGGCCAACAACACCACCGATTACGACAACGGCGTGAAGGTGGTCCCGTCCTACCTCCTCGACGTGGTCACGGTCACGCAGGACAACCTCACCGAGGCACTGGTCGACACCGGCTACTGGACCCAGGAGGAGATCGACGCGGGCGTCCTCTCCTGATCGACCAGCCCCCAGTGGCCCGGCTCCCCCAGGGGGCCGGGCCACCGTCGTCCGACGTGTCCCTCGGCCAGATTCTCACGGCACGCGCGCGGGCCCATACGATGGCCGGGTGACCACTCGCCCGACGACGCGCCCAGCCGCAGCATGGCTCGGGGTCCTGATGATCGTCGCGGCGGTGGCGATCTCCGCCTACGCCGTCGTCTACGGCAGGCCGGGCGAGGTGCCGTTCCTCCCCGAGACGTTCAAGCTCACGCCGCCGTACCGGATCGACCTCGACGTCTACCGTCTCGGCGCCGAGACGCTGCTGCGCGGCGGAGACCTCTACGGCACGCTCCCGGACACGGAGATCGGCGCCAACCTGCCGTTCACCTACCCGCCCATCGCGGCCATGCTGTTCGTCCCGCTCGCGCTGCTGACTATGCGCGACGCCAACCTCCTCTTCTCCTTCGGCACGCTCGGGCTGCTGGTCCTGGTCCTCATCCTCGTACTGCGTGAGTTCACCCGGCTCCGCGGTCGGGACCTGATCCTGGCGGGCCTGGCGGCGGGGGCCATCGGCTTCTGGCTCGGGCCCGTGCGCGAGTCGGTGGAGTTCGGCCAGGTCAACGTGGCCCTCATGGCGCTGATCGTGGTCGACGTCGTCGTCGGGCGCGGGAAGCCGTGGCAGGGCGTGCTGACGGGCCTCGCGATGGCCATCAAGCTCACCCCCGCCGTCTTCCTGGCCTACTTCCTCGTCAAGCGGGAGTGGCGCGCGCTCATCACAGCCGCGGTGTCCGCCCTGCTGTTCACCGCCCTGGGGTTCCTCGTGGCATGGGAGCACTCCCTCACCTACTGGACCGGCACCATCACGGATCCCGACCGGATCGGCGGCCTGTCCTACGTCTCGAACCAGTCGATCAACGGCGTGCTTCTGCGGCTCGGCCTCACCGACGGCGCGGCCACCATCACCTGGTTCCTGCTCTCGGCGGTGCTGGGGCTGTCGCTGCTGGCCCTGATGGCCCGCCTGTTCCGCCGGGGCCACGGGTTCGCGGCGGCGCTCACGATGGGCTTCTACGCACTCCTCGCCTCGCCGGTGTCGTGGTCGCACCACTGGGTGTGGGCCGGGCCCGCGATCCTGCTGCTGCTGATCTGGGCGCGGCGCACCGGAAGCCCGGGCGCCTGGGCCCTGGCCGGGAGCGGGCTGCTGATCTTCATCACCCGGCTCATCTGGGACCTCCCCGACGAGGACGCCCTCCAAGGGCTGGGCTGGACCTGGCAGCAGCATCTCGTCGGCAACGCGCAGGCCGTCTGGGGGCTGGCGTTCCTCGCCTTCCTCGCGTTCGGCGCGCCCACCCGGGGCGAGGCCCCCGCCGTGGACGAGGTGGCCCCCGACCAGCGGCCCGGCCTCACGGGCGCTACCCAATAAGGCCGGTCCGCTCCATCGCCTCGACCGTCCTGGTCACTCCGTCCTCGCCGCCCACGACCGCCCCCACCTCGGCGGCGCGGGCGCGGTAGCGCGGCGCCTCGGGCCCCTCGACCAGATCGCTGATCAGCCGGGCCAGCCGCTGCGCGTCGAGGCGGCGGAACGGCACCGGCGCCGGCCCCACCCCCAGCGCCGCGAGACGCTCCCCGTGATACGGCTGGTCGACCCCGAACGGCACCGCCACCGACGGCCGCCCGGACCGCAGCCCGGTGTGCGTGCTGCCGGCGCCGCCGTGGTGGACCACGCCGGCCGTGTGCGGGAACAACGCCTCGAAGGGCACGTCGGAGACCGAATACACCCGGCCATCCGCCGAGCCCACGTGCGCGAGGGTCGGCGCCAGGGTCACGATCCGCCTCCCGGACATCCGCGACGCCTCGGCGAGGAGCGCCAGCCCCCTGTCGCCGGTCGTCGAGGCGAGGCTCCCGGCGCCCACGAAGACCGGCGGGGCGCCCTCTGCCAGGAAGGCTGCGAGGTCCTCCGGGAGGGGGGTGTCGCCGTCGGGTGGATCGAGGTACCCCGTCTGGTGCGCAGACGGCGGGAGATCCGGCGGCGGTGGGGCAAGGGTCGGGCTGGCCGCGACGATCACCGGGTGCCTGTCCAGCGCGGCGACGACGGGCTCGGACCCTGCGAAGGGGCCGAGCCGGCCCCGCCCCCCGGTCCGGCGGTCCGCCGCCGCTCCACGCCCCACCCGCCTCCGGACCTCTGCCGCGAGCGGGGCACCCAGCGAGGCCGCGACACTCCAGCTCAACCCGGTCCCCCACCGGTTGTACGCGTCCCAGGGCCCGAACCAGCGCGCGAAGCAGTGGCTTTCGCGGTGGAGCGTGGGCAGCTGGGCGGTGAACAGCATCGTCGCCGCCCGGCCCCCCAGGCCCTCGGCGGCGGCCACCGCGGCTCCCGCTCCCAGGATCCCGCCCAGCACCGAGTCTCCCGGGCGCGCGGCCGCGAGCACCGCGTCGGCCACCGGCCCCGCCACCTCGGAGACCCAGCGGCGCAGCAGCAATCCCTGGCCGGCCACCGTCCCGGCCACGCGGGGGTGGCGACCTGCCATCTCCAGCGCCGACGCGAGATCCGCCCGGACGGGCACCGCCTCCGCCCCGTACCGCCCCGCGAGGTCTGCGTACTCCTCCAGCGCAACCACGCGCGCGTCCACCCCCCGGCGCGCCAGCGCACCGCCCAGCACCGCCATCGGCTGCACGTCCCCGCGCGAGCCCAGCCCGATCAAGACCACCGCCATCGCCGCCTCCTGCCCCCAACCGTATGCGCGCGTAGCGTGGGCACCATGCCCGCAGACGACGCCGCCCTCCGCCACCTGGCACGGACTCACCTCCGGACGGACCGGCTGCGGCTCGACCCCCTGACGGTCGGCGACGCCCCCGCCATGGCCGTGGTCCTCGCGGATCCGGCGCTCCACCGCTACACGGGCGACCGTCCGCCCTCCGTCGAGGAGCTTGAGCGCCGCTACCGGGCGCAGGAGGCCGGGCCGCCCCCTCCGTCGACGGACGTGTGGGGCAACTGGGCGGTGCGGCTGGCCGACGGGACCGTCGTGGGGTTCGTGCAGGCCACCGTCGACCCGCCGGCCTCCGCCGCGACACTCGCGTGGGTGATCGGCATCCCCCACCAGGGCCGCGGGTACGCCACGGAGGCCATGCGGGTCCTGGTGCGCGGGTTGCGCGCCGCCGGCATCCTTCGGCTCTCGGCGTTCATCCACCCCCGCAACGCCTCGTCCCGGCGCCTCGCGCAGAAGCTCGGACTCGCCATGCCCGGCCCGCACCACCCGTTCGACGGCGAGGACGAGTGGGTCTGGGACGCGCGCTCGCCCGTCCCCATGGCGGATCGGCTGGTCTTCCGACGGATGGGCGAGGCCGACCTCGACGACATGGCCGCGCTCCTCGGGGATCCCGAGGTCATGGCCTACTACCCGCGCCCCAAGACCCGTGAGGAGGCGGCCGGGTGGATCGAGTGGAACGAGCGCAACTACGCCCGTGACGGGCTGGGGCTGTGGACCATCACCACCCCCGACGGCGGCTTCGTGGGCGACTGCGGGCTCACCTGGCAGCTCATCGACGGCCGGGAGGAGCTCGAGGTGGGCTACCACGTGGTGCCGAGGCTACAGGGTCGCGGACTGGCGACGGAGGCCGCGGCCGCCAGCCGCGACCTCGCCCGCTCGCTGGGCCACCGTCGCCTGATCGCGATCATCCACCCGGCCAACGCGGCCTCCCAGAGGGTCGCGGAGAAGGCGGGGCTCGTCCTCGACCGCGAGACTCTCAGCCGCACGGGCCTCCCCGTCCGCGTCTACGCGGCCGACCTCTGAGGGGCGCCCACCGGCTGCCCCTGCACCACTCCGGGCGCCACAGCGGCTGCAGGAATCTACCCATACGGCGGCATCCGCGCATATGCCGAGATGTCGCTGCATGGGTAGATTCCTGCAGCCCGTCCCGCCAGACCCTTGACAACATATAACCATTCGGTTGAATATAGGGCTATGACGGTGATCGAGGAGGAACGGGCAGACGCCCTGTTCCACGCGCTCGCGGACCGGACACGCCGCGACATCCTGCGTCGCGTCCTTGCCGGCGAGCAGTCGATCACGTCCCTGGCTGCGCACTACGACATGAGCTTCGCCGCCGTCCACAAGCACATCACGGTGCTCGAAAGGTCCGCGCTCGTCTCGCGTCGCCGGCAGGGGCGCGAGTCCCTCGCCAGCGGCAACGTCGAGGCGGTGCGCTCGGTGGGCAGCATGCTCACCGAACTCGAAGGCATCTGGCGCGGCCGCGTGGCCCGCATCGACGATCTCCTCGCCGACACACCACCCACCCCCACCACACCCCAGGAGTGACCATGCCAGTCATCGACGTCCAGAAGTACCTGGACCAACGCCGCCTGACCATGACCGCGGAGTTCGCGGCCCCCGTCGAACGCCTGTGGCAGCTCTACTCGGACCCCCGGCAGCTCGAGAAGGTCTGGGGCCCGCCCACCCACCCGGCCACATTCGTGGACCACGCCCTCACCCCCGGGGGCCGGACCACCTACTTCATGACCGGCCCGGACGGGGAGAAGTACTACGGCTACTGGGACGTGACCGACGTCCAGGAGCTCAGCAGCTTCACCTTCGCCGACGGGTTCGCCAACGAGGACTTCACGCCGGACGAGTCGCTGCCGGTGGGGATCAACACCTACTCGTTCACCAGCCACGACGGCGGCACCCGCGTGGTCTACGACTCGGTGTACGCCACCGTCGAGGGCCTGCAGCAGGTGCTCGACATGGGCATGATCGAGGGCGCCACCGGCGCCATCAACCAGATCGACGCGTTCCTCGCCGCCGATCATCAGTGACCGGCTCTGGTCAACGGCGCTTGTGAGTGGCAGGATCGCGCGGTGAGCACAGCAGCGCATCCGGCAGACAGCCACGACATGATCCGCGTCCAGGGCGCCCGCGAGAACAACCTCAAGGACATCGACGTCGAGCTCCCGAAGCGCCGGCTGACCGTGTTCACCGGCGTCTCGGGGTCCGGCAAGAGCTCCCTGGTGTTCAGCACCATCGCCGCCGAGTCCCAGCGGATGATCAACGAGACCTACAGCGCGTTCGTGCAGGGCTTCATGCCCACGCTGTCGCGGCCGGACGTGGACCACCTCGACGGCCTGACCACGGCCATCATCGTGGACCAGGAGCGGATGGGCGCCAACGTGCGCTCCACCGTCGGCACGGTCACCGACGCCAACGCCCTGCTGCGGATCCTGTTCAGCAAGCTGGGTCAGCCGCACATCGGCTCGCCGCAGGCCTACTCGTTCAACGTGCCCTCGGTGACGGGCTCGGGAATGATCAAGACGGAGAAGGCGGGGCGCGTCCAGAAGGAGGCGAAGACCTACACCCTCGTCGGCGGCATGTGCCCCCGCTGCGAGGGCAAGGGCAACGTCTCCGACATCGACCTCACCCAGCTCTACGACGAGAACAAATCGCTGAGCGGCGGCGCGCTCACCATCCCCGGCTACAGCACCGACGGGTGGTACGTGCGGATCTTCTCCCAGTCGGGCTTCCTCGACGGCGACAAGCTGATCAAGGACTACTCCAAGCGCGAGCTCGACGATCTGCTCTACAAGCAGCCCACCAAGATCAAGATCGACAACATGAACCTCACCTACGAGGGGCTGGTGCCGAAGATCCAGAAGTCCTTCCTGGCCAAGGACCCGGACGCGATGCAGCCGCACATCCGCGCCTTCGTCGAGCGGGCCGTGAAGTTCGACACCTGCCCCGAGTGTGCGGGCACGCGGCTGTCCGAGGGGGCCCGCGCGTCGAAGATCGACGGCGTGAGCATCGCGGACGCGTGCGCGATGCAGCTGACGGATCTCGCGGCCTGGATCCGCGGGCTCGACAAGCCGTCCGCTGCGCCACTGCTGAGGAATCTGCAGCACCTCCTCGACTCGTTCGTCGAGATCGGGCTGGGATACCTCTCGCTGGAGCGCCCTTCCGGCACGCTGTCGGGAGGCGAGGCGCAGCGGGTGAAGATGATCCGGCACCTCGGGTCGTCGCTGACGGACGTCACCTACGTGTTCGACGAGCCCACCATCGGCCTCCACCCGCACGACATCGAGCGCACGAACACGCTGCTGATCTCGCTGCGGGACAAGGGCAACACGGTGCTCGTGGTGGAGCACAAGCCGGAGACCATCGCCATCGCGGACCACGTCGTCGACCTGGGCCCGGGCGCGGGCACCCGGGGCGGGGAGATCTGCTTCGAGGGCACCGTCGCCGACCTCAGGGCCAGCGACACGCTCACCGGCCGCCACCTCGACGACCGTGCCCGGCTCAAGGACTCCACCCGCACCCCCACGGGGGCCCTGGAGATCCGGGGGGCGTCGACCAACAACCTCAAGGACGTCGACGTCGACATCCCGCTGGGGGTCCTCACAGTGCTGACGGGGGTGGCGGGTTCGGGCAAGAGCTCGCTGATCCACGGCTCCATGCCGGCCGACGCGGGCGCGATCTCGATCGACCAGACCGCCATCAAGGGCTCACGGCGGAGCAACCCGGCCACCTACACCGGCCTGCTCGAGCCCATCCGCAAGGCGTTCGCCAAGGCCACCGGCACCAAGCCGGCGCTCTTCAGTGCCAACTCCGAGGGCGCCTGCCCCGCCTGCAACGGCGCCGGCGTCATCTACACGGAGCTGGGCTTCATGGACACGGTGGCAACCCCCTGCGAGGAGTGCGAGGGGAAGCGATTCCAGCAGGCCGTACTCGAGTACCGCTGGGGCGGGAAGAACATCGCCGACGTGCTGGCCATGCCCGTCACCGAGGCGCTGGACTTCTTCGGCTCGGGCGAGACGAAGACCCCCGCCGCGCACGCCATCCTCGAGCGGCTCAACGACGTGGGGCTGGGCTACGTCTCACTCGGTCAGCCGCTCACCACCCTGTCCGGCGGCGAGCGGCAGCGGCTCAAGCTCGCCGTCGCCATGGCGGACAAGGGCAGCATCTACGTGCTCGACGAGCCCACCACCGGGCTCCACCTCGCGGACGTGGCGCACCTGCTGGCACTTCTGGACCGGCTGGTGGAGTCCGGGAGGTCGGTCATCGTGATCGAACACCACCAGGCGGTGATGGCGCACGCCGACTGGATCATCGACCTCGGCCCCGGCGCGGGCCACGACGGCGGCCGCGTCGTCTTCGAGGGCACACCCGCGCAGCTGGTCAAGGACCGGAGCACCCTGACAGGGAAGCACCTGGCGGCCTACGTGGGCGCATAGTGGTGCGCGTCGATCGTCGTTTTGGGCGGCGGCGGGGCTGATTCGCGGCGCTCGGCACACGCCGCGAGTTACACATATTGACCTTCGGCCAAGGTTTACCTAGCGTAATTCCCGCGGCCGGCCCCGCGTCGTCGGCCACTGATGTTCTCGTCAAGGACGCCACGGCCCCGGCGGGACGCCGACGTCTTCCATCATGGTCCGGTCGTGACTCGGCACGATGTCCGAGCCGGACTCAGCCCACCAGTCGCGACGGGGGGGAGCAGCCGTGATCCGGTTGTCAGGACGTCCGTCGCCCGCCGTCCGTGCTCGTCGGCGGGTGCGCAGCCCACCAACATTCGGAGCGCGTCCCAGACCCTGAGTGTCCGCCCCGCGGACACGCCTCGCGGGTCGTCGTCTGCGACCCGGCGCCCATCCGCCCGGCTGGTGGCGGCTGCCGTCACGTGCCGACGCGCGCCCCTGCCGCCCACGGATTCCTGGTGCCCGGCCATCGCCTGACAGGGCACACTCACAGGCAGATAAGGAATCCTCATGCCCCATAAGTCCCTCATCCGGTTCATCTCCGCACTGATCGTGGCGCTGGTCACCACCGTCGGCTTCACCGCCACTGCACATGCGGGCCCGCACTACGTCAAGGGCCCCACTGCCACGCTGGACGGCAACAGCCTCGTCGTCACCTTCAAGGCGGCGGGCCTGGGCAACACCGTCACCAGCGCCGACTTCTCGCTCACCGGCACCGTGACCGTGACCGCACAGTGCTTCACCAAGAGCGGCAACCCGGTCAACGGCGTACCGAAGACCGAGACGAACAACGTGAACACGAGCAGGACCTTCCCTGTGCGCAACGGTTCCGTCACTGGAGAGTTCGTGGTCTCGCCTCTCAGCACGCTCACCTGCACCGGCAACCACCAGGTGCGGATCCTCGACGTGAGCTACGACCTCGTTCTGAGCGGAGACAACCTGCCAGACGTCTACCTCAGCGCCTGACCCGCCGCCCGCGCTCTGCGGCCTCTGCATACCGACCCGTGGACCCAACCGCCCACGGGTCGTCGCCGTGTGCTCATGCTGTCGCGAAAGCGGCCGGTCGTCGCGCGTTCCCTCGACTCAGCCGATGTCCACGGACCGACCCTCGACGGCGCTCCGCCGGGCCGCGTCGAGAACCTCGAGCGTCCTGATCGCATCGGCGCCGGTGACAGGCATGGGCCCCTCGCCTGCGACGGCGCGGGCGAACTGGGAGTAGAAGTCCTGGTAGGCGCCCCGGGCGGACGGCACGCGGCGCTCCCCCGCTGCGGTGCGCAACACGCCCCAGCGCTCCTCCGCCTCGTAGCCCCAGGCCTCACCCTCGTCGGCCGGGCGTCGCCCCGCGAAGACGGCCTGCGCCTGCACGTCGCTCATCTGCGACTCGTAGCTCCCCGCGCTCCCGTAGACCCGCAGCTCGCGCGCGACGAGGTGGTTGGCCTTGCTCGCCCGCATGGTCGAGCTCACGCCCGACGTGTGGCGCAGGACGACGGAGAACCCCGCGTCGGTGCGCCCCTGGCGAAGATCGATCCAGTCCAGCTTGGCGTAGACCTGGTCCACGGGGCCGAAGAGCCAGAGCAGTTGGTCCGCCAGGTGCGTGCCGAGGTCGCGGAGGAGCCCACCCGTCGGGCCGGGGTCCAGGGTGGAGGGCTCGTCGAGGTCGAACCGTGACTCCACCCGCCACGGGGTGCCGAGCTCGCCGGCGTCGAGGAGCGCCTTGAGGGTGCGCACGTCGGTGTCCCACCGTCGGTTGTGGAACACGGCCAGCGGCGCGCCGAGCCGCTCCACCTCGGCCACGAGTTCCTGAGCGGCCTGGGCGCTCGGCGCGAACGGCTTGTCCGCCACGATCGCCACGCCGCGCTCGGCCGCCTCCAGGACGAGGTCCCGCCTCGTCTCCGGCGGGGTCGTGATGGTGACGGCGTCGACGCCGGAGTCCAGCAGCGCGCCCATCGAGCTGAAGACCGGGACGCCGGGCAGGTCCGCCTCCACCTGGGCCCGCCGCTGCGGGCTGCGGGTCACCACACCCGCCAGCTCAAGCCCCTCTGCCGCCTGGATGAACGGGGCGTGGAACACGCGCCCGCCCATGCCGTAGCCCACCACGCCGATCTTCATGGCCGCAGTATGCCAGCCCTCGCCCTCTGGCTGAGGAGCACGACTGGCTGGGGGTGCCGCAAGACGGCCTCCTTCACTGACCGAGGTGCCCCGAAACGGCCTCCCCCACTGGCCGAGGTGCCCCGAAACGGCCTCGAAGCCTAAGAAACGCGAGCTGACAAGCAACGTCTCTGAGGCTTCGAGGCTCGTCGCTACGCTCCTCACACCTCAGCCAGCGGGGACCACCTCGTCGCAAGGCTCCTCACACCTCAACCAGCCGGATCAGTCTCGTCGCCCTCAGCCGGGGTGGGGCGCCTCGACTCCGCCCAGCGACCCTCCCCGCTGGCTGAGGTGCCGCGCAGCGGCCTCGAAGCCTAAGAAACGCGAGCTGACAAGTAACGTCTCTGAGGCTTCGAGGCTCGTCGCTACGCTCCTCACGCCTCAGCCAGCGGGGACCGCCTCGTCGCTAGGCCTCTCACACCTCAACCAGCCGGATCGGCCTCGTCGCCCCCTTCAGCCGGGGGTGGGGAGCCTCGACTCTGCCCAGCGGCCGGAGCGACTCTCCGGGGTGAGCGACCACCGCACCACCGCCGTCGCGAGCCGACCGCACGGAAGGCCCACAAGGCGGTCGAACCAGGGGCTGGCGGGCAGTCCCAACTCCCTGCGCGCCCACACCGGCAGCGTGGAGATGGCACCTGCGGCCAGCATCCAGTAGCCGGGCCGGGCCGGCCAGGGGACGGGTGGCTGGCGGAGCAGGAAGTCGACGGTGTCGCGGGCGGCGGCGGAGACGCGCAGCTCAGGGCGGAACCGCTCCAGCGCAGCCAGCAGCTCCGCCTCCGTCCGGGGGAGGTCGACGGCGCCGAGCAGCTCCCCCACCGGCGCGGCCTGGGCGACGTACGCGTCGGCCTCCTGCCGGCTGAGCGTCCTGTCGCCGAAGTGCTGGAAGCTGGCCAGGAAGCTCTGCGTCTCGGTGATGTGGACCCACTCCAGGAGATGCGGGTCAGAGGCGCGGTACGGGGTGCCGTCGTCGGTCTTGCCGCGCACCCGCTCGTGCACGGACCGGACCCGTTCGATGAGCGCCAAGGCAGAAGGGATGGGCCCATATGTGGTGGTGGCAATGAACTCTGAGGTGCGCTGCAGCCTGCCCCACGGGTCGGATCGGTAGCCGGAGTGCCCCGCGACGCCGGCCATGGCCGCGGGGTGGAGGGTCTGGAGGAGCAGGGACCGGATCCCTCCGGCGTACATGGCTGCGTCGCCGTTGACGTGCCAGATCACATCGTCCGGGGTGTGCCAACGGTCGCCGTCGACCTGCCAGATGTGGAACGCCTTCTCATCGGCGTCCTCGCCGGCCACGCGGCTACGCAGCGTGCGGCCGAGCAGGAGACGGAGGCGCTCGAACGGGCTCTGCATGTGATCGAGGATACGTCGCACGGCGCAGAGGCCCTTGGCTGCGCCGCCCCTCCTGAACGCCGTTCGCAGCGGAACGTCGTCGATGCTCAGCCGTCGACGGCGCGTTGAAGCTCGGCCTTCGTCATCGTCGAGCGGCCCTTGACCCCCTGTGCCTTGGCCTCGTTGTAGAGCTGCGCCTTCGTGCGGCCCCCCGGACCCTTGTGGGAGCGGAGCCCTCCTCTGCGCCCCGACGAGATGTCCTCCCTCGAGAGCCTGCTCGACTCCTGAGCCTCACCCGCGCGCGCCCGCTCCTTGTTGACCGTCCGCGCCGCGATCTCCTCAGCGGTCTCCTCGCCCTCCCCGCGCTGGAGCAGGCCCTCCTTGATATGCGTGTACTGGCGCTCACGCTTGTCGCTCCATGCCTGCTGTGGCATCACCGGCCCCCTCTCCTGAGCCTTCCACGCTACGCGGTGGGCGTGCCAGGAACCAGCTCCGCGGCAACCCGGTGGTCATCACAGTCAGCGCTGCGGCATGTCCTGCTCAAGGCGGTCAGGCTCGGCTCCAGCCGGGGCGGTGCGTTCGTTGAGCTCGATCCACGAGCTGTCGCAGCCTGGGCAGCGGTAGACCGGCGCGCCCTCCACCCGCTCGTCGGTCTCGACGGTGCCGCACGCGTCCTGGCACGGCCAGGTGGTGAGGAAACGGGCGCTCATGCGTCCAGCCTAGGCGATGGGCGCCGACGCCTCCGGGGACGGCAAAGGGCCCCGGCGTAAAGCCGGGGCCCTCAGGTGCTCGATGCCTCAGATCACTGGGCGACGACCGCGAACGGGACGTGCGCGGTGACGGCCGAGTGCAGCTTGACTGCAGCGGTGTGCGAACCGACGGACTTGACCGGCTTCGCGAACGAGACCGTCCGCTTGTCGATCGTGGGGCCGCCGGCCTTCTTGACGGCCACGGCCACGTCGCTCGCGGTGACGGCGCCGAACAGGTGACCCTGCTCGGACACGCGCGCCGCGACGGACACGGTCAGGGCCTCGAGCTGCGTGCGCAGCTCCTGGGCGTGCTCGACGCCACGCACCTCGCGGGCGTCGCGCGCCCGCTTGATGCCGTCGATCTGCTTCTCGGTGCCACGGGTCCAGCGGATCGCCTTGCCCTGGGGCAGCAGGAAGTTCCGGCCGTAGCCGTCCTTCACCTCGACGACGTCGCCGGCGATGCCGAGCTTGTCAACAGTGCTGGTCAGAATGAGCTTCATTGTGATGTCCCTTCCGATCAGCGAGCGGTCGACGCGTAGGGCAGCAGGGCCACCTCACGCGCGTTCTTGACGGCGATGGCAACCTTGCGCTGATCCTGGACCGACAGCCCAGTGACGCGACGCGCACGGATCTTCCCACGCTCAGAGATGAACTTCTTGAGCAGGTTGACGTCCTTGTAGTCGACGTTGGCGACCCGGGTCTTCTTTACCGGAAGGATCTTCTTCTTGTTCACAGGCTTGCGCTGTGGACCGGCCATTGTGGTGCTCTCCTTGATTCTCGGGCACGACGCCCGTGAAAGCCCGTCTTGCGACGGAATGTGCCAGCTAGCCCTGGAGGGCTAGATAAGCGTGATGGATCAGAACGGGGGCTCTTCCGGCTGCGACTGCTGCCACGGATCGTTCCCGCCGCGGTTGCCGCCGGACCCGCCGGAGCTGGACCACGGATCGGACTGCTGTCCGCCGCCGCCACCGCCGCCGGTGTTCCCGCCCTGATTGCCCTGCCAGTTGCCGCCACCGCCGCCGCCACCCTGAGTGCGGGTGACCTTGGCCGTCGCGTAGCGGAGGGCCGGACCGACCTCGTCGACATCAATCTCGAACACGGTGCGCTTCTCGCCCTCGCGGGTCTCGTAGCTGCGCGCCTTCAACCGGCCCGAGACGATGACGCGGGTGCCCTTGGAAAGGGACTCGGCCACGTTCTCGGCGTATTGGCGCCACACCGAACAGTTGAGGAACATGGCGTCGCCGTCCTTCCACTCGTTCGTCTGACGATCGAACGTGCGGGGGGTCGACGCGACGGTGAAGTTCGCGACAGCGGCCCCGTTGGGCGTGAAGCGGAGCTCCGGATCGGCGGTGAGATTGCCGATGACCGTGATGGTGGTTTCGCCTGCCATGTGTGTTGTGCCTTCCGAATCGGACTTGGGTAGCCTCTGCGACCACCTTACGGCGCCGCTCCGACGAGTGGGAGCGATGGCCGCTCGGTGCTGGCCTCACTGTGGGCCGGAAGCCTCACGATTTGCCAGTCAGCGCCGAGGCTGTGGATAACTCAGTCCTCGCGACGCAGCACCTTGGTGCGCACGATCCGCTCGTCGATGGTCATCAGACGATCCATCTCGGACACGATCGCGGGCTCCGCGGAGATCTGCAGCACGGCGTAGATCGCTTCGGACTTCTTGTTGATGTCGTACGCGAGACGACGACGACCCCAGATGTCGGTGTTGTCGACGCTTCCACCACCCTTGGTGATGACTTCGAGATGCTTCTCTACGAGAGCGGGAACCTGGCGCTCATCGACATCGGAATCGATCAGAACCATGACTTCGTACTTACGCATGCTCAGCCCCACCTCCTTCGGACTAACGGCCACGGGTCTGTCCCGCAGCAGGAGGGCATGACTGACATAGGTGTCAGCCGACGGCCAAGGTTACCCGTCGCCGCGCCGGCGGGGAAATCCCCGGTGCCGCGGGGTGCGACGGTCGGCCACTGTGGCCCGCCCGGAGTGGGCGTTGAGCCGATGGATGGGTTCGCGGCGCCGTCCCCGCGTGGGCTGAGCGTGGGTCCCGCCGCGAACCCATCCATCGGCTCAAACCCACCAAGCCTC
Source organism: Tessaracoccus yangjingae (assembly GCF_055326235.1). Lineage (NCBI taxonomy): Bacteria > Bacillati > Actinomycetota > Actinomycetes > Propionibacteriales > Propionibacteriaceae > Tessaracoccus > Tessaracoccus yangjingae. The sequence goes on along the minus strand of NZ_JBUZNN010000009.1, from coordinate 141,141 downwards.
CACCACCCCTCGGGCGTCCGGTGTCAGTCTGCGCGGAGCAGGTCGAGGCGGCCGCTGGCGACGATGGCGGCCCAGAACGTCTCGGCCCACCCCTCGTAGCCGCGGTCGTTGGGGTGGAAGAAGTCCCCCGCCGTGTGCCGGTGGTAGCCCAGCACCCCCGTCTCCCGCGACGTGCGGTGCAGCGGGACGAGGTGGTGGCCGTGGCGCTCCACCAGCGCGGCGGCCAGCACCGACATGCGCTGAGACTGCCTCCCGAGCCCAGGCACCATGAACCACGGCACATCCGCGACGAAGCTGCCCACGGGCAGCGCCTCCAGGATGTGGCCGAGGCTCCGCTCGAACGTGGCCGCGTTGTGGCCGGGATAGATGACGTCGTTGCCACCGATGTCCAGGGTGACGAGGTCGGGCGCGAAGTCCAGGGCGGCGAACAGCGGGAGCTGGTCGCGCACCACGTCGTCGCTGGTGGCCCCGGAGACCGACAGGTTGGTCACCAGCACCTCACGCCCGGTGGCCTCCCGCAGCCTGTCCGCGACCCTCGGCACGTACCCGCGGCTGACGGCCGTAGCCCCGACGCCCTGGGCCGCGGAGTCCCCCAGCGCCACGTAGTGCAGCGCGCCCTCGCGCACCGAGGGCCGCTGCCCCCAGTGGGCGCCGTAGTCGTCGACGTGCCGGTTGATCGTCTGCCGGCCCTCGAGCCAGCGGGTGAGCAGGGCGGAGGCGGCGGCGCCGGCCAGCACGCCGCCGGCGAACGGGAGGCCCCACATGGCCATGTCAGCGCCTCCGTCGGTAGGGGCCCGGGAGCACCGGATTGCCGTCCTTGGCCCAGGCGCGCAGGCCCCCTGCCAACGACTCCGCCAGCAGGCCCTTGGACCGCAGCTCGGCCGCGGCGATGGAGGACCGCAGCCCGTTGTCGCACATGACGATCACCGCGCCGTCGCGCTCCGCCAGCGGATCGTCGCCGTGGATGGCGTCCAGCGGGTTCTCGTGCAGGTCCTTCGGGTCGACGGGGCGAGCCCCCGGCGCGTGCCCGGCCTCGTACTCAACAGGCGTGCGCACGTCGATGAGCACGGCGCCCTTGCTCAGCGCCATGAGCGTCTCCTCGACGCTCAGGCCCGGTGATCTCTTCCCGAGGAAGTCAAGCAGTCCCATGCGTCAATCGTCCTCCCTCGCAGGCCGGCGGCCAAGTCACAGGATCCCCAACATGCCGAGGCCGACGGCGCCCGCCACCGCGCTCAGCCCCAGGCCGAGCAGCACGTACCCGGCCCACTTCTTCCTGGCCCACCTCACCGTGAGGACCGGCACCACCAGCGCGGCCACGCCGACGACGGCGGAGAGCACCCTGACCGCGACACCGGGCCCACTCACCTCGACGTCGATCCCCACCGAGTCCTCGGCGGGGAGGAGGGCCGTGCCGATCAGCGTCACCACGCCGGGCAGCGCCAGCGCCAGCGACGCGGCGCCGAGCGCCAATGCCCCGGGCCACGTGCCCCACCACGTCCGGCGTCGCCTTCTCTCCACGCCGTCGATCATAGGGACCGGCCCCATGACCATGCCCTGGCCGCGGTGCACACGGATCGGGCGCCCGGGCCCCCGTCGGACCGTCGAGGGGGCCGGTCAGCCCTTCCGGCGCTCCATGCGCGCGTACATCTCGTCGACGATGGCCTTGAACCGGGCCTCGACCTCGCGGCGGCGCACCTTCAGCGTGGGCGTGAGCAGGCCGTTGTCCATGGTGAACTCCTCGTTGAGGACCTGGGTCTCCTTGGGCCTCTCCTGGACCGGCAGCTTCGCCGTCATCTCCTCGACGCGCTTCTTCAGCTCCTCCAGGAGCTCGTTGCTGGCCATCCAGTCGTGCACCTCGCCGGGCCAGGCGCGCGCCTTGGCAAGGGCCTCCACGTGCGGCAGCGACGGCTTCACCAGCAGGGTGACGAAGGGCCGGTTGTCGCCCAGCAGCACCGCGTGCTCGAACAGCGGATCGGCCAGGATGAGACCCTCGATGGGCTGCGGCGCCACGTTCTTGCCGCCGAGGGTGACGATGATGTCCTTCAAACGGTCCGTGATGGTGAGGAAGCCCTCCGTGTCCACGTACCCCACGTCTCCCGTGTGCAGCCAGCCGTCGACGAGGACCTCCGCCGTGGCCTCCGGGGCGTTCCAGTAGCCGAGCATCACGTTGGGGCCCTTGTAGAGGATCTCCCCGAGGTCCCCGATGCGCAGCTCGCCCCCCGGTAGCACCTTGCCGACGGTGCCCTGCTTGAAGTCGTCCGGCGCGTTGAACGAGATCAGCGGCGAGGTCTCCGTCAGCCCGTATCCCGACATGATGGGCAACCCGACGGCGGAGAAGAACTCCTCGATCTCCGGCCTCAGCGGGGCCCCGCCGCAGGCCAGGACCTTCTTCGGCCCGCCGAGCGCGGCTCGGACGTTGCCGAGCACCAGCTTGTCCGCGACCTTCAACTGGGCGCGCAGCACCGCCGACGGCGTGCGGCCCGAGCGGTAGGCGTACTGGTTGTGCCGGCCCACCTTGAGCGCCCATGTGAAGATCTGCCGCTTGGCCGCCGAGCCCTCCACCTTCGCGTGCGCCGTGGCGTAGACCGTCTCGAACAGCTTGGGCACGCTCACCATGAGGGTGGGCTCCGCGAGCACCATCTGCTCGGCCACGGTGCGCGCGTTCTCCACGTAGGTGTTCATGGAGCCGTGCATGAGCACCACGTAGGTCCACGCCCGCTCGAGCGCGTGGGACAGCGGCAGGAAGCTCAGCGAGTGGTCCTCGGGCGTGATGTCGAAGAACTTGTCCAGGGCGTCGCTCTGGGTGACGAAGGCGCTGTGCTGGAGCATCACGCCCTTGGGGTTGCCGGTGGTGCCCGAGGTGTAGATGATCGACGCGAGGTCCTCGCCGGACGCGTCGGCGAACCTGGCCTCGACGGCGTCGGTGGGCTCGGCCAGGAAGTCCGCGTAGCTGGTCACGCGCTCGGGCATGCCGGGGTACGGCTTGAGGATCACGATGTGGGTCAGGCCGGGCAGCTCCCCGGCCACCTCCAGCACCCGCTCGCACTCGCTCTGCCCGCCGACGAACATGACGGTCAGCCCGGAGTCCGAGGCGATGTGGCTGATCTGCTCCGGCGTCGACGTGGCGTACAGCGGCACGGGCACAGCGCGGACCGTGGCCGCCCCGAAGTCGATCTCCGACCACTCGGGCCGGTTGCCGAGGAAGATGCCGACGCGGCCGCCGGTCTCGACGCCGAGGTCGAGCAGGCCCTGGGCCGCCCGGTTGACCTTGGACAGGAACTGGGAGTAGCTCTGGGTGACCCAGGCGTCGCCCTCCCGGATGCGGGTGGCGGTGCGGGATCCGTGCTGCGCGACGACCGCGCGGAGGCGGGTGACGACGTGCTTGATCTGCGGCATGGTGAGCTCCAGTGGTCGGCCTTGTGGCGCCAGCCTACCGGTCTGCGTCGCGGCGCCAGCGGGATCGCGGCACCCCCGATCGAGGCTGACCCCCCGTCGGAAGGCGCGGCTAGGGTGGCCTGCATGACGCTGCGATTGGGTGCCCATGTCGACTCCACCGACCCCCTGGCGGAGGCGTCCGCGCTGGGCATCGACGCGGTCCAGATCTTCCTCGGGGACCCGCAGAGCTGGAAGAAGCCGGCCGCACTCGTCGACGGCGGGGCCCCGGCCCTGCGGGCGGCGGCGGAGGCGGCCGGAGTGGGCATCGTGGTGCACGCGCCCTACGCGCTGAACGTGGCCTCGACGAACAACCGGATCCGCATCCCCTCGCGCAAGCTGCTGCAGCAGACCCTGGCCGAGGCGGCCGCCGTCGACGCCGTCGGGGTGGTGGTCCACGGCGGCCACGTGACAGCCTCCGAGGACCCGTCGGTGGGCTTCGCCAACTGGCGCAAGTGCATCGACGGCCTGGACCTGGAGGTGCCGATCCTCATCGAGAACACCGCCGGCGGCGGCAACGCGATGGCCCGCCACCTGGAGTCCATCGGCCGGCTGTGGGACGCCATCTCGGGCTCGCCGAACGCGGACCGGGTGGGCTTCTGCCTCGACACGTGCCACGCCCACGCCTCCGGCCTGGAGCTCGACGGGCTGCTCGGGCGCGTGAAGGCCATCACCGGCCGCGTGGACGTGGTGCACTGCAACGACTCCCGCGACGAGGCGGGCAGCGGCGCGGACCGCCACGCCAACCTCGGGCAGGGCCTAGCCGACGGCGACGCCCTCGCCGCCCTCGTGCGGGAGGCGGACACCCTCACCATCCTCGAGACCCCCGGCGGCGTCCCCGAGCGCGCCCAGGACCTGGCCTGGCTCCACCAGCGCCTCTGACCTCAGCACAGCCCCCAGCCCTTGAACGGTCGATAGACTGACCCCGCCACCACGAACCGACCGACGGGAGTTCTGGCGTGCTCGTCGCCCTCATCACCGCCCACGCGATCCTCGGCGCGCTCACCCCGCTGCTGGTCCGCTGGTTCGGGGCGCGCGCCTTCTTCTTCCTGGCGCTGGGCCCGCTGGCCGCCGGCGTGTGGCTCGCCGGGCTGGGGCCGGCGGTCATCGACGGCGCCGGCTACGTCGAGTCCTATCAGTGGATTCCCCTGCTCGGGGTGGACCTCTCCCTCAGGATCGGCCTGCTGCAGTGGGTGCTGGCGCTGATCGTCACCTGGATCGGCGCCCTGGTGCTGCTCTACAGCCGCTGGTACTTCGACGGGTCGACGACACCGCGCTCTGCGTCGATCCTCACGCTGTTCGCCGGCACGATGCTGGGCCTGGTCACGGCGGACAACCTCGTGGTGCTCTACATCTTCTGGGAGTTGACCACGATCTTCTCCTACCTCCTCATCGCCCACGACCCCACCCGCCGCGCCAACCGGGGCGCCGCCCAGACGGCGCTGATCGTCACCACCACGGGCGGCCTCGCGATGCTCGTCGGCATCGTCGCGCTGTGGCAGACGTCGGGCACGCTGTCGCTCCAGGAGCTCCTGGCGGAGCCCCCCACCGGCAACCTGGCCACAGTCGGCGCCCTGCTGATGCTGGTCGGCGCGCTCAGCAAGTCCGCCCTCGTCCCGTTCCACTTCTGGCTGCCGGGCGCGATGGCGGCCCCCACCCCCATCTCGGCGTACCTGCACGCGGCGGCCATGGTGAAGGCGGGCGTGTATCTGGTGGCCGCGATGGCCCCCGCGTTCGCGGACGTGCCGTGGTGGCGGCCCGCGATCATGCTGCTCGGCACCATCACGATGATCCTCGGCGGCTGGCGGGCGCTGCGGCAGACGGACCTCAAGCTGCTCCTCGCCTACGGCACCGTGAGCCAGCTGGGGTTCATGGTCCTCCTCGTGGGCCTCGGCACCGAGGCGGCCGCCCTCGCCGGGCTGGGCATGGTCATCGCGCACGCCCTGTTCAAGTCCACGCTGTTCATGTGCGTGGGGGTCATCGACCACTCCGCGGGCACCCGCGACCTGCGCGAGCTCAGCGGTGTCGGCAGGCGCGTCCCCGTGCTCGCCGTCGTGGGTGGGTTGGCGGTCCTCTCGATGGCCGGCATGCCGCCACTGATGGGGTTCCTGTCCAAGGAGGCCGCGTTCGAGTCCGTGGAGTATCTGGTCGCGGGCGACGTCGAGTCCATCACCCCGCTGGCGGCCGCAGCCCTGGCGGCGGCGCTGGTGTTCGGATCGGCCCTGACCGTGGCGTACTCCCTGCGCTGGTGGTGGGGCGCCTTCGGCACCAAGGACCGCGCGCCGGCGCTGTCCTGGCACCGGCCGGCGGTCGGCATCGTGGCGGTGCCGGCGCTGCTCAGCATCGTGTCCCTGGCGGCGGGCTTCCTCGGCCCACCGATGACCGCCGTCCTGGACCTCTACGCCCGTACCGTCACCGCGGGTAAGGCCAGCCATGGCCTCGCGCTGTGGCACGGCTTCACCTGGCCGCTGCTGATGTCGTCGATCGCGGTGGGCGCCGGCGTGGTGCTGTTCGTGTTCCGCAACCGCATCGCCAGGATCCAGGCCACCTTCCCGCAGACCACGACGGCGGAGGAGTTCTTCCACCGGTCCATGCACAACCTGGACCGGATCGCCGTCGAGGTCACGGCCCGCACGCAGCGGGGCTCGTTGTCGATCTACCTCGGCACCATCCTGGTGACACTCGTGTCCCTGGCCACGTTCGCGATGCTCCGGATCCGCCAGTGGCCCGAGTTCCGGGTCTTCGACCACTGGCCCCAACTGCTGGTGGCCGCCGTGATGATCACCGCCGCGGTCCTGGCCGCCGGATCCCGCGGCAGGATCCGCGCCATCCTGCTGGTGGGCGTCACCGGCTACGGACTGTCGCTGATGTTCGCCATGGCGGGGGCGCCGGACCTGGCACTCACACAGGTCCTCGTCGAGACCGTCACCCTGGTGGTGTTCGTCCTGGTGGTGCGCAAGCTGCCGCGCTACTTCACCAACCGGCCGCTGAGTTCGACGAGGTGGTGGCGCGTGCTCGTCGCCGCCGCCGTCGGCACCACGGTGACGCTGGTGGCGGTCGTCAGCGCGGGCGCCCGAGTGGCGGACCCGATCTCCGACGCCTGGTACGAGGCCGCCTACGAGATCGGCTTCGGCAAGAACATCGTCAACGTGGCGCTGGTGGATACCCGCGCCTGGGACACCCTGGGCGAGATCGCCGTGCTGGTCATCGCCGCCACCGGCGTGGCGTCGCTGATCTTCCTCCGCTCCCGGGTGGGTTCGTTGACCCGCACCGACGAGGTGTTCGAGGACCGCGAGGACGCCCCCATGTCGGACAGCGCGCCCGGCGTGTGGCTGCGGGCAGGGCAGACCCTGTCCCCGCTGGTGCGCTCCCTCGTCTTCGAGGTGATCACGCGGCTGCTGTTCGGCGTGATGATCATCATCTCCATCTACCTCCTGCTGGCCGGCCACAACTCCCCCGGCGGCGGCTTCGCCGGAGGCATGGTGGCCGGCATGGCGCTGATCATCCGCTACCTGGCCGCCGGCCGGCACGAGCTGGACGAGGCCGCGCCGTTCGACGCGGGCCGGCTGCTGGGCGGCGGCCTGTTCCTGCTGCTGGGCGCCGCCGTCGTCCCGGTGTTCTTCGGCGGGAGCGTGCTGCAGAGCTACGACTACTACTGGAACGTGCCCGGCCCGGACGTCCTGGCCACACCCTGGGGGGAGCTGCCGTTCCTCGGGGAGGTCCACCTGGTGTCGTCGACGATCTTCGACCTCGGCGTCTACCTCGTGGTGGTGGGCATGCTGCTCGACGTGGTCCGCAGCCTGGGCTCCGGCATCGACCAGCACGCCAGCGACCAGCTGGCCCCCATGCCCCTGCCCGATTCCACCATCGCCCTCCCGGCGCGGCACGGCGGCACCGCCAAGGATCGCGGCCGGCCGGACGCGAGCGACGACGCGCCGCGGCACACCAGGCACACGCGCCCCGGGGAGGCCCTCCGATGACCGCCAACCTCGCCCTCGCCGTCACCGCCGGCATCCTGGTGGCCGCCGGGGTGTACCTGCTGCTCGAGCGGTCCCTGACCCGGATCCTGCTCGGCGTCCTCCTCGCCAGCAACGGCGTGAACCTGCTGTTCATCGTCGCCGCAGGGGAGCCGGGCGCGGCGCCCATCGTGGGGCTCGCGGATCCGGACAAGACCTCCGATCCCCTGCCGCAGGCGATGGTGCTGACGGCCATCGTGATCACCATGGCGGTGGCGGCGTTCGTGCTCACCGTCGCCTACCGCAGCTTCCAGCTGCACGGGCACGACGAGGTGGCAGACGACGTCGAGGACGCGCGCATCCGCCACCTGGCGGAGGCCGACGTGGCCTCCGAGTCCTACGAGGACACCACCTTCTCCGACACCGGTGAGGACGTGGTGAGCGAATGATGGCCAACCTGCTCCCGGTGCCGGTGCTGCTGGCGATCTTCGGCGCCGCCGTCGCGCTGGCACTGCCGCGGCGCCCCACCACGCAGCGCATCGTCTCCGTGCTCAGCCTCTCCGGCATCGTCGCGGTGGCGGCCGTGCTGATGTGGCACACGCACGAGGTGGGACCGGTGTCGCTGTGGCTCGCGAACTGGCCCGAGCCGCTGGGCATCGCCCTGGTGGCGGACCGCCTGAGCTCGCTGATGCTGTTCGTGGCCTCGGTGGTCGCGCTGTGCGTCCTCCTGTTCGCCACCGGCCAGGACAGCGACGAGGTGCGCCGCGAGACCCCGGTGTCGATCTTCCACCCCACGTTCCTGCTCCTGATGGCGGGCGTCTCGAACGCGTTCCTGGCCGGGGACCTGTTCAACCTGTTCGTGGGCTTCGAGATCCTGCTGTTCGCCTCCTACGTGCTGCTCACCCTGGGCGGGACGGGGGACCGGATCCGCGCGGGCACCACCTACGTCATCGTCTCCCTGCTCAGCTCCTCGCTGTTCCTCATCTCCATCTCCGCCGTGTATGCCGCGACGGGCACGGTCAACCTGGCTCACCTGGCGGTGCGCCTGCGCGACCTCAGCGAGCCCGTCCAGCTCCTGCTCGAGGTGCTCCTGATCGTGACGTTCGCGGTCAAGGCCGCGATGTTCCCCCTCGGCTCCTGGCTCCCGGACTCCTACCCCACCGCCCCCGCGCCGGTCACCGCGGTGTTCGCCGGCCTGCTCACCAAGGTGGGTGTCTACGCCATCATCCGCACGGAGACGCTGCTGTTCCCGTCGTCGCCGGTCAACGACGTGCTGATGGTCGCGGCGTTGCTCACGATGGTGATCGGCATCCTAGGTGCCATCGCGCAGGTGGAGATCAAGCGGATGCTCTCCTTCACCCTGGTGAGCCACATCGGATTCATGGTCTTCGGCATCTCGCTCGGCAGCGACGCGGGCATGGCGGCCACCATCTTCTACACCGCGCACCACATCACAATCCAGGCAACCCTGTTCCTGGTGACCGGGCTCATCGAGCGTCGCGGGGGCACCTCGTCGCTGGAGGGCCTCGGCGGGCTCCTCAAGGTGGCGCCGCTGCTGGCCGTCCTGTTCTTCCTGCCCGCCATGAACCTGGCCGGCATCCCGCCGTTCTCCGGGTTCATCGGCAAGCTCGGCCTGATCCAGGCGGGCGCCGCCCACGGCAGCATGCTCGCCTGGGCCGTCGTCGCGGGCGGCGTGCTCACCAGCCTCCTCACCCTGATCGCCATGGCCAAGGTGTGGAACCGGGCGTTCTGGGGCGTCACGCCCGCCGAGCAGCGCCGCGCCGAGGCCGAGCGCCTCAACGAGGACATCGACGAGCTGATCGACGACGACACGCGCCCCATGCCTCCCCTCCAGGTGGGGGCCACGATGGCGCTGGTCGCGTTCGGCCTGGCGCTGACGGTGTTCGCGGGGCCGCTGTACGAGTACACGCACGCGGCCGCCGCCACGCTGCGCGACGGGTCCTACATCGTCGCCGTACTCCCGGAGGGCCTGCGATGATGAAATCGGCCACCCCCTGGCGCCAACGCGCGAAGTTCCGGCCCCTGTCCGTGTTCGGCATGGCCGGCGTGTGGGTGCTGGTCTGGGGCAGCGCGTCCCCGCTGATCCTCCTCTCCGGCGTCGCGCTCGGCTGGATCGTCGGCGTGATGTTCCCGCTCCCCCCGATCTTCTGGCAGGGCCGGTTCCGCCCCGTCGGGTTCGTGCTGCTCACCTGGCACCTGCTGCACGACCTGGTGGTCTCGTCGGTGCGCCTGCTCCGGCTGGCCTTCCAGCGGGAGGTCAACCTCCACGCCGGCATCGTGCGGGTGGACCTCCACACAGACGACGACCTCTACCAGGTGCAGGTGGCCGAGATCCTGTCGCTCGTCCCCGGCACCGTGGTGATCGAGGTGGTCCGCGAGCCCCGTCGCCTCTACATGCACGCCCTCGAGCTTGTCGACGACGCCGCGCTGGACCGCGTGCAGCGCATGGCCATGGCAGTGGAGTCCAGGGTGGTGCGGGCGTTCGGCTCCGACGAGGAGATCGCAGCCTTCGACGCGGCCTGCATGGCCCACCCCGTCAACGCGTCCCCACGGATGGAGGAGTGAGATGGTCGACGTCCTCACCGAGGTGATCCTGAGTGTCGCGGCCGTGGTGCTGGCCGTGTCAGCGATCATCGGCGCGAACCGGATCGCGGAGGGGCCAACGCAGCTGGACCGCTCCGTGGCCGCGGACCTGATCGTCGCCGTCGTGGTGGCGTCGCTGGGGCTGTGGACGGTGTGGTCGGACAGCTCCACCGAGGTCCTCATCCTGGTGCTGCTGTCCATGCTGGGCTTCACCAGCGCGGTGTCGGTGGCCCGGATGGTCGCGGACCGGATGGCCACCCGGCGGCAGTACACCGCCCACCGAGACCGGAAGCAGCCCCGATGACGGACCAGATCTTCGACCTCGTCGCCTCCGTGTTCGTGCTCGCGGGCGCGCTGCTGTGCCTCGGCGCCGCCGTCTCCCTGGTGCGATTCCCCGACGTGCTGGGCAAGATGCACGCCATCACCAAGCCTCAGGTGCTGGGGCTGATCTCGGTCACCCTCGGCATCGCCCTCAGCCTGCGCACCTGGTGGGCCGCCGGCCTGTGCCTGCTCGTGATCGTGCTCCAGCTGCTGACGGCGCCGGTCTCGGCCAACCTCGTGGCCCGCGGCGCCTACCGCGCCGGGCTCATCAAGGACGAGCTGCTGCTCATGGACCACCTGACCGAGGACCTGGAGGAGGCGGGGTACACCCGCCCCGCGGAGGGCACCCCCGAAAGCAACCGCTGAGGTTCGCCGCAGGCGCGCTCCGACACCTCAACCTGACGTTGAGAGGTATCACTTTCGTTCATTGACGCCTTCTGAGGGCGCTCATAGTGTGTCGGCCAGCACTATCCCCCCTAGTGAATGGCGAAACGTATGAAGAAGGCCGGCGCCGTAGCCCTGACCGCACTCCTCGCACTCGCGCTCCCGGGCGTCGCCCAGGCCAGCCCGGAGGACCCTCTTGACCGGTTCGAGCGGGCCGACGCCGGCAAGATCTCGTCGGACTTCGTGCCCGCCTCCGCCGACGGCGCCGCGCGCGTGACCGTGATGGTCGAGCTGGCCACCGAGCCCGTCGCGGTCGTCGACGCGGCCTCCCCTGCACGGCTGACCAAGGCGGAGCGCAACGCCCTCAAGGCGCAGCGCAAGGCGGAACAGGACAAGCTCAAGCCTGCCATCGCGAAGCTCGGCGGCCAGGTGCGGTCGCAGGTGCAGACGGCCTACAACGGCATCAAGGTGAGCGTGGCCCGCAAGGACGCGGCCGCGCTGGCGCAACTCCCCGGCGTCGCAGCAGTGCACCGGGTGCAGCTCGCAGAGCCCACCAACGCCACCTCCGTCCCCTACCTCGGCGTGGACCAGGTGTGGGAGGACAATGGCTACACGGGTGAGGGCGTCAAGGTGGCCATCATCGACACCGGCATCGACTACACCCACGCCACGTTCGGCGGCCCCGGCACCAAAGAGGCCTTCGCGGCGGCCAAGGCGAGCAACACCCCTGACCCCGCATGGTTCGGATTCGAGGCGCCGCGCGTCAAGGGCGGCTGGGACTTCGTGGGTGACGGCTACGACGCCAGCGATCCGGCGAACTCAACGCCCGTCCCGGACGCCAACCCGCTGGACTGCAACGGTCACGGCACGCACGTGGCCGGCACAACCGGCGGCAGCGGTGTGAACAGCGACGGCACCACCTACGCGGGGGGCTATGACGCGACGACGTCCGAGAACACCTTTCTGGTGGGCCCCGGCGTCGCCCCCGAGGTTGATCTGTACGCGCTGAAGGTGTTCGGCTGCGAGGGCTCCACCGACGTCACCGTCGAGGCCATCGACTGGGCCGTCGACAACGGCATGGACGTGATCAACATGTCGCTGGGCTCCGACTACGGCACCAAGGACGACCCCGCCTCGGTGGCCGCGAGCAACGCCGCCGCCGACGGAGTGGTCGTGGTGGCCTCCGCCGGCAACGCCGGACCCAACCCGTATCTCACCGGCTCCCCCGGCTCGGGGGACGGGGTGATCAGTGTCGCGGCCAACGACGCCACCGAGTCCTTCCCTGGCGCCACGCTCACCGTCGACGGCCAGGAGATCGAGGCGATCAACGCCAACGGCGCTGTGCTCCCCGCGGGACCCTACGAGGTCGTGGTCCTGACCGACGACCTTTCCACTGCCGACGAGAACGAGTCGCTCGGCTGCTCGGCCGCCGCCTTCGAGAAGGCGCGCGAGGCCGCCGGCGTCTCGGCCGGAGTCACGACGATCGCCGTCACAACCCGCGGGGTCTGCGCCCGCGTCGCCCGGGCGGCGTACGGCCAGATGGCGGGCTTCGACGCGGTGGTGATGATCAACACGCTTGATCCGGCAAAACCTGTCGATGCCCTTCCCCCGTTCGAAGGCCCGATCACCGAGATCCCTGAGACGGATCCGCTCGTGCAGATCGACGTCACCATCCCGTTCCTCGGCGTGCGCCCGAGCAGCGGGCCTCGGCTGATCGCCGCGTCCGGCTCCAGCCTCACGATCGAGGCGAAGGACCTGGTGAACCAGGGCTTCGAGGGCTACGGCTCCTTCACGTCCTCGGGACCGCGCAGCGGCGACTCGGCGCTGAAGCCATCGGTCACGGCCCCCGGCGTGTCGATCGCCTCCGCGGCCGTCGGCTCCGGGACTGGCGCCATGTTCCTGTCCGGCACCTCGATGGCGGCCCCGCACGTGGCGGGTGTCGCGGCCCTGGGCGTCCAGGCGCACCCCGACTGGACCGGAGAGGACGTCTCTTCGGCCCTGGTCTCCACGGCTGACCCCCAGGAGGTGGCGGGCTACCGGCTGACCCGCGGCGGCGGCCTCGTCGACACGGCCGCCCTGGTGGGGACCGACGTGTTCGCCTACGGCGACACCGTCACCGACGGCACCTCCCCCTTCCGGGAGTCGACGCTGAGCTTCGGCTTCGCCGAGATCGGCGAGGTCTTCGAGGCCACCCGCACGGTGACGGTCGTCAACGCCGGTGACGCTGCGGCCACCTACGCCGTGGACTACGAGCCGACCGACGAGTCGCTGCCCGCACTCGTCACACTCAGCTCCGACACGCTGCCGGTCCCCGCGGGCGGTAGCGCCACCATCGACGTGACCCTCCGTCTCGAGGCCGCAGCCGTGCCGGCGACGTTCTCAAAGGCCGGCCAGCACCAGTTCCATGAGGTGTCCGGCAATGTCGTGTTGACCAGCGGCGACAGCCGGTTGACCGTCGGCGCGCTGCTCGTTCCGCGCCCGTCGACGAATGTCGCGGCGACGCTGGCCGGCAGCCTCTCGGCACCCCGGACGTCGGCACAGGTCGCGTTGACGAACTCCGGGGCCGCGATCGCGGCAGACGCGGACTTCTACACCTGGGGGCTGGAGGACGCCGAGGACCAGACGGTAGCCGGGGGCTTCGACCTTCGGGCCGCAGGCGTGCAGTCCTTCGCCGTCGACGGCGAGACTCTGCTCGTGTTTGCGGTGTCGACCCATGACCGGTTCAGCAACGGCGCGAGCGTCGAGTTCGACGTGCTGCTCGACACCAACCGGAACGGAAAGGACGACCTGGCGGTGTTCAGCTACGACTCCGGAGCGATCCGGACGGGCGACCACAACGGCCTCAACGAGGTGTTCATCTACAACCTCGCCACGAAGGCGCTCAGCTCCGCGGGCTTCCTGGCCGCATCGCCCACCGATTCGAGCACGGTTCTGCTTCCTGTCCTGGCCAGCGACCTCGGCCTCAAGGGTGCCTTCCGGTACACGGTGGCCTCCTTCTACGGCGATGCGTACGACCAGTTCTCCGGCAGGGCCACGTACGATCCCGCGCGCAAGGCCCTGAGTGACGGCATGTACGCCGTCGTCCCGGCCGACGGTGCGGCGACGGTGGGAGTCACCCTGAGCCGGGGCCCGTTCTCGTCGGACAAGCCTCTCGGCCTGATGGCGGTCTCCTACGACAACCCGGCAGGCGAGGAGGCCTCCCTCATCCGGATCAGGTGACCGACGAGGGCGCGGCCCCGCCTGAGCGGGCTGGGGCCGCGCCCCCCTGTGTGGCCCGCCGCGGTGGGCCGATGCTCAGAACGCCCGCCGGGGATGGATCGGTCGCGGGGGCGCCCCGGAAAGGGCGATAAGGTGGGGCCCGTGACGAAAAGCGTTTACATTGCCTCATCGGAGCGGCAGGTCAGCAAGTCGTCGATCGCCCTCGGCCTCATCGACATGTTCGCGCGCCAGGTGCGCTCCATCGGCGTCTATCGCCCGCTCGTGCACTCCACGGAGACGGACGCGGTCACCGAGGCGCTGCTCACCCAGAAGGGCGTCAAGGAGACCCTCGCCGAGGCCGTCGGGGTGACCTACACCGACTACGCGGCGGACACGAACGAGGCGATCGACACCATCGTCGCCAAGTACAGCGCCCTCGCGGAGACGCGCGACGTCGTCGTCGTCCTCGGCTCGGACTACGAGGACCTCGGCACCGCGTCGGAACTGGAGCACAACGCCGTCATCGCGGCCAACCTCAACTCCCCCGTCCTGTACGTCGCGAAGGCGCTGGGCCGCACCGTCGAGCAGGTGGCGCGTCTGGCCGAGTCCGCCATCGAGGCGTACGAGGCCAAGCACAACACCGTGATCGGCATCATCGTCACGCACGCCGAGGAGCCGGACGTCGACGCGCTGCGCGAGGCCATGCGGGCGGTCCGCGACGTCACCGTCTCGGTCCTGCCGGAGGATCCGGTGCTCACCGCGCCGTCGGTGGGCGCCCAGTTCGAGGCCGCCGAGGCCACCCAATGGCTGGGCAACCCCGAGTTCCTGTCCCACGAGTCGCTCCACACCCTCGTCGCGGGCATGACGCTGCCCAACCTGCTGCCGCGCCTCAAGCGCGAGGCCACCGTCATCATGCCGGCGGACCGCCTCGACCTGCTCCCGGGCGTGGTCATGGCGCACCGCTCGCCGGACTACGGGCCGCTGGCAGCGCTCATCCTCACCGGCGGCTTCGAGGTGCCCGAATCCGTGTCGAAGCTGTTCGCGGACTCGGAGATCGACCTCCCCATCGCCGTCACCAAGGGCGACACGTTCCCCACCGCCGTCGCCCTTCAGGGCATCCGCGGCACGTCCACGAGCTCGGCCCGCAAGATCGAGGTGTCGCGGGCGCTGTTCTCGCAGAACGTCGACGAGGCCGCGCTGGTGGCCGCGATCGACCTGCCGCGCACCGAGATCCGCACGCCCACCATGTTCGAGCACCAGATCATGCAGATGGCGCGCGCCAACAAGCAGCGCATCGTCCTGCCTGAGGCCACGGACGACCGCGTGCTCACCGCGGCCTCCGTGGTCCTGCAGCGCTCGGTCGCGGGCATCATCCTGCTGGGTGATTCGGTGAAGATCAGCCGCCGGGCCTCCGAGCTGGGACTGAACCTCACCGAGGCCACCGTCGTGAATCCGGAGGACCCGGCCCTGGTGGAGAAGTTCGCCGAGGAGTACGCCCGGCTCCGCGCGCACAAGGGCGTCAGCCTCGAGAAGGCCCGCGAGACGCTCAAGGACCTCTCCTACTTCGGCACCATGATGGTGCACTTCGGCATGGCCGACGGCATGGTCTCCGGCGCCGTCAACACCACGGCCAACACCATCCGCCCGTCGCTGGAGTTCATCAAGACCTCCCCCGGCGTCTCGGTGGTGTCCGGGTCCTTCCTCATGTGCATGAGCGACCGGGTGCTCGTCTACGCGGACTGCGCGGTCAACCCCACCCCCACCGCGGATCAGCTGGCAGACATCGCCATCTCGTCGGCCGCGACGGCGGTGAGCTTCGGCATCGAGCCGCGGATCGCCATGCTGTCCTACTCGACGGGCGACTCCGGCTCCGGCGCGGACGTGGACAAGGTCCGCGAGGCCACGCGCCTGGTGCGGGAGCGCGCCCCCGAGCTGAAGGTGGAGGGCCCCATCCAGTTCGACGCCGCCGTCGACGAGGTGGTGGCGAAGAAGAAGATGCCGGACTCCGAGGTGGCCGGCCGCGCCACCGTGTTCATCTTCCCGGACCTCAACACCGGCAACAACACCTACAAGGCCGTGCAGCGCACCTCTGGCGCCGTCGCGATCGGCCCCATGCTCCAGGGGCTCCGCAAGCCCGTCAACGACCTGTCGCGCGGCGCCCTCGTCGACGACATCGTCTCCACCATCACCATCACAGCCATCCAGGCCCAGGCGGTCTGACCCACTACGAAAGGGCGTCATGTCCCAGCCGATCCTCCTGCTCAACTGCGGGTCGTCGTCCATGAAGTACCAGGTGATCGACGCGGAGACCCACGAGTCCCGCGCGTCCGGCCTGGTGGAGCGCATCGGCCAGGCCTCTGGCGAGCTCAAGCACCGGCACGGCGACGAGGAGACGGTGCGCGAGGGCTGGTAC
Source organism: Tessaracoccus yangjingae (assembly GCF_055326235.1). Taxonomy (NCBI): domain Bacteria; kingdom Bacillati; phylum Actinomycetota; class Actinomycetes; order Propionibacteriales; family Propionibacteriaceae; genus Tessaracoccus; species Tessaracoccus yangjingae. Next base: position 124,833 of record NZ_JBUZNN010000009.1, on the reverse strand, counting down.
CCCAACCACACTGTCGCGTTCGGCGCCGTGGTCGCGGCCTTCGAGGAGTTCGGCCCCGGCCTGCACGACGTGATCGCCGTCGGCCACCGCATCGTGCACGGCGGCGACAAGTTTCGCGAGTCCGTGCGGATCGACGCGGACGTCATCGCCGAGCTCCGGCGCCTGTCGCAGCTGGCCCCGCTGCACAACCCGCCGGCCATCGCCGGCATCCGCGCCGCCATGGACCTGCTGCCCAGCATCCCGCACGTCGGCATCTTCGACACCGCGTTCTTCACCACGCTCCCCGCCGAGGCCTACACCTACGCGGTGGATCAGGAGCTGGCGAAGGAGCACGGCATCCGGAAGTACGGCTTCCACGGCACGTCGCACAGCTACGTGTCGGAGCAGGCCGCCGAGTACCTGGGCCGGGTGGACGACCCGGACCTCAAGCTGATCGTCTGCCACCTCGGCAACGGCGCCTCCATCTCGGCCGTCCTCGGCGGCAGGGCCATCGAGACGTCGATGGGCCTCACCCCGCTGCAGGGGCTCGTGATGGGCACCCGCTCCGGAGACGTGGACCCGGGCCTGCACAAGTTCCTCTCGACGCACGGCATGACGCCCGACGAGGTGGACACCCTGCTCAACAAGCGCTCCGGCATGCTGGGCCTCTGCGGCTACACCGACATGCGCGACGTGGCCACCCAGATCGCCGCCGGCAACCAGGACGCCATCCTGGCCCGTGACGTGTACGTGCACCGCCTGGTGTTCTACATCGGCGCCTACATGGCGCTTCTCGGCGGCGTCGACGCGCTGGTCTTCACGGCCGGGGTGGGCGAGAACGCCGCGCACATCCGCGGCCCCGTCGTCGAACGCCTGGCCGGCATGGGCTTCGAGCTGGACACGGCGGCCAACGAGGTGCGCTCCCGCGAGGCCCGCGAGATCTCGACGGCCGCCTCTAAGGCCCGCGTCCTGGTGATCCCCACCAACGAGGAGCTGGCGATGGCGCGCGAGACGGTCGAAGTGATCGGCGCCCCCGCCTGATCCGCACCTCCTCGACGACGCCCCCGGCCCTTTGGCCGGGGGCGTCGCCGTTCTTGTGGCTTCCCCACAACGAACGCCCCGGGGGCTTGTCGGGAAACAACGAACGGGTGGCCCCAGGCCGGTGGCGACATCGCGGCGACGCGCCCGGGTGGCGTACCTTAATCCCATGGCTTCAGCACTGATCACGGGCGGGACTTCCGGCATCGGGCACGCGTTCGCACGCGAACTCGCCGGCCGGGGAACCGACCTGATCCTCGTCGCCCGCGACACCGACCGCCTCAACTCGGTCGCTGCCGAACTGCGTGCGGAGTTCCACATCGACGTGGAGGTCATCTCGGCGGACCTCGCCGTCCGCGACGACGTCCTCCAGGTCGCGGAGCGCCTCGAGGACCCGGCCCGCCCCGTCGACATCCTGGTCAACAACGCCGGATTCGGCCTGCACACCACGCTGCTGGATCCCGCCGACATCGACATGCACGCCAAGGCGCTGGACGTCATGTGCCTGGCGGTGCTCATCCTCGGCGGCGCCGCCGCGCGGGCCATGCGGGCCCGCGGCCACGGCCGGATCATCAACGTGTCGTCCACGGCGGGCACCATCTTCACCGGCAACTACTCGGCCGTGAAGGCCTGGTGCACCACCTACTCGCAGGCGCTGGCCCTTGAGCTCTCCGGCACCGGGGTCACGTCGACGGCGCTCTGCCCGGGATGGGTGCGAACCGAGTTCCATGAGCGCGCCGGGATCAAGGCCACGTCCCTGCCCAGCATCGTGTGGATCGACGCCGAGACGCTCGTGCGCGGCGCCCTGGCGGACGCCGAGCGGGGCCGCTTCGTGTCGGTGCCCACGCTGAAGTGGAAGATCGCCTACGCGATCGCCGAGCACGGCCCGCGATCGTTCACGCGCTGGTTCTCGCGCAAGCTGAGCGCGTCGCGGAAGAAGCACTGAGGTGGCCAACGACGTCGAACCCGCGAACCCGCGGTACACGTCGAGGATGCACGCCACCACCAGGCAGACCGCGCAGATGCTCCTCCTCAAGCCTGCACTCCTGCGGCTGCTGAAGGTCCACGTGCACGGCGTGTCCAACCTTGACGGCCTCGAGGGCGCCTTCGTCGTGTTCGGGAACCACTCGTCGCACCTCGACGCCCCGCTGATCCTCTGCTCGCTGCCGAGCAGGCTGTCGAAGTTCGTGGCCACCGGCGCCGCCGGTGACTTCTTCTTCGACAACCCGGTGAAGTCGCTGTCGATGTCGCTGTTCATGAACGCCTTCGCCATCGACCGGGGCAAGGGCGGCAAGGGCAAGCGCGGCATGTCCGGGCAGTTGCTCGACGACGGCGTCCCCATCCTGCTGTTCCCCGAGGGCACCCGCTCCCGCACCGGCGCGCTGGCGCCGTTCGTGCCGGGCGTGGCGTCGCTGTGCATCTCCCGCGGGGTGCCCGCGCTGCCGGTGGCCCTCGTGGGCGCCTACGACGCGTGGCCGTCGCGGCAGAAGCACCTGCCGAAGGGCAGGCCCGAGGTGCACGTGGTGTTCGGGCGCCCCATGACCGCGTACCCCGGTGAGATCGCGCACGAGTTCAACGAGCGGATGCGCCGCCAGGTGCTGGAGCTGCACGACACCACCGCCCGCGCCTACGGCAAGAAGACGCTCGCCGAGTACGCGCGCACCGAGGCCATCGAACTGGCCAGGAAGTCCCATATCGCCGCCTTGGTTGAGGACGCCAAGGAACAGGCTGACAAGCAGGAGGATCGATGATCGACGGGGTCAAGCAACAGAAGTGGTGGGGCTGGGGCGAGGAGGGCAAGGCGTACCACTACGAGGACAAGCCGAAGTTCCCCCCGTTCGTGAAGAAGATGGTGGGGGTGGACATCACCGCCCCCGTGGAGCCCGTGCGCCCCTTCTCGTCGCTCGACGTGCCCGCCTCCCAGCTGACCGATGGGCTGCGAGCCGAACTGGTGGGCATCCTGGGTGAGAAGTTCGTGCAGACCGACGACGAGACCCGCGTGGTGCACGCCTTCGGCAAGGGCGTCCGCGACCTTCTGCGCGTCCGCGCGGGCCTGCTGGGCCGCGTGCCGGATGTGGTCCTCTACCCGGGCACGCAGCGCGAGGTCGAGCTCCTCGTCGACGCCGTGGTGGCCGCCGACGCCGTGCTCATCCCCTTCGGCGGCGGATCCAACATCGTGGCGGCGCTGGAGGCGGAGCCGGGCGAGACCCGCCAGGTGGTCTCGGTCAACCTCGGCCGCATGAGCCGGGTCCTGGAGATCGACGAGGTGTCGGGCCTGGCCCACATCCAGGCCGGCGTGTTCGGCCCGGACATGGAGGATCAGTTGAAGGCCCGCGGCTGGACCATGGGCCACCACCCGGACTCGTTCGTGTGGTCCACCCTCGGCGGGTGGATCGCCACCCGGTCCTCGGGCATGCAGTCGGACAAGTACGGCGACATCGCCGACATCTGCCGCGGCCTCACCATGGTGATGCCCGGCCAGGTGCTCACGCTTCGCCCGCTGCCGTCGTCGTCGTCGGGCCCCAGCGTCCGCGAGATGGTGCTGGGCTCGGAGGGGCGCCTCGGGATCATCACCTCGGCGTGGGTCAACGTGCACCGCATCCCCGAGGTGCGCGAGCTTCAGGCCTACTTCTTCCCCACCTACGAGGACGGGCTCAAGGCCTGCCAGGCCATCGTCGAGTCGGACGCCTCCGTGATGATGGCGCGCGTCTCGGACGCCATCGAGACGCAATACATCATGGCCAACGGCAAGAAGTCGAGCCGTCTCGGCTCGCTGAGCAGCAAGGCCATCCAGAAGATCATGGTCCAGAAGGGCTGGGACCTGGAGAAGATCGCCATGAGCTTCGTGGGCTTCGAGGGCTCGCCCACGCACGTGCGCTACGAGAAGGGCCTCGTGGCCAAGATCGTCCGCAACCACGGCGGCATGGGCGTGGGCAAGGGCCCGGGCTCCCTGTACGACCAGAAGAAGTACGACACCCCCTACATCCGCGACTTCATGCTGGACCGTGGCCTCGTCGCCGACGTGTCGGAGACCACCACCCCGTGGAAGTACGCCGAGCAGATCCACACCAACACCGTCGCCGCGTTCAACCGGGCGATGGACGAGCTCGGGGTCAGGGGCGTGGTGTTCTGCCACCTCAGCCACTCGTACCACTCGGGCGCCTGCCAGTACTTCACGTTCGCGATCGCGGACAAGTCCGACGGCGCCATGGCCACCTACGATCACGCCAAGCGCGTGCTCCAGCAGTCGTTCATGGACAACCACGCCACGGTGTCGCACCACCACGGCGTGGGCGAGGAGCACAGCCCCTGGATGGACCAGGACATCTCCCCTGCCGGTGTGTTCATCCAGCGCGCCCTCTTCGACGGAGTGGACCCGGGGCACAACCTCAACCCGGGCAAGATCATCCACGACGGGAAGCCGGGCATCTCCAGCAACTCCGCCGACGCCTGACCCCACCCCGGCCGCTCGGAGCGTGGCGGCAAGCGAGAGGCCCTCGGCCCGGCCCTTGAGCCGAGGCCGTGGGCCTCTCGTCGCGCCGCGTCTCAGCCGACTCCATCCCCCCTGGTGTCGGCATCCCCGTTACGAACCTGTGGCCGTCTCTCCCCCCGGAGCGGGTGTCGCAGTGCACTCCCGACACTAGGCGCCCGTATCCCCGAGCGACGACCCCACGGGTGTACGAGTACGCACCGGCTCACGGCCCCACAGTGGAGCTGCTAGTCAGCGGAGGGTGCCGTTACTCCGCGGGAGCCGCCGGATCCGGCGGAAGCGGCGGCAGGTACTGTGCCGCCATGCTTCCTCCGCAGAGTCGAGAGACCCTCGTCGAGACACTGGTCGCGGCCCGACACGCCGCCAACCTCTCGATCCGGCGTGCCGCGACGCTCGCGAAGGTGCCCCCCTCCACCGCGCAGGGCTGGTTCGAGGGACGTCTGCCCACCCCGGCGCTCACCCCCCATTTCCTGGACCTGCTGCAGGCCCTTGGCCTGGTCGAGTCCGACGACGAACGCGACGCCTGGCAGCGGGCGGTCTCGAGCGCCCGGTCGGCGCCGGTGGTCGGCGAGTCCCCATACGTGGGTCTCCGCAGCTACACCGCGCAGGAGGCCGCCGTCTACGTGGGCCGGGAGCGCGCCTACGAGGCCCTGGTCGAGGCGTGCCTCCGGCCGGACGCCCCGCGGCCCATCGTGGTGGTGGGCGACTCAGGGGCAGGGAAGTCCTCACTGCTGGCAGCCGGACTGATCGGGCGCGCGTGCGCCCCAGGGGGCCCGCTGGCCGGCGCCTCCCCCGTCTCAGCCAGGGCGGCCGACCTGCCCACGCTCGCACTTCCGGACGGATGCGGGCTGCTGGTCGTGGACCAGTTCGAGGAGGCAGCCGCCCTCGAGCCTGAGGCCCGCGCGGCCGTGTTCGACGCCCTCGCCTCGCTGGCCGGCAGCGTGACGTGCGTGGTGGCCATCACGGCGGCCGCGTTCGGGTTCGCGATGCGTGACGAGCGGCTGGCAGCGTCGCTCGCCGCGCCGGTGCTCGTCGGCCCCCTGACACAGGACGAGTACGCACGCATCATCGAGGAGCCCGCCGCGCGCCAGGGGCGGACGGTCACCCCGGACCTCGTCCAGCTCGTCCTGCGGGACCTCCGGCTCTACGGCGAGCCCGCGCCGGGCACCGCTCTGCCCCTGCTGTCGAGCGCCCTTCGTCGGTGCTGGGCGGCAGCGGAGGGCGCCAGCCTCACCCCCACGCACTACCTCGCCACCGGAGGCCTCTGGTCCGCGCTCGACGACGAGGCCGAGGCCGTCTATTCCAAGCTCGACGAGCACCAGCAGGTCCTGGCTAGGCGCCTCACCCTCGCGCTCATCCAGGTCGACGGCGACCGCGTGCTCCGCGGCACCATCCCACTCGACGACCTCGCCGACGACATGTCGCCGGTCCTCGACGCCTTCCTCGCCGCGCGCCTGTTCACCCTGACGGGCCGTTCCGTAGCCATCTCCCACGACGCCCTCCTCACCCGGTGGGAGCGGCTGCGTGGCTGGGTCGACGAGGAGCGCGCCTCCCTGCTCATCGCGCGCCGGATCCAGATGGCGGCCCAGGTGTGGGACGAGGGCGGCCGCCAGGAGGACGCCCTGATGCCAGTCGAGGCGGAGTTGTGGAGCACCTGGTCACGGCAGGAGAGCGCGCCCCTGCTCTCCGCGCGTGAGAACACCTTCATCAGCTCAAGCCTCGACCTTGCGGACGCGCAGCGCAGCGCCCAGGAGGACACGATCCGCCGGCTCCGACGGAGACAGCAGCTCGCCATCGCCGCCGCTGGGATCGCGATCACGATGCTGGTGGTGGCCGTGCTGGCCGGGCTGCAGGCCTCAGACCTGCGGGTGGCGGCCCAGGCCTCCGAGCGCTCCGCGCAGGCCCGGCAGCTGGCGCTCATCGCCGACGAGGTGAGGGCCAACGAGCCCAACACCGCAGGTCAGCTCAGCGTCGCCTCGCTCAGCCTCGCCGACAGCGTCGAGAGCCGCTCGGCCGTGCTGAAGTCGGCAGGCACCCCGCTGCCGACCCGCGCCACCGGGCCGAGCGGGACCACCCTGGTGGACCACATCGAGGACGCCGGCATGACGCTCCGCGCAGACAGCTCCGGTGAGGTCACGCTGTGGCGGGACGGCTCGCTCGACGGGGAGTCGGAGACCTTCGTCAGCGGTGGCAACCAGCTGTTCGCGCTCGCAGGCACGGTCGTCGACGGGCGCGTGCTCGCCCTCGTCGGCGGTCAGCAGACCGCCGCGGTCTGGGATTTGACGGAGGAACCCCGCGAGCTGATCGACCTGGGCGAGGACACCGTGGCCTACAGCGCCGCCTGGGTGGGATCGACGGTGCTGGTCGGCACCCTCGACGGAACGATCCGCAGGGTGGACCTCAGCTCCGTGGAGGCCCCCGCCCGACTGCCGGACATCACCCTGGCCGACGAGGTGGCGGTGACGGGCCTGGACGCGACCGGGGAGTTGGTCTTCGCGGGCGGTGGGGCGAGCCTGGTGGAGGTGTTCCGTCCGGACGGCTCGCGCGTGGCCGACATCCCGGTGCAGGGCACGGTGTTCTCGATGGACGTCTCCCCCGACGGCTCCGAGCTGCTGGTGGGCACGGCGCAGGGCTTCGGCTACCGCTTCAGCACCGCCCCCAGCGGCCCCTCCCTGCTCACCACGCTCGAGTTCGAGGCCTCCGCCAACGCGGTGCGCCACCTCGGCGACAGTCTCCTGGTGGGCGGCTCGTTCGGTGAGCTGCGGCAGTACACGCCCGAGTGGGAGTTGGAGCGCGCCTATCCCGAGCCCACGGTGGTGACCAGCCTGGACGCCCGGGGCGGGGACATCCTCGCGGGCGCCACCAGCGGCATCGTCACCGCCTGGCGCCCCGACGAGGACCCGGAGGTCCTCGACCTCACCGACGGGCGGTTCTACGGCGTCTACAGCGGATCGGACGCCGTCCTCCTCGGTTCCACCGCGGGCGGGCTGGTCGTGCGGCGCGACGGGGCCGGCTGGGTCGAGGTGCCGGTCCAGGCGCCGCCGGCCGGTGACGCCTACACCGGCTACGCGATCCTCAGCGAGGACGCCACCGTGCTGGTCAACCAGACCGCGGCCGGGAGCCTGATCACGCTCGAGCGCACCGGCGACGGCTTCGACGCCGTCGACAGCATGCCGGGCCAGGAGGCCCTCGCCGACGTCGAGGTCTCGGCCTCCGGCAGGTACCTGGCGCTGGGCTACCGCGGCGAGCCCGGATACCACCTGTTCAGCCGCGACGGCGACGGCTGGGCCCCGCTGGCCGTCCTGGAGGACACCTGGGCGGGGGGCTCCGGCTTCAGCCCCGACGAGGGCCTCTTCGTCGCGATGCATGTCGACGGCAGGTCGGCGCTGCTGTGGCGCCTGGGCGATGAGGGGCCGGAGAAGGCCGCGACACTCACCCTCGCCGACGAGGCCATCCCGCTCGACTACGCCTTCTCCGCCCGGGGCACGCTGGCCGTCGGTGATACGGCCGGACGGATCACGGTCTTCGACGTGACCGCCCCGGACGAGCCCGCGGTGCTGCACGAGCTGGTGGAGGCGCGCTCCGAGCTGACCCAGGTGGGGTTCGGCCGGGGCGGGGAGCTGCTCTACGCCGCCACCCGCGAGGGGCGCCTCTGGGTGTGGCGGCTCGGCGACGGCGCGGCGGAGCTGGAGCTGTCGTTGCGGCCCGGGGCCACCACCGTGACCGGCGCCGCCTGGATGGACGGGCACTTCGTCATGGCGTTGAACGGAGGCCGCTCCGTCGCCTGGCCCGACGATCCGGCCGCCGCCCGGGATCGCCTCTGCGAGGACTTCGGATCCCGGATCTCCGAGGAGGAATGGGGGTCGCTGGTGCCGGGGGTGCCGTTGACCGACGGCTGCTGAGCCGCCCAGCCCCCGCGGGGGCGCGACTAGACTCGCCGGCATGCTCACCGTCCTGTCGCCCGCCAAGTCGTTGGACTTCGACTCGCCGCTGCCCACCAGGAAGCGGTCCGAGCCCAGGCTGCTCGACGACTCCGCCCGGTTGATCGAGATCATGCGAGACAAGGTGCCCGCGGACATCGCGTCGCTCATGCACATCTCGGACGACCTCGCCCACCTCAACGCCACCCGCTACCGGGAGTTCACCCCGGAGCACACTCCGCGCAACTCGCGCCCGGCCGTCCTGGCCTTCAACGGCGACGTCTACCAGGGCCTGTCCGCGCGGACCCTGGCGGAGCGGGACTTCACCGAGGCGCAGAAGACCGTGCGCATCCTGTCCGGCCTGTACGGGGTGCTGCGCCCCTTGGACCTCATCCAGCCGCACCGACTGGAGATGGGCACCAGGCTCGAGACCTCCCGCGGCCGCTCCCTGTACGACTGGTGGGGCGAGAAGGTCACGGACCTGCTCCGCAGCGACCTCGACGAGTCCCCCGGCGCCGACGTGCTGGTCAATCTGGCCTCGCAGGAATACTTCGGCGCCGTCCGGCCGGAGCGCCTCGGGGTCCGCGTGATCAGCCCCCGCTTCGAGGACCGGGACCAGCACGGGGAGCCCCGCGTGGTGAGCTTCTACGCCAAGCGCGCCCGCGGCACCATGGCGGCCTGGCTGATCCGGGGCCGCGTCCGCACGCCGGGCAAGCTGCGCGACTTCGACGGCGACGGCTACGCCTACGACGAGGCCCGCTCGACGAAGGACCAGCCGGTCTTCGTGCGCTAGCGGGCGGTTCGACGACCCAAGTCGCTGGTCAGCTCAGGGTGGCTTCGACACGGGCGCGCGTCGCTTCGCTCCTCGCGGCCCGGCTCACCCCAAGTCGACACGGGCGCGCGTCGCTTCGCTCCTCGCGGCCCGGCTCACCCAGCGGAAGGGCGGCGCGGCTCAACCAGCGGGGAGGCGGCCCGGCTCAACCTGCGGAAGGGCAGCGCGGCTCTCCCAGCGGAACGCATCCCGCGACACGTGGCGCCAAATGTCCACCCGCCGCGCCGTGGGGGTGCAGGTGGAATACGCTACGCGGGTCAGTTCCCCCACTCCCTGAAGGGAGGGCACATGTCCGAACCCACGCTCGCGAAACGCGAGGTGTTCAACTCCCGCAACGTGTTCATCCTCGCCGCGATCGGCTCCGCCGTCGGCCTGGGCAACATCTGGCGCTTCCCCTACGTCGCCTACACCAACGGCGGCGGCGCCTTCGTGATCCCCTACCTGGTCGCGCTGCTGACCGCGGGCATCCCGCTGCTGTTCTTCGACTACGCGCTGGGCCACCGGTACCGCGCCGCTCCCCCACTCGCCCTGCGCCGGGCCGGCAAGAAGTGGACCGAGGCGTTCGGCTGGTGGCAGGTGCTCGTGTGCTTCGTCATCGCCGTGTACTACGCCGCCATCCTGGCGTGGGCGGCCATGTACTTCTTCTTCAGCTTCACCGAGGCCTGGGGCGACGACCCGGCGGGCTTCCTCATGGGCGAGTTCCTGCAGGTGGCCGACACCCCGACGGTGGGCTTCGACTTCGTCCCGCAGGTGGCCATCCCGATGGCCGTGGTCTGGATCCTGACCATCGGCGTCATCGCTCTCGGCGTCAAGAAGGGGATCGCGGCTGCCAACACGATCATGATCCCGCTGCTGGCCGTGATGTTCCTCGTGCTGGTGATCCAGGCCGTCACCCTGCCGGGCGCCATGGACGGCCTCAACGCCTTCTTCACGCCCAACTGGGCCGCGCTCGGAGACCCCGGGGTGTGGGCCGCGGCCTACGGCCAGATCTTCTTCTCGCTCTCGGTGGGCTTCGGCATCATGATCACCTACTCGTCCTACCTGCGACGCCGCACGAACCTGTCCGGCTCCGGCCTGGTGGTCGCGTTCGCCAACTCGGGCTTCGAGCTGCTCGCCGGCATCGGCGTGTTCGCGGCGCTCGGCTTCCTCATGCAGGCCACCGGCCAGCCCATGGATGAGGTGGCGGCCGGCGGTATCGGACTCGCGTTCATCGCGTTCCCGAGCATCGTCTCGTCGACGTCCTTCGGCCCGCTGCTGGGCGCGCTGTTCTTCGCGTCCCTGGTCTTCGCCGGGTTCACCTCGATGATCTCCATCGTCGAGGTCGTGGTCGCGGCCATCCAGGACAAGCTGGGTCTGGGCCGGATCAAGGCGACCCTGGCCGTCGGCATCCCGATGGCGCTGGTCTCGATGCTCCTGCTGCCCACGACGACGGGGCTGTACTTCCTCGACATCACCGACGAGTTCGTCAACAAGTTCGGCATCCTGCTGGGCGCGTTCTCGATGGTGGTCGTGGTGGCCTGGGTGTTGCGCAAGCTGCCCCTGCTGCAGCGCCACGTGGACCGCGTCTCCAGCGTCCAGTTCGGCCGGCTCTGGCTGGCACTGGCGGGCATCTTCGTGCCCGGCATCCTGGGCTACATCCTCATCAACGAGGTCATCACCAAGGTCACCGCGCCGTACGGCGACTACCCGCTCGGCATGCTGGGGGTGTTCGGCTGGGGCATGTCCGCCCTGCTCGTGATCGTGGCAGCCGCTCTGGCCCTCACGCCGTGGAAGCAGAACACCATCACCCACGTCGACGAGGACGCGCTCGACGCCAAGTACGAGGAGATCATGGCGAAATGACCACCACCGCAATCATCATGATGATCGTCGCCATGGTGACGCTGTGGGGCGGCCTTGCCGCCTCCATCGTGCACCTCGTGCGCAGCCCGGAGAAGGTCGTCGACGAGGGCGACGACTGACCCCCGTCCGACAACAAACAGAAGGGGAGGGGGGGGAAAAGGGGGGCTCCACCCCCTCTGGGGGGGGGGGAAAACAAGCCCAAAA
>NZ_JBUZNN010000009.1:104716-113518 GCF_055326235.1 Tessaracoccus yangjingae | reverse complement strand
AAACGAATACCCCCCCCCAAAAAAAAAACAGGGGGGTTGGGTCACCCCCTCGTCCCCCCCCCCCCTTCTGGTGTGTGAGAAACCCGGCTCAGAAGCCGTTGGCGGCCAGGAGCCCGAACATGACCACCAGCCAGATGATGGTCAGGACGACCGACGCGATCTGGATGATGCCCAGGATCTTGCCGATCAGGTAGCCGATCTTCAGCGATCCCTCCCACTGGTACGGGGCGCCGGCGTCGATCTGCTTCTTGATCTGGCCGCCCATGTACCAAGCGACGAAGGGCACGATCGGGACGAAGAAGCCGAGGATGCCCAGCACCAGGATGGTGGTGGCCTGCGGGTGCTCGGCCTGCCCGTACCCGTAGGCGGGCTGCTGTCCGTAGGGGGCCATGCCGTAGGGCTGCTGCTGTCCGTACGCTGACTGGCCGTAGTCGGCGCCGTAGGGGGCCTGGCCGTAGTCGGTGCCGTAGGGGCTCTGCGGGGCCTGGCCGTAGTCGGTGCCGTAGGCGGGCGCGGACGGCGGCGCGTAGCCGGCGGCGGGGGGCTGCTGCCCGTAGCTGGGCGGAGTGGGCTGCGCGTACCCCGCGGCAGGCGGCTGATCCCCGTAGGCGGGCTGCGCGTAGGGCTGGGGCGCGGCCGGCGGGTAGGTGGGCATGGGCTCGGTCTGGCTGCCCACCGCCGACTCGGACTCGCTGAACGACGTCGTGGTCTCGTCCTGCCCGAACGGGACGTAGGGCTCCGGGGTGGCCTGGTAGTCGGGCGACTGCTGGGGCTCGGGCTGGCGGAATCCGGGCTGATCGGACATGGTGCTCCTCTAAAGACGGTGCTTCACGCCAAATTGTCCCCGCAGCCAGGGGTCAGGCGCCAGTCCGGCCTCAGGTGAACAGCCGGTTGAGGGCGGCAGCCACCCGAACGGCCCTCGGGTCCGCCCCGCCGGGCCATGGGCCGCGGGGCAGCGTGTAGGCGAACGACACACCCGTATCGGGGTCGACGCAGGCGACGGCCCCCATGGCGCCGTCGTGGCCGAAGGAGCGGGGCCCGCCCCACCGGAGCTGCACGGAAGGCTTCTGGAACACGATGCCGTGCGCGCGGTCCTGCTGACCCAGCACCTCGTCGAAGCCGTGGACCTGCTGCTCGCCGACCTGCGCCACCGTGTCCTCCGACAGGAAGGGGGCGCCGCCGTCGACGCCGGTGACGGCCGCCGCGAGCAGCCGCGCGAGCCCGCGGGCGGTGCCGACGCCGGACGCCGCGGGGTGGCCGAAGCGCCAGCTGGCCTCGTCGTTGCCCAGGTCCAGGCCCGGCGCCGCGGGCGCGAACACCAGCCGGCCCACGGCCGTGGGCTCCTCCCGTGTCACCCCCTCAGGGACGATCATCGGGAGGAGGGCGACCCGGCGGTGATCCTGCCCGGGCGGCAGGCCCAGGTGGAAGTCGATGCCGTGCGGGCGCCTGATCCGGGTCTCGTAGAAGTCGTGCAGCGTCTGGCCCGTCGCCCTGAAGATCAGCTCCGAGGCCAGGTTTCCGATGGTGAGGGCGTGGTAGCCGAACGCCGTGCCCGGGCGCCAGTACGGCCGGGCGTCGGCGAGCCGGGCGGCGCCGGCATGGTGGCTGAGCAACTCCGCGGCCCGCAGCGGCGGTTCGGCCTGGGGCAGGCCCGCCTGGTGCGAGAGGAGCTGCCGGACGGTGACCGCCGCCTTCCCCTTCGCCGCGAACTCGGGCCAGTACGCGGCCACGCGCTCGTCCAGATCGAGGAGCCCCAGCTCCACCGCCAGCCCCACCGACACGCCGATGACGTTCTTGGTCACCGAGAAGGGCACCGTCATGGAGTCCTCGGCCATGTGCGGGCCGGCCCAGACGTCGAGGACCTTCTCACCGCGGCGGTAGGCCGCGGCCTGGAAGGAGAAGTCCTCGTCCGCGGCCAGGGCGCCGGCCAACTCGTCGAGGATGCCGGCGAGCCTGTCGTCGACGTGCCCGTGCACCGCCTCTGCGCCCGTCACTCCGGGCCCCCCAGCGATGCCAGCGCCTCGTCGACGGCGGCCAGCAGCTCCGGCGGGACGAACAGGAAGGACCCCGCGAACGGGCGTCGCCGCCCCCACGTCACCCGGTTGGTGAAGCCGTCGGCGAGCTGGGGCGCCTGCTCCCTCAGCACCGCCAGCACCGCGTCGAGGGCCTCCTCGTCGTCGATGATGTCGGCCGACGGCGAGGCCAGGCTCAGCGGGCGGCGCGACGGCGGCGCCAGGCGGTCCTGGAAGGTCCAGGAGTGCGTCCCGGAGCCCACCGTCAGGGGCTCGCGGCCGGGCAGCAGCACCTCCGCGCTCGTGTTCGGCGGCACGGTGGCCGTCACCAGGATCTGCCCGCCCTCGCGCCGCCACGCCACCTCGGCGTGACCGTAGGGCGTTTCCAGCCAGGAGCGCGCGTCGTCGATCCGGCGCAGCGGCCGCGGGGCGATGCGCAACGTGGCGTACCCCGGCTCGGCGAGGTCCAGCCCCGCGACGACGCGGTGGAGCCAGTCGGCCACCGCTCCCAGCGCGTAGTGGTTGAAGGACGTCATCTCCCCGGGGTTGATGGTGCCGTCCGGGAGCATGGAGTCCCAGCGTTCCCAGATCGTCGTCGCCCCCATGGTGACGGGATACAGCCACGAGGGGCATCCGGTCTGGAACAGCAGGCGTTCGGCCACGTCGAGGTGCCCGGCGTCGCTGAGGGCGTCGGTCACCAGCGGCGTGCCCACGAAGCCGGTCTGGATGTGATAGCCGCCCTCGCGCACCAGGTCAGCGAGGCGCGCGGCGAGCCGCTCCCGCTGCCGGACGTCGCGGACGAGGTCGAACCGCAGCGCCAGGGCGTAGGCCGTGACCGCGTCGGAGACCATCAGCCCGACTGGCGTGACGAAGGCCTCCTCGAACGCGGCGCGGGACCTCTCCGCCTCCGCGGCGTAGCGCTCGTGGTCGGCGTCGTGGCCGAGGAGCCCGGCGGTGTCGGCGAGGATCCGGGTGGAGAGCGCCAGGTAGGCGCTGGCCACGATGTCGGAGGAGGTCTTCGCCGCGGCCGGGTTGTCCGGCGGCGCGCTCGGGTCCAGCCAGTCACCCAGCTGCATCCGCCCACGCCACAGGCCGGAGCCCTCGGTGTCGGCGAGGACGGTCTCCACCCAGGCCCGCATGGAGCCGTAGGAGTCCTCCAGGATGCCGAGGTCGCCGTAGCGCTGGTACAGCGTCCACGGGACGACGGTGGCGGCGTCACCCCAGGCCGCCGTCGGCTTGCTGAACAGGCCGACGCGGCCGAGGACGTTGGGGACGACGAGCGGCACGTTGGTGCCGTCCGCCGCCTGGTCGGCGGCGAGGTCGCGCAGCCAGTTGCGCAGGAATCCGCGCACGTCGTACAGGCGGGTGGCGGTGGGGGCGAACACCTGGATGTCGCCGGTCCACCCCAGCCGCTCGTCGCGCTGCGGGCAGTCGGTGGGGACGGCCAGGAAGTTGCCGCGCATGCCCCACCTGACGTTGTCGTGCAGCCGCTGAAGCAGCGGGTGGGAGGTCTCGAAGCCGCCGGTGCGTGCCATGTCGTTGTGCAGTACGACGGCGACGACGTCTGCCGGGTCGAAGTCTCCGGGCCAGTCGTCGATCTGGGCGTAGCGGAAGCCGTGGTAGGTGAACTCGGGCTCCCAGACCTCGACCCCGTGCCCGCTCAGCGTGTAGTGGTCGGTGGCCGCCGCGACCCTCAAGGGCCGCGTGCCCAGCTCGCCGTGCTCCAGCACCTCGGCGTGGCGCAGCCGCACGGTGTGACCGGCGGGACCGGCGACGGCGATCCGCAGCCGGCCCACGAGGTTCTGACCGAAGTCGAGGATGGACGCCCCGCTGGGCGAGGTCAGCACCTCACGCACGGGCACCTCCTCGATCCGGCGCACGGGCGGCATCACCTGCGGCACGGGCCGCGGGAACCCGGCCTCGACGACGGCGGCGCGCTCCCATGCCGAGTCGTCGAAGCCCACCCGGTCCCAGCCGTCGGCGATCCTGCGCGCGTCGAACCGCTCGCCGGCGTACAGGCCGCTGTCGACGACGGGGCCGTCGCCGCGCGCCCGCCAGGAGGCGTCGGTGAGGACGACGGAGGTGGAGCCGTCGGCGTGCTCGAGGTCCAGCCGCAGCGCGAACGCCGGCTGCTCGCCGAAGACGGGGCGCCCCTGGCCGTGGAAGCCGTAGCGCTCGGTGTACCAGCAGCCCGCCAGCCGGACCCCGATGGCGTTGGCGCCGTCGGCGATCAGCCCGGTGACGTCGACGGTTTCGTGGACGAGCCGGTGATGGTAGGCGGGCCACCCCGGCGCGAGGACCGCGTCGTCGCTGGGCGCGCCGTTGAGCGACACCGTCGCGACACCCAGAGCCGTCCAGCGCAGCGTGGCCCGCAGGACCCCGTGCGCCTCGAACTCGGTCCGCAGCTCCACGGGTTGGGCGGGCCGCTGCGGGGAGGGCAGCCCGATGAGCCGCCCCCACTGCGCGTCGGCGGGGAGGGAGGCGTTGCGCACCTCCAGTTCGTCGCTCCAGTCGGTGACGGTGCCTGAGGTGGCGGTGACCCGCACCCGGAGAGTCGCGGCCCGGCCGGGGGCAAGCGGAGCGAACGGCCACGGCACGAGATTGCTGTCGCGGCCGTCGAGCACCACGACGTCTGCCCCGGACCGGATCTCGGCGGATGCCTGGATCCAGCCGGGCTCGTCGGTGTCGACGATCCAGCTGAGCCGGGGGCTGCCGGTGTCCACCAGCGGGGAGTCGTGGCGCAGCTCGGCCGCCAGCCGGGCGCACGCGGTCAAGAGTTGTCGCCCTGGTAGTCGATCCGGTCGACGGCCACCGAACCCTCCGTCGCGTACACGCCGAACACGCGCCCGGTGAAGGAGGCGGCCACCTCGTTGGACAGGTAGCGGGCGTCGACCTCCTCGAGCACGCGGACTCTGCCGTCCGCATCGACGAAGCCGAGCGAGACGATGTCGGAGGAGGGATGCCCGAGGCCCTGGGACACGGGCACGGCCGACGAGACGACGAGCGTCACCTGGCCGTCGCCCACCTGCACCGAGGACTCGCGGACGAACCCGGGGACCACGGCCCGCGCGGTGACCGTGTCGCCGGCGAGCTCGACCTCGTAGTGGAAGTGCTCGTCGTAGCGGACCGCGAGCCCGCCGACGCCCGCGGAGGCGTCGACGACGGCGCGCATCTCGCACGTCTGGTGCTCCTGGCGGTGGCCGACGAACACGGGGCGGAACGCGCCCATGCCCTCGCCCTCGCCGGTCAGCGTGAGCCATCCCGGCCGGGAGCCGAGGTCGGCCAGCTGGTCGGGGCGGCGGCGCACGCCGAACCACTCCGGGCCCAGCGGGCCGTCGAAGTCCTCGGACCAGCCGAACGGCGCGCGGGGGTTGAGTTCGACGGGGTCGATCTCCAGCCATTCGTCGCGCGTCCAGCGCGCCGGCGAGATGAACGTCTCCCGGCCGAGGGCCGAGAAGGAGCGCACCATGCCGCGGGGGCGGGTGCCGAGCATGACCACGTACCACTGGCCGTCGGGGCCCTCGACGAGGTCGCCGTGGCCCGTGCACTGGACGGGGCGCGCGGTGCCACGGGCGGTGACCAGCGGGTTGTCGGGGCAGGACGTGAAGGGGCCGCGCGGGGAGCGCGAACGGGCGATGGAGATGGAGTGCCCGCGCTCCGTGCCGCCCTCCGCAACCATGAGGTACCAGTGCTCGCCGATGTGGTAGAGGTGCGGGGCCTCGGGGAACATGCCGCCGTCGCCGGACCACAGGGACCGCTTCGGCTCCAGCACCTCGCCGGTGGCGACGTCGACGACGATCTGCTCGATCCCGCGGTGCGCCCCGATGTCCGGGCCGGAGAGGACCAGGCCGGAGTACGTGATGTAGGCGGTGCCGTCCTCGTCCCAGGCGAGGTCCGGGTCGATGCCCTCGAGGTCCACCACGACGCCGTCGCTCCACTCCCCCGCCGGGTCGGTGGCGGTGAAGATGCAGGTGCCGCGGCCGGCGGTGTCGGTGACGATGAGGTGGAACAGGCCGTCGTGGAACCGGATTGTGGGCGCCCAGACGCCCAGGTTGGTGGGGGCGTCGACCACGCCCAGCTGCTCGTCGCGCACGGCCACGTTGGCCACGTGGGTCCAGGTGACCAGATCACGGGAGTGGTAGATGGGCAGGCCGGGCAGGTACTCGAACGTTGAGGTGGCGAGGTAGTAGTCCTCGCCGACCCGCACGATGCTCGGGTCGGGGTTGAAGCCCGGGATGAGGGGGTTGGGCAGGTTCACGAGAGTTCAGCCTCCACGGTCAGGGGGGTGTCGGTGACGGAGGAGCCCACGTGCAGGGCGAAGGTGCCCGGCTCCAGGGTCCAGCCGTCGGCGAAGTGCTCGAAGCGGCGGCGGGGCACGGAGATCTCGACCGTGGTCGACTCCCCCGCGCCGAGCCGGACGGGGGCGAACCCGGCCAGCCAGCGGACCGGGCGGTCCACGGCGGTGTCCTCGCGGGAGGCGTAGACCTGCACCACGTGCTTGCCCGCGCGGGCTCCGGTGTTGGTCACCCGCACCCGCACCGTGACGCCGTCGGCTCCTGCCTCGGCGGTGGCGTCGGCGAGCTCCCAGGACGTGTAGCCCAGGCCGTGCCCGAACTCGAAGGCGGGCGCGGCGCCGGCCTTCAGCCAGGCGCGGTGGCCGATGTGGATGCCCTCGTCGTAGCGGACGGTGCCGTCCTCGGGGGTGCAGTTGAGGACGGGGACGTCCTCGAGCGTGGCGGGCCAGGTGGTGGGGAGGCGGCCGCCGGGCTCGGCCAGGCCGAGGAGGACGTCGGCGATGGCGTTGCCGAACTCCTGGCCGCCGAAGTAGCCGAGCAGCACGGCGGCCACGTCGTCCTGCCACGGCATGAGCACCGGGGAGCCGGAGTTGACGATGACGACGGTGCGCGGGTTGGCGGCCGCGACGGCGCGGACGAGGTCGTCCTGGCGGCCGGGGAGGTCGAGGTTCTCGCGGTCGTAGCCCTCGGACTCCACCTTGGAGTTGGTGCCCACCACAACGACTGCCACGTCCGCCGCTGCGGCGGCCGCGGCGGCCTCGCGGATCAGGTCGTCGGGGTCGTGGTTGGCGGGGGCGGTGCCGAAGGTGAGGCCGATGGCGCCGGCCACGGCGAACTGCGTGGAGCCGAGGTCGAACTCGACGCGCAGGTCCACGGGCTGCCCGGCGGTGAACCGCACCGGGCGGGTCTCCGAGGGCGGCGCGAGCAGGGCGGCCCCCAGGTCGGTGCCGGTGACGATGGGCTGGTCCTCGAACAGGAGCTCGCCGTCGACGAAGACGCGCCCGCGCATCGAGGTGGCGAAGCCGAGCTCCCGTTCCTCGGTGACGTCCGGCGTGAAGCGGGTGTCGAGGGCCAGCACGCTGGCGCGCTGGATGACGTCCACGCCGCCGCCGAACCAGGTCAGCGACGTGGCGAACCGGTCCTCGGACATGAGCGCGTTGCCGTCGGCGTCGAGGAACGTGGCCACGAGGCCGGGGCCGCCGGTGCGGGGGTTGGTCAGGCTCGCCGGCGCCAGGGGCGCGACACCCTCCTGCACCACGGCGCCCAGGCTGTAGGTCACCTGCGCGCCCGGGAGCGCGGCGCGGAGGCCGCTCAGCGGGTTGACCACGCTCTCCGGCACGACGGTGGCGCTGCCGCCGCCCTGCGTGCGGGCCTCGTCGGCGTTGTGGCCGATGAGCGCCACGGTGCCGAGCGCCCCCGCGTCGAGCGGCAGGATGCCGTCGTTGGCCAGCAGCACCATGCCCTCGGCGGCGGCGCGGCGCACGAAGGCGATGCCGTCGACGGCGGCCGGGGCGAGCGGCTGGGCGTCGCCCAGAGCGCCGACGCGCTCGGCCAGCAGCAGGAGCCGCGCGACGTGGCGGTCGATGTTCTCCTCGGACACCTCGCCGGCCTCCACGGCCTTGAGGAGCGCGTCGCCCCACACGCCGGGGGCGGGCATCTCGAGGTCCTGCTCGGCGTTGGCCGCGGCGGTGCTGCGGACGGCGGTCCAGTCGCTGACCACCACGCCGTCCCAGCCCCACTCGGTGCGCAGCGGGTCGCGCAGCAGCTCGTTCTCGGTCATGGTGGCGCCGTTGACGGAGTTGTAGGCGCTCATGATCGACCAGGTGCCCGCCTCGACGGCGCGCTCGAACGGGGCGAGGTACAGCTCGCGCAGCGTCCGCTCGTCGGCGACGACGTCGACGGTGAAGCGGTCGGTCTCGAAGTCGTTGGCCACGTAGTGCTTCGGGGTGGCGGCCACGCCGTTGTCCTGCAGCCCGGCGACGTAGGAGGCGGCCAGCTCGCCGGTGAGCACCGGATCCTCGCTGAAGCACTCGAAGTGCCGGCCGCCCAGGGGCGAGCGGTGCAGGTTGATGGTGGGGCCGAGCACCCAGTCCACGCCCTTGCGGCGGGCCTCGGCGGCCGCGGCGGCCCCGTACTCGCCGGCCAGGGCGGTGTCCCAGGCAGACGCCAGCGCGGTGGCCGAGGGCATGTTGAGCGACGGCGAGCGCTCGTCCCACACCGGCCCGCGGACGCCCGACGGGCCGTCGGACAGGGTCATCTTCCTCAGCCCGATCTCGGGGATCTCGATGGTGGTCCAGAAGTCCTCACCGGTGAGGAGCCGGACCTTGGTGGGCAGGTCGAGGCGCGCCACGAGGGCGTCGATGTGGGTCATGGTTCTCTTCCGTCGTCGGAGTGGGTCCGTGGGTGCTGGGGGTCGGGGGGCCGCGGCGGGCGGCCCCCCGACAGGGTGACGCTCAGAGCGCGGCTAGCGCCCATACGGGAACAGACCTCTTCTT
>NZ_JBUZNN010000009.1:0-104706 GCF_055326235.1 Tessaracoccus yangjingae | reverse complement strand
TTTTTTGGTGGTTTTGTGTGTGGGGTTGGGGGGTTGGGGGCCTCGTCTTTCTCCCCCCCCCCGACAGGGTGACGCTCAGAGCGCGTCGAGCTCCAGGCCGGCGCCGGCCTGCTGCTTCATCTCGGCCTGCTCGGCGAGCATCCGCAGGCGCTGCGCGCGGCGCGCCTCCTGGCGGTCCGGGTCCGGCACCGGGGCGGCCATGAACAGCCGCTGGGTGTAGGGGTGCTCGGGGTGCTTGGTGACCGCGTCGACCAGGCCGGACTCGACGATCTCGCCGCGGTACAGCACGGCCACGCGGTGGCTGACGTGCCGCACCACCGCGAGGTCGTGCGTGACGAAGAGCAGCGCCACGCCGGTGGCCTCCTGGATCTCGACGAAGAGGTCCAGGACGCGGGCCTGCGTGGACAGGTCGAGGGCGGAGACGGCCTCGTCGGCCACGATCAGCTTCGGGTCCAGCGCCAGGGCCCGGGCGATGGCGATGCGCTGCCGCTGGCCGCCGGAGAACTCCTTGGGGAGCCGGCTGCCGGCGTCGGTGGGCATGTGGACCTTGTCCAGCAGGTCCTTGACCCGGGCGCGGGCAGCCTTGCCCTCCACACCGTTGGCGGTGAGTGGCTCGGCGAGGATCTGCTCGATCGTCATCGACGGGTTGAGCGAGGAGTACGGGTCCTGGAACACCACCTGGATGTCCTTGGCCAGCTTCCTGCGCTCCCGACGGTGCAGGTGCGAGATGTCCTGGCCGTCGAAGGTGATCGACCCGCCGCTCACCGGGGCGAGCCCGAGGACGGCACGGCCGAGCGTGGTCTTGCCCGAACCCGACTCACCCACGAGCCCCACCGTCTCGCCCGGCATGATGTCGAGGGAGACGGACTTCAGGGCGTGGAACGGCTTCCGGCCGCCGCCACCGGGGTAGATGACGTCGAGGTCCTTGACCTCCAGCAGTGGCCGGCTCATGAGACGCCTCCTTGGACGAGCGGCGGGCGGACGGGGCCGTCCTCGTCGAGCATGGCGTCGAGGAGGGAGCGGGTGTAGTCGTGCTTTGGGGCCTTGAAGATGGAACGGACGGGCCCGGTCTCCACGATCAGACCCTCCTTCATCACCGAGACGCGGTCACAGAGGTCGGCCACCACGCCGAAGTTGTGCGTGACCAGGAGAACGGCCATGTGGAACTCGCTCTGCAGGTCCCGGATGAGGTCCAGCACCTCGGCCTGGATGGTGACGTCGAGCGCCGTGGTGGGCTCGTCGGCGATGAGCAGGTCCGGGTCCGAGGACACCGCGCCCGCGATGAGGACGCGCTGCGCCATGCCGCCGGAGACCTGGTGCGGGTACGCGTTGAACGTGCGCTCCGGCTCGGGGATGCCCACCCGCTCCAGCAGTGCGAGCGCCCGCGCCTTGGCGGCCTGCTTGTCCAGGCCCTGGGTCTTGCGGAGCGGCTCGACCAGCTGGCTGCCGATGGTGAACATCGGGTCCAGGTTGCTCATCGGCTCCTGCGGGATGTAGGCGATCTTCTTGCCACGGACCGCGGCATGCCCGCGGGTGGTGCCCGAGACCAGGTCCGTGCCCTCGAAGACGATGGATCCGCCGAGGACCCGGCCGCCGGTGGGCAGGAGCCCCAGGACCGCGAAGGAGGTCTGGGTCTTGCCGGAGCCGGACTCGCCGATCAGGCCGTGCACCTCGCCGCGCTTGATGGTGAGGTCCACGCCGTGGACCACCTCGATGACGCTGCCGTTGGGCTGGTCGTAGCCCACCCGCAGGTCCTTGACCTCCAGCAGCACCTCCCCAGTGCGCTCGGCGGTGCGGGCGTCGTCGTCGTGGCGCAGCGTGGCCGGGTTGGCCGGCCTGTCCGCGAGCGCCGACGGCTTGCGCTTCTTCCGGCCCGCCGTCGCGGTGCGCTCCAGGGCGTCGCGCATGGCGTTGGCCAGGAGGGTCAGCGAGATGGTGGTGAGGCCGATGGCCAGGGAGGGCCAGAGCATGTTGATGGGCTGGCGGTACATGACCTCGAACCCGTCCTTGAGCATCGAGCCCCAGGTGGGGGTCTGCGGGTCGCCGATGCCGAGGAACTCGAGGCCGGACTGGATGGCGATGGCGATGGCCATGATCATCGAGGCCTGGATGATGATCGGCGCACGGACGACGCCGAGGATGTGCCGGCTCATGATGCGCGCGTCGGACAGGCCGGCCACGCGGGCCGCGTCGACGTAGAGCTCCTCACGCACCGCGCTCACCGAGGCGTACACCAGGCGGTAGAACGACGGGCTCATGAGGAGGCCGAAGATGACCATGGACCAGTACACCGACGGCCCGACGACGGCGCGGGCGGCCAGCAGGACGATGATGCCCGGCAGCGCCATGGTCAGCGAGGTGACCCAGGTGAACGTGGTGTCCAGCCAGCCCTTGTAGTAGCCGGCCAGGAGGCCCGCGGTGACGCCGATGAGCAGGGCCACGATCAACGCGACGAGCGCCGCGGAGATGGAGATCTGGGTGGCGGACAGGAGCCGGGAGAAGATGTCGCGGCCGGCGCCGTCGAAGCCCAGCAGCGAGCCGTCGCCGGCGGGGGCCAGGATCTTGTAGGCGTCTGCCTTGTTGCCGTCGAGGGGGGCCAGCAGGGGCCCGAAGACGGCGGCGAGGCCGACGAGGGTGAGGAAGCCGATGGCCACGACGGCCACGGGGTTGCGGAACACTCGCCGCAGGACGCCGGACTTCTTCGCGGCCGGCGCGGCCACGGGGATCTGGAGTGGTGCTTCTTGGCTCATCCGAGTCTCACCTTCGGGTTCAGCAGGCCTTGTGCGATGTCGATGACCAGGTTGACGATGATGACGATGATGGCCGTGGCCACCACCAGCCCCATGACCATGGGGATGTCGCCCTGGGTCGTGGCGCCGACGGAGAGCTGGCCGAGGCCCGGCATCTGGAACACCTGCTCCACGATGACCGCACCGCCGAGCATGCCGATGAACTGGACGTTGAGGACCGCCAGGGCGGGGCTCAGCGAGTTGCGCAGCACGTGCTTGAAGACCACGCTGCGGGTGTCGAGGCCTCTGGAGCGGAGCGTACGGACGTAGTCCTTCTGCAGCGCGTCGACGACGGAGCCTCGGATCTGCTGGGCCACCGAGGACGAGCCGCCGATGGCCAGCGCCGTGATGGGCAGCGCCACCGACCGGGCCCACGGCCCGAAGCCTTCCCGCAGGGGACTGAATCCTGTGGCGTTGAACCAGCCGAGTTCGATGGCGAACACGAACACGAGGCCCACCGCGATGAGGAAGCCGGGAACGGCCATGCCGAGCACGGTGAGGAACTGGATGCCGCGATCCACCCATCCGCCGGACAGCGCGGCCAGGACGCCGAGGATCACCGCGACCACAGCCGTGATGAGGGTGGCGCCGATGACCAGCGAGAGGGTGACCATCAGGCGGCTGGTGACGCCGTCGATCACGAGCTGCCCGGAGAACCAGGAGCGTCCGAAGTCACCCGTGACGGCGTTGCCGAGCCAGGTGACGTACTGCTCCCAGAGGGGGCGGTCGAGGCCCAGCTCGGCCGCCTTTGCCGCCACCTGTTCCTGGGTGGCGGTCTGCCCGACGAGGCGGCGCGCGATGTCGCCGCCGCCGAGATACAGCAGGAGGAAGGCCAGGGTGGTGATGGCGAACACCAGCACCACCCCGGCGATCAGCCTGCGTCCGATGAAACGCAGCATCTGTCCCAGTTTCCGATCAGGCGGGCTTGGTGTCGTAGAGGTTGGGGATGGTGTTGGTGGGGAGCATCTTCACCGTGGTCTCCGGATCGGTGGCCACCACTCCCGTCACGCGGTAGAACGGCGCGAACCAGGCCTCCTCGACGATGTGGGCGTTGAGCTCCTTGATGAGCGCCTCGCGGCGGGCGTCGTCGGCGGTGCGGTACTCGTCCAGGATCGCGGTGACCTTGGGGTCGGCGTACTTGAACGGGTTGAACACGGCGGTCTCGGCGATCATGAACTGGGTGAGCTGCCAGTCCGGGTTCTGCTCGAGCGCCATGAAACAGGCGGAGAACTTCGGCGCCAGGAGGTCGGCGATGAAGTTCTGGCCGGGCTGCACGTCGTTGACGGTGATGTTGAGCTCGGACAGCTGCTGGGCGATGAGCGCGTAGACGGTGCTGCCCAGGATGGGCGAGCTGGGCATGTCCATGGAGAAGCCCGCCTCGTAGCCGGCGTCCTTCATGAGCTGCTTGGCCTTCTCGACGTCGAAGGGGTAACGCTCGTCGAGGGCCTCGTCGTAGGCGGCCGACGTGGGCGGGAACACCTGCGCGGTGACGGTGCCGTAGCCCAGGGCGACGGCCTGCAGCATCGCGGGGCGGTCGAAGACGTGGTTGATGGCCTGGCGGACGCGGACGTCTGCCAGTTCAGGGGTCTGCTTGCCGCCGCGGTCGAGCAGGAGGAGGCCCTGGAAGTCGAGCTCGTTCTTGTTGAGCGTCCATCCGGCGCCCTCGGCCTCCGGGAAGGTCTCGGCGGAGGAGAGCTTGCCGTAGTTGATCTCGCCGGCGCGCAGCGCGTTGAGCATGGCGGTGGTGTCCTGGAAGACGCGCATGACGATGGTGTCGTAGTGCTGCACGTCGGGGTTCCAGTAGCCGTCGCGCTTGACGAAGGTGTAGCTGGTGTTGGTGACCGTGTTGGCGACGTCGAGGGTGTAGGGGCCGGAGCCGACGGGGTTGGTCGGCAGGTCGGCGTTGCCCACAGCGGCGGGGCTGGCCACGAGGCCGGCGGTGCGGGTGAGGTAGTTGAGGAACGCGGGATCGGGCGCGGTGAAGGTCACGACGACGGTGGACTCGCCGTCGGCCGTGATGGTGTCGACGTTGGCCATGTAGCCGGCGTCGGGGCCGGTGCCGGTCTTGAAGCGGTTCATGCTCACGGCGACCGCCTCGGCGTTGAGCTTCTCGCCGTCGGAGAAGGTCACATCGTCGCGCAGGGTCAGGGTGAGGGTGGTCTGGGCCTCGTCGTACTCGAACGCCGTGGCGAGCCAGGGATCGATGGTGTTCTCCGGGGTGGCGACCAGCAGGGTGTCGTACACGGCCTGGTAGTAGGGGAGGCGGTTGCCCCACTCCGCGACGGAGGGGTCGAACGACATCGGCGCGGTGATGAGGCCCATCACGAGCTCGCCCCCGCCGGTGCCGCCACCGCTGGGGGTGGCCCCGCCGGACTGGGTGGAGCCGTTACCGGCGTCGTCCGAGCAGGCTGTGGTGATTCCCAATGCGGCAACCGCGAACGAGGCGGCGCCGAGCCTGAGGAAGTCCCTACGGATCATCTTTGGTCCCTTCAACACTATGGCCGCCGCACCCTTGCTGCGACCTCGTGAGGGAACTCTAGCAAGAAAACCGAGCGAGTGGTAGGTTTTGATATGAAGTCGTTACAATTGTTTGAGATCGCGACCAAAGGGGGTTGCCATGACGCTTTCGCCGATCCTCCCGGATGAGATGCCCAACGGTCCGAGGGGCAACTACCGCAAGACCGCGGTCACCCGCGCCCGGATCCTCGACGCCGCTCTCGAGGTCTTCGGCACGCAGGGCTACGACGCCGGATCGCTGCGGGAGGTGGCGGCTCTGGCCGGCATCAGCCAGGCGGGGCTGCTCCACCACTTCCCCAACAAGGTGGCCCTGCTGTCGGCGGTGATCGAGCGGCGCGACGAGGGCGCCAACGAGCTGTCCATCGGGAGGTCGACGGGCATCGAGGTGCTGGGGTCGCTGGTCGAGTACGCGCGCGAGAGCGCCTTCAAGCCAGGCGAGATCGAGCTGTTCGCGGTCCTGTCGGCCGAGGCGACCAGGCCGGAGCACCCGGCCAACTCCTACATGAGGCGCCGCTACGAGTGGGTCACCGAGATCGCGGTGGAGTCCCTGACGGTGGCCAGGGATGCGGGCCACCTGCGGCCGGGCGTGGACCCGGTGAAGGTGGCCTCCCAGATGTTCGCACTCTGGGACGGGCTCCAGATCCAGTGGCTGCTGAAGGTCAATGACGTGAACGTGGCCGACGGGGTGGAGCACTTCCTGGACCTGCATCTGGTCAAGCCGCTCCGCGAGCTCCTCGACGAGACCCGGACGCGCGGAGACGGCGACCCAGCGCCGCCGCGCAGATCCACCGCGCTTGCGCCTTCCCCCACCACCTGAAGTCCGGCGGTCCGGACAGGACGGGGCCCGGGTCGATGTCCGACCCGGGCCCCGTCCCCCTACGCCTCTCAGCGCTGCTTCAAAACCGCCTTGGCCGCCGCGAAGCGGGCGATCGGCACGCGGAACGGCGAGCAGCTCACGTAGTTGAGCCCCACGGAGTTGAAGAACTCCACCGAGTCCGGGTCACCGCCGTGCTCGCCACAGACGCCGGTCTTCAGCGTGGGCTTCACCGAGCGGCCCTTCTCCACGCCCATCGCCACGAGCTGACCGACGCCCTCGACGTCGATGGTCTCGAAGGGATTGCGCTCCAGCACCCGGTCCATCACGTACTGCGTGAGGAAGCCGTTCTCGGCGTCATCGCGGGAGATGCCGATGGTGGTCTGGGTGAGGTCGTTGGTGCCGAACGAGAAGAAGTCGGCATGCTCGGCGATCTTGTCCGCCACCAGCGCCGCGCGGGGCAGCTCGATCATCGTGCCGACGGTGTAGTCCAGCTCCCGGCCGGCCTTGGCCAGCTCGTCCTCGACAGCCGCCACGACGATGGCCCGCTGGGTGTCCAGCTCCTGCGTCAGCGCCACCAGCGGGATCATGATCTCGACGCCCACGGTCTCGCCCTCACGGTCCAGCACCGCAAGCGCGGCGCGGACGATGGCGCGGGCCTGCATGTCCGGGATCTCCGGGTACAGCATGGCCAGACGGCAGCCACGGGTGCCGAGCATCGGGTTCAGCTCGTGCAGGCGCTTCACCTGGGCCAGCGTCGCCTTCGCGTCCGCCAACTCCTCGGCGTCCCCGCCCTGGAGCTCGAGCCGCTGGACGAGCAGCGACTGCTCGACGAGGTTGGGCAGGAACTCGTGCAGCGGCGGATCGAGGAGCCGGACCGTGACGGGGAGGCCCTTCATTGCCGTGAAGATGCCCTCGAAGTCCACCTGCTGCATGGGCAGGATCTCGGCGAGCGCGGCCGCGCGCTGCTCCGGGCCCTCGGCCAGGATCATCTTGCGCACCGCGGGCAGGCGGTCCTGAGCCATGAACATGTGCTCGGTGCGGCACAGCCCGATGCCCTCGGCGCCCAGCTCGCGCGCCTTGGAGGCGTCCTCGAAGTTGTCGGCGTTGGCGCGGACGCCGAGGCGGCGCACCTCGTCGGCCCACTCCACCACACGGGAGAAGTCTTCGTTGATCTGCGGCGGGATGAGCTCCAGGCCCTCGCCGTAGACGAGGCCCTCGGTGCCGTCGAGCGTGATGATCTCGCCCTCGGCGATCACCCGGTCCCCGATGGTGAGCGTCTTGCCCACGGGATCGATCTTGATCCCCTGGGCGCCCGCCACGCAGGGCTTGCCCATGCCGCGGGCCACCACGGCCGCGTGCGAGGTCATGCCGCCGTGGGCGGTGAGGATGCCCTGGCACACGATCACGCCGTGGATGTCGTCGGGCGTGGTCTCGAAGCGGACCAGGACCACGGGCTCGCCGCGACCCCCACGCTCCGCGGCCGTGTCGGCGTCGAAGACCACCTCGCCGACGGCGGCGCCGGGCGAGGCCGGGAGGCCCTGCGCGATGGCGTCCTTGCCGTGCGACGGGTCGATGGCGGGGTGCAGGAGCTGGTCCAGCTGGCCCGGCTCGATGCGCAGCAGAGCCTGCTCCTTGGTGATCAGGCCCTCGTCGACGAGGTCCGAGGCCACCTTGAGCGCGGCGGCGGCGGTGCGCTTGCCGTTGCGGGTCTGCAGCAGGTAGAGCTTGCCGTTCTCGACGGTGAACTCCATGTCCTGCATGTCGCGGTAGTGCTGCTCCATCTTGTGCATGGTGGCGATCAGCTCGTCGTAGGCCTGGGGAAGCACGTCGCGCATCTCGCCCAGCGGCCGCGGCGTCCGGATGCCGGCCACCACGTCCTCGCCCTGCGCGTTGACCAGGAACTCGCCGTACAGCGACTTCTCGCCCGTCGACGGGTTGCGGGTGAAGCACACGCCGGTCGCGGAGGTGTCGCCGCGGTTGCCGAACACCATCTGCATGATGTTGACGGCCGTGCCGAGGTCTGCCGGGATGTTGTTGGCGCGGCGGTACACCTCGGCGCGCGGGTTGAGCCAGGACTTGAACACTGCGTCGATGGCCCGGTTGAGTTGCTCGACGGGATCTGAAGTCCACTCACCGCCCAGCTGCTCGTTCGAGATGTCCTTGAAGGTCTGGACCAGGCCCTTGAGGTCCTCGGCGGACAGGTCCGTGTCCTGGTCCACGCCGCGCTGGTGCTTGAGCGCGGTGAGCGCGTCCTCGTAGTAGTGGCCGGGAATGTTCTCGACCACCTCGCCGTACATCTGGATGAAGCGGCGGTAACAGTCCCACGCGAAGCGCTCGTTGCCGGACTCCTCCGCCACGGCCGCGACGGACTCGTCGGAGATGCCGAGGTTGAGGATGGTGTCCATCATGCCGGGCATGGAGTGGACGGCGCCCGAGCGGACGGAGACGAGCAGCGGCTTCTCGCTGCCGCCGAGCGTGCGGCCGGTGCGCTCCTCCAGGCGGGCAAGGCCCGCCGCGATCTGGTCCGCCAGACCCTCAGGCCACTCGCCCTTGCGCTTCATGGTCTGGACACACGCCGTGGTGGTGACGGTGAACGCGTCCGGGACGGGAACGCCCACGCGGTTCATCTCCGCGACGCCGGCGCCCTTACCGCCGAGAAGGTTCCGCATCGTCGCGTCGCCCTCCGACAGGTCATAGATGTAACGATCCTCGCTCATGCTGGGGAAATCTCCTTTGACAACCCTGGGGACCTCGATGTCCCCAACCGTCGCCCAGCCTAGACCCGACACCTAAGCGACGCGGGCTAGGGGTGAAGTTCTTCGCGCCGGGGACCGTCAGGGGGACCAGGGCGTGCCGGGGCGGACGATGCCCGGCGGCCGCCGAAGCCGCGAGCCCACCTTCTTGGCCCGCTCGTCGACCATCTCGATGATGCGCGACGCCGCCTCCTCGATGGCCACCCCGGTGGTGTCGACGATGGGGCAGCCGAGGCGCTTCTGCACCTTGCCGATCTCGTCGAGCTCGTCGTAGATCCTGACCAGGTCCGCGTAGCCGTCCTTGGTCCCGAAGCCGCCCATGCCGCGCACCCGCTGGCCGCGGATCTTCAGCAGCCGCTCCGCGTCCATCGTGAGCCCGACGATCCGCCACCGGTCCAGCTCGAACAGCTCCTTCGGCGGGTCGATCCCGGGCACCAGCGGCACGTTGACCGCCTTGTAGCCCATGTATCCGAGGTAGATCGACAGCGGGGTCTTGCCCGAGCGGGAGGGGCCCACCAGGCAGATGTCGCACTCGCGCAGCGCGGCCGGCAGCGAGCCGTCGTCCATCCGCACGGCGAAGTCGATGGCCGCCATCCGCACGAAGTACTCGGCCTCCACCCCGGGGGGACGCATCGGCACCTGGTCCGCCTCGATGCCGGTGATCCGCTCCAGCGCATGCATCGCGTCGGTCATGAGGTCGGCGTAGGGGAGGTCGGCGTCGCGGCAGAAGTTGCGCACCAGGTCCGCCAGCTCCTCGTTGACGAGGGTGAAGAAGACAGCGGCGGCCGGCGCGCTGTCGCGGACGGCCTCCAGCGCGCGCAGCAGGGCGGCCGTCTTGTTGATCTTCCGGTGCCGGACGATGGTGAACTCGCGGCTGGGGAACTGGGTGATGGCGGCGCGCGCGATCCGCGCGGCCGTCTCCCCCGTCGAGTCGGCGATGATGTGGATTTCCAGCGGCTCTGCTGACATGGCCCACACTCTATGACCCCCGGTCGCTCAGCAGGGCGGCGGGTGGTGGGGACGCGGGCCGCGACCCACGAGCACGAAACACCGCACGAAGACGCCTTCGGTGCCCTCTACGCACCCGACCACCGATCGCGACGGCGTGTCGTGCACACCCCTCACTGCCGAGCAGGGCGGCGGGGGCTGTAGGCCCGGCCCCCACCACACCCCGCCAAACCCGACCACAGCCCCCGACCACAGGAACTGCACGCACAACTGGGCCAAGTCGCTAGTCAACTCACGCTTCTTAGGCTTCGAGGCCGCTACGCGGCACCTCAGCCAGCGGAGGGCGACGCGGCTTCGCGGCACCTCAGCCAGCGGAAGGCGACGCCGCTTCGCGGCACCTCAGCCATCCAGAGGGGCGGGGGCGCTGACTCAGGCGGAGGCGACCCGTCGGCGCATGCCCTCGGCGTATTGCTCCGCCTCTAGGCCGGCGACGAGGTGCCACGCGTTCGGCGCCACCTGCACCGCGCCCGCGACACCGGCGCGTTGGAGCGCCTCGACGTCCACCAGCGAGTCGTCCTTCACCCCGACCCGCACGCGGGTCTCCGCGATCCACTCCACGCCGTCGATGTTCTCCTCGCCACCGAGGGCCGTCACCCACTGGCGGGCCTGGTTGACCTGGACGTCGTCGACGACGATGACCCGGGGCTCCGGCGTGGGCTCCGCGACGGCGTCCACGCCGCCACGACGCGCGGCGGCCTTCTGCTCGGGGGTGCGGTAGTCGGTGAAGACCACCAGCAGCATCGAGGTGAAGAACGCCGCCGCGATGGCCAGGGCGTACAGGGCGATGTTGTCGAAGGCGGGGATGGTCAGCAGCGACGTGAACACGAACGCGCTGGTCTTCAGACCGCCGCCGAAGCCGATGATGACGCCGCCGACGAGGCAGCCGGCCAGGAGGCGGGGATAGATCTTCTTGAACCTCAGGTGGATGCCGTAGAGGCTCGGCTCGGAGATGCCGCCGAGAAGGCCCGCGGCCAGCGCGCCCGAAGCCGTCTGCCGCATCTGGACGTCGCGCTCACGCCACGCCAGGAACAGCACACCCGCGGTGGCGCCGAAGCAGGCGAAGTTCCACGCGCCCATGGGGCCCTGGATGTAGTCGAACCCGTTCTGCGAGATGTTGAGCAGCATGATGGCGTTGATCGGCCAATGCAGGCCCAGCGGCACCATGAACGGGTAGGCCAACGGGACGACGATTGCGAAGATGAACGGCGAGAAGCCGTTGATGGACTCCAGCACCGAGGCCAGGCCGGCACCGGCGTAGACGCCGATCGGGCCGATGAGGAAGGCCGTCAACGGCAGCATGACCAGCATGGCGAGGAACGGCACGAAGATCAGGTGCAGATTCTCCGGGATGATCTTCTTCAGCAGCTTGTAGAGCGGACCCAGCACCCCTGCCATCAGCAGCGGCGGGAAGACCTGCGACGAGTAGTTGAAGATGGTCAGCGGGACACCGAAGATGTCGACGAGCGTCACCTCGCTGCCCGCGATCATCGCCGTGTAGGCCTCCTCGATGCCGCCCAGGGCGGTGAAGCCCGGGAGCATGACCAGGCCCATGATCGAGAACCCCACCCATGGGTCCGCGCCCAGCTTCTTGGAGGCGTTGTAGGCCACCATCAGCGGCAGGAATACGAACACCGACTGCCACAGCAGGTTCATGAACTGCCACGACGGCGGGAGCGTCACGCGCGGATCGGCCCAGTTCCCGATCACGCCCAGGGTGCTCATCAGCGACATGAACGTGATGAACAGCGAGGCGCCCAGCAGCGCGCCCAGGATGGGACGGAAGGAGTCGGAGAGGAACTCGAAGAAGGAGTCGATCCATTCGAACCGGCCCCTCACCCCACCCGCGCGGGCGGCCGCCTTGAGCTCCTCGTCGCTCAGCGGCTTCTGGTTGGACATCTCGGGCAGGGCGTTGATCTCGTTGTACACCGTCTGCACCGCGCCGCCGATGATCACCTGGAACCGCTCGCCCGACTGGGGCACGGCGCCCATGACGCCCTTGATGGACTCGACGGCGGCCACGTCGACCCCGGAGGCATCCCTCAGCTGAAACCGGAGACGGGTGGCGCAGTGGCTGAGGCCGGCGATGTTGCCCGCCCCGCCGAGTGTCTGGACGATGTCCTGTGCTGTGCTCATGTCCGGTTCCCTCTCAGTTCTCGTCCATGGGCACGAGTGCCCGGACCTCTTGCGGGGTGGAGCAGGCCACCGCGCGGGCGGCCAGCTCGCGGCACGTGGCCAGGTCGAAGCGGCGGACCATCGCCTTGACGGCGGGGATGGCGGGGATGGAGCAGCTCAGCTCATCCACCCCGAGCCCGACGAGGATGGGCACCGCCTGCGGGTCCGACGCGACGCCGCCGCACACACCGAGCCACTTCCCGTGGGCGTGCAGCGCCTCGGCCGCTCCCCCGATGAGGGTGAGGATGGCGGGGTTGCACGGGTCCACCTGGGCCGCGAGCTTGGGGTGGCCCCGATCCATGGCGAGGGTATAGCTGGTGAGGTCGTTGGTGCCCACGCTGAAGAAGTCGCAGCCCTCCTCGGCCGCGAACTGCTTCGCCATGACGGCCACCGAGGGGACCTCCATCATGATGCCCACGACGACGTCCGCGTCCGGTGCGTGGGCCGCGCGCTCCTCGTCGAAGATGGCCTTGGTGCGCCGCCAGTCGTCGATGGTGGCGATCATCGGGAACATCACGTGCAGCCTGGCGCCCGCGTCGGCGGCGTCCAGGATGGCCCGGATCTGCGTGCGCAGCACCTCCGGCTGCTCCAGGCCCACGCGTACGCCGCGGATCCCGAGGAACGGGTTCTCCTCGGCCGGGATGGGCAGGTAGGCCAGTGGCTTGTCGCCGCCCACGTCGAGGGTGCGGATGACCAGCGGCTGGCCGGGCGCCAGCGCGCGCGAGCAGGAGGCGTAGACCTCGGCCTGTTCCGCCTCGGTGGGGGCGGTGGTGCGGCCCATGAACACGAACTCGCTGCGCAGGAGCCCCACGCCCTCTGCGCCCTTGGTCATGGCGCGCTCGGCGTCCTCGACACCGCCGATGTTGGCCACCACGTGCACGCGATGCCCGTCCGGGGTGACCGCGGGTTCGTCCTTCGCGGCCTCCTCCTCGGCTTTCCGCGACGCCAACCGCTCCTGGCGGACGCGGATCTGGGCCACGTCGTCGTCGGTGACGTTCATCCGGAGGGAGCCGGCGGAGCCGTCGAGCACCACCTGCATGCCCTCAGGGATGTCCATCGCGCGGCCCTCGATGCCGGCCACGGCCGGGATGTCGAGCGAGCGGGCGATGATGGCCACGTGGCTGGAGGCGCCGCCGCTCGTGGTGGCGAAGCCGACGACGCGGCTCCGATCGAGTTGGGCGGTGTCCGACGGGGTGAGGTCCTCGGCGATGAGCACGGTGTTCTCCGGCAGCTCCGCACGCTCCGAGCGCTGGCCGGTGAGCTCCTCGAGGACGCGCTGGCCCACGTCGCGCACGTCGTTCGCCCGGCCGGCCAGCACCTCGTTGCTCAGGCCGGCGAGCTGGTCGGCGAAGGTCGTGAACGCGCCGCGCCACGCGAACGGGGCCGATTTGCCCTTGTCGATGGCACTGGATGCCAGGTCGAGGAGGTCCGGATCCGCCAGGATCTCCTGGTGCGCGGCGAAGATGGCCGCCTTGTCCGCCGAGGCCTCGTCCTCGAGGCGCTTCTCCAAGGCAGACAGGTCGAGCAGCGCACGGTCGATCGCGGAGTTGAGCTTGCGCTGCTCCTTGTGGTGATCGTCGGCCACCTCGTCGACGTGGATGTCCTTGCGGCGGAGCTGGACCACGCGACCGATGCCCAGACCCGGAGAGGCGGACACGCCCAGCAGGAGGTTCCAATCGCCGGACCGCGGGCCGACGAGTTCGGGCTCGGGCTCCGGCTCGTCGGCCGCCCTTCGCGCGGGAGCCTCCGCCCCCACGGGCAGCGGCGGGCAGTCCTCACCCAGGCCGTCGCGCACCGCCTGCGCCAGCGCAGCGACCGCCTCGTCGGCGTCCGGACCATGCGCGGTGAACGTCACCTTCTCGCCCAGGCCGACGGCCATGCCCATGACCGAGACGATCGACTTGGCGTTGGCCGAGTCGTCGCCGCGGCGGAGCCTGACGTCGGAGTGGAAGGTCTTGGCCAGGGCGGAGAGTGTCGCGGCCGGGCGCGCGTGGATGCCGGTGGGGTTGGGCACCAGGACGCCCTCAGATGCCGCTGTCCTCGACGGGCCCTCGGCTGCCGCGCCGTCCTCGGTGGGGGCGGCCAGCACGACGGTGGCCGCGACATCCACGCCCGCGCGGACCAGCCCGCCGGCCGGCTCGATGCTGGCCACCGCATCGGTATTTGTAATTACAATCTGGGTCAGGAGGCTCTTGGCCTTGCGGCCCACCTCGTCGAGATCGAACTCGATCAGGGGATCACCGACGGCGACGCGCGCGCCCGCCTTGACCTTCGGGGAGAAACCCTCGCCGACGAGGCGCACCGTGTCCAGGCCGATGTGCATGAGGATCTCGAGGCCCTCGTCGCTGCGCACGGTGATCGCGTGCGCCGACGGCTGGACGTCGACCACCTCACCGGCCACCGGCGAGACGAGGAGGTTGCCCAGCGGATCGATGGAGATGCCGTCACCCACCATCTTGCGGGCGAACACCGGATCCGGCACCTGGTCCAGGGGCACCAGCACCCCGGTCAGGGGCGCCACGAGCGTCACGGTCGTCGAGTTGCCAGTCATTGCTGAGACCCCCTCCAGCCACGCCGCCGACCCGCGAATCGGGCCTCGTCAGCGAGACCGTGTGTGATGGATCGGAGCGTATCCGGTGATCGCCCCCGCCTGTGCCCAAACCGGGCCACGGCCGTCGAAAGTCAATCCGCCCCCTCCCCTGTCGGCGGCTCCCGGGCGGTACTACGCTGGGTCAAACCAGGGCACCGAAGTCGTTGCCCGGCCTAGCAGGAGGTGCAGTCATGGACACCATGGAGGAGACCACCGAAGAGAAGAGCGTGCGGGTGACCCGCGTGGTCGCCCGTCCGTTGGACAGCGTGTGGGAGGTCCTCATGAAACCCCACGGAGCCGAGGCGCTACTCGGCGAAGGAGGACAACTCGGCAGCAAGGGCGAGGACTGGCGTGCGGCAGACGGCACGTACGGCGTGACCCGCAGCTTCCACCCCAAGGAGCAGATCCGGTTCTCCTGGCACGCCAGCGACGGCGCTCCGCGCACCCTCGTAGACCTGCACATCCGCCCCACGGGTGACCGCACGGAGCTCGAGATCGTCCACGAGCATCTGCCGGAGAGCGCCGACGCGGACGAGTTGGAGAGGCGCTGGGAGTCAGCCCTCGAGAGGATCGAGAGCGCTGCCTCATGACGCAGCCGCTGGCCCGGGAGTGATCCCGGGCCAGCGTCGTCTCCGCCTCACGGACCGGGCTTCGGCCCGTCGTCCCGCGCGTCCGGGCGCCGCGCAAATGTAATAACGAACCCCGCCCGGGCGCTGCTACTACCGGGCGTAGGATGAGCGCGACGGCGTGGTCGCCGTGGATCTGTTTCAAAGGACATGTATCGCAATGCAAGCTCCATCAACCACCGGGAGGGCCGCCCGTGCCCTGCCTCCCGAGGAGGACATCGTGACGACTCCGTCGCATCCCCACCCACCCACAGCCCGCCCGCGCGGTCTCGTGCGCGCCGCCATGTACGGCGCGTTCGGCCTGATGGCCCTGGCCCTGGCCGCCTGCTCCGGCGGCCCCGCCGAGCCCGCCGAACACGGCACCCACACCTCTGAGTTCGACCTGCCGCTGCCCGATCTGCACGCCGTGACCTTCTTCGGCGGCAGCATCAGCGGCTGGTGGATGCTGATGATCGGCCTGCTGATCTGCCTGGCCGGCTTCGCCTTCGGCATCTACAGCTACATGAAGCTGAAGAACCTCCCCGTGCACTCGTCGATGCGGGACGTCTCGGAGCTGATCTACCAGACCTGCAAGGCCTACCTGGTCCAGCAGGGCAAGTTCCTCATGCTGCTGTTCGCCTTCATCGGCGCCGTGATCTTCGTCTACTTCGGCTTCCTCAACACCACGGGCGGCTGGGGCCGCGTGATCATCGTGCTCGGGTTCGCCATCATCGGCATGGCCGGCTCGTACGGCATCGCGTGGTATGGCATCCGCCTCAACACCTTCGCCAACTCGCGGACCTCGTTCGCCGCCCTCGAGGGCAAGCCGTTCAACGTCTACAACATCCCGATGCGCTCGGGCATGAGCGTGGGCATGGTGCTGATCTCGACCGAGCTGATCATGATGTTGGCCATCCTGATGTTCGTGCCGGCAGACATCGCCACGGCGTGCTTCCTCGGCTTCGCCATCGGTGAGTCGCTCGGCGCGTCGGCCCTGCGCATCGCCGGCGGCATCTTCACCAAGATCGCGGACATCGGTTCGGACCTCATGAAGATCGTGTTCAAGATCGGCGAGGACGACCCCCGCAACCCCGGCACCATCGCCGACTGCACCGGCGACAACGCTGGAGACTCCGTCGGCCCGTCCGCGGACGGCTTCGAGACCTACGGCGTCACCGGCGTGGCCCTCATCACCTTCATCCTGCTGGGCGTCCAGGCGGACCTCCAGGCCCACTTCCTCATCTGGATCTTCTTCATCCGCGCGATCATGCTGGTGGCCTCCGCGCTGTCCTACTTCGGCAACAGCATGTGGGCCAAGGCGAAGTTCGGCAACGCCGACGAGATGGAGTTCGAGACCCCCCTCACCTCGCTGGTGTGGATCACCTCGATCGTCTCCATCGTCCTGACGTTCATCATGTCCGCCCTGCTGATCCCCGACGTCGGCGGCGACACCACCCTGTGGTGGAAGCTCTCGCTGATCATCAGCTTCGGCACCCTCGCCGGCGCGGTCATCCCCGAGCTGGTCAAGATCTTCACCGGCGTGCGGGCCAAGCACGTCGAGGAGGTCGTCAAGTCGGCCAAGGAGGGCGGGCCCTCGCTCGACATCCTGTCCGGGCTCGTGGCCGGCAACTTCTCCGCCTACTGGCTGGGCATCGCCATCGTGGCCCTCATGTCCGGCGCCTACGGCGTCTCCACGCTGATCACCCCCGGCTCGATGGTCGACGGCGTGATCACGGGCGGCGTCATGCTCGTCCCGGGCGTGTTCGCCCTGGGCCTGGTGGCCTTCGGCTTCCTGGGCATGGGCCCGGTCACCATCGCGGTGGACTCCTACGGCCCGGTCACCGACAACGCGCAGAGCGTCTACGAGCTGTCGCAGATCGAGTCGCTGCCCGGCATCGACCAGGAGCTCGAGCGCGACTACGGCATCAAGCCCAACTTCGAGCGTGCCAAGTACCTGCTCGAGGCCAACGACGGCGCCGGCAACACGTTCAAGGCCACGGCCAAGCCGGTGCTGATCGGCACCGCGGCGGTGGGCGCCACCACCATGATCTTCTCCATCATCATGGGCCTGACGTCCGGCCTGACCACCAACGTCGAGAACCTGTCGCTGCTGCACGTGCCGTTCCTGCTGGGCCTGATCTCCGGCGGGGCGATCATCTACTGGTTCACCGGCGCCTCCATGCAGGCCGTCACCACCGGCGCCTTCCGCGCGGTGGAGTTCATCAAGGCCAACATCGACCTCGAGGGCACCACCAAGGCCTCCGTCGAGACCTCGCGCAAGGTGGTGGAGATCTGCACGCAGTACGCGCAGAAGGGCATGTTCAACATCTTCCTGGGCATCTTCTTCGCCACCCTGGCGTTCGCCTTCGTCGAGCCGTACTTCTTCGTGGGCTACCTGATCTCGATCGCCATCTTCGGGCTCTACCAGGCCATCTTCATGGCCAACGCCGGCGGCGCCTGGGACAACGCGAAGAAGATCGTCGAGGTGGACCTGCAGGCCAAGGGCACAGATCTCCACGATGCGAGCATCGTGGGCGACACCGTCGGCGACCCGTTCAAGGACACCTCCTCGGTGGCCCTGAACCCGGTCATCAAGTTCACGACGCTGTTCGGCATGCTGGCGATCGAACTCTCGATCATCATCGGCAACCCGGCGGTCAACGCCGTGCTCGCCGTCACGTTCGGGCTGGCCAGCGCCTACATGGTGTGGCGCTCGTTCTACAACA
The DNA here is from genome assembly GCF_055326235.1 of Tessaracoccus yangjingae. Taxonomy (NCBI): domain Bacteria; kingdom Bacillati; phylum Actinomycetota; class Actinomycetes; order Propionibacteriales; family Propionibacteriaceae; genus Tessaracoccus; species Tessaracoccus yangjingae. The sequence goes on along the minus strand of NZ_JBUZNN010000009.1, from coordinate 86,729 downwards.
TGCGGATCGACCAGCCCATGCTCACCGCGGCGGACTTCGCCTACCTCAAGGAGGACGCGACGGCGGCCCGCGCCGAGGCGCAGGAGAAGGTCACCATCGCCTGATCCCACAACACCAGACGAGGGCCGGAGGCAGTTGCCTCTGGCCCTCGTCGTCTCCTGCTGCAAGACTGGATTGCCCGGTTCACCAGGACCGGTCCTTCAGATGGAGGCTGCAGATGAACAGTGTCGTCCACTTCGAGATCCACGCGGAGGACGTGCCTCGCGCCGTCGCCTTCTACGTGGCCGCCTTCGGATGGAAGACCGAGGACTGGTCGGGCTTCACCGGCTCGCCGTACATGGGCGTCACCACGCATGACGAGGGCACGCCGGGCATCCATGGGGCGATCATGCAGCGCGAGGGCGCCAACCCGCAGGCCGGAAGCGCCGTGATGGGCGCGGTGATCACCGTCCAGGTCGACGACTACGACGCCGCGGCCGACAGGATCGAGGCGGCGGGAGGCACCGTCGCAATGCCGAAGTACCCGCTCACCGGGATGGCCTGGCAGGGCTACTACCTGGACACCGAGGGCAACGTCTTCGGCATCCACCAGCCCGACGAGAACGCCGGCAGGTAGTGGCTCACCCGCTGCCGAGGTGCCCCTACCCGCTGAAACGTAGGCTGACAAGGAATGTTTGTTGGTCTTCGAGGCTCGTCGCACCTCAGCCAGCGGTTGGCGCCTCAGCCAGCGACGCTCGCGACGGGTGGTCGGCGCCGCTCAGTTGAGGGCGACGAGGTCGCAGACGAAGATCAGCGTCTCCCCCGGCGCGATGACGCCGCCGGCGCCGCGCTCGCCGTAGGCCAGGTGCGACGGGATGACCAGCTGACGCCGTCCGCCCACCTTCATGCCCTGGATGCCCTTGTCCCAGCCCTGGATGACCCGACCCGCGCCGAGCGGGAAGGACAGCGGGGCGCCGCGGTTCCAGGAGGAGTCGAACTCCTCGCCGGTGCTGAAGGCCACGCCGACGTAGTGCACGTGGGCGGTGTCGCCGGCCTTGGCCACGGCGCCGTCGCCCTCCACGATCTCAGTGATCTCAAGGTCGGCGGGCGCCTCGCCGCCGGGAAAGTCGACTTCGGGCTTCTCGTTCATGTTTGTCATGCCCACGAGCCTAACGTGATGGTCACCGTGGCCACGACCCTGGCGTCCGCCCCGACCCCTCCCCGACCGGGCGGAGCCCCCGCGCCCCGCCCGGCCTCCCCTCCACCCCCCCGGCCTCCCCTCACCCGCTGAGGGGTGGTGCACGACACGCCGTCGCAACCCGCCCTCGACGCCACCACCGACGCCGACCCCCACCTCCGACGGCGATTCGTGCCCGCCGGACCCGTGACCTCGACCCGCCGATGTGCGACAGTGACGGCGGACCCACCCACGAAAGGACTGCGCCATGAGCGACCAGTACCCGCAGTACCAGCCTCCCACCGGCGACGGGGCAGCCCGCCCGCAGGGCGGCAGCGACCAGCCCAGGCGCGTCGACGACCCCTTCGGCCAGTCCGCCCAGCCCGGCCCCTACGACCAGTCCGCGCAGCCCGGCCCGTACGGGCAGCCGCCCCAGTACGGCCAGGCTCCGCAGTACGGCGACCCCGGGCCCGGCTACGGCGGCCAGCCCTCCGGTCAGGCCCCGTGGACGCCGGACCCCGGCTACCAGTACCAGCAGCAGAGCACCCCTCCCCCGCCGCCCTACGCGCCGGCCGGGCAGGCGTGGGCCCCAGCTCCGCCGTCGGCGGGCAGCGACGTCGCGGCATCAGCCAAGGGGTTCCTCGCCGCCCTGTTCGACTTCAACTTCGACACCTTCATCACCCCCAAGATCATCAAGGCCGTCTACATCGCCGTGACCGCGGTCATCGGACTGACCGCCGTCGGGTTCCTGCTCTCCGCCCTCATCAGCGGCGAGCCGGGCGTGATCATCGCGGCCCTCGTGGGCGTCCCGCTGATCGCGATCGTGTACCTCGCCCTGGCCAGGATGACGCTCGAGCTGTACTTCGCGGTGGTCCGGCTGTCCGAGGACGTGCACGAGCGCCTGCCGCGACAGTGAGGCGCTGACACGCACCCGTCGCGGTAGGTTGGTGCGGTGAGCATCACCTGTCGCCCCATCTCCGCCGAGCAGCACCTGGCGTTCGTCCAGCAGCGCGGGTCGGCCTCGTTCCTGCAGACGCCCGCGTGGGCCAAGGTGAAGCCCGAGTGGCGCGGCGAGTCGATCGGGTTCTTCTCCGACGGCGAGCTCACAGGCGTGGCGCTGGTCCTGTACCGGCAGCTGCCCAAGCTGAAGCGCTACCTGGCATACCTCCCGGAGGGGCCGGTGCTGGACTGGTCTCGGCCGGACGTCGCCGAGCACCTGAGCGCGCTGGTGTCCTACGCCAAGCGGAGCAGGGCCTTCGCCGTGCGGATCGGGCCGGCCGTCCCCCACCGGCGCTGGCGGGCGGACACCATCAAGACGGCCATCGCCGACGACGCGATCACTCGGCTGTCCCAGGTGACCCCGGACGAGACCACCCTCGTCGGCACCCGGGTGATCAACCAGCTCATCCACGGCGGATGGCACACCGACGAGTCCGGACACGGCTTCGCCGCCGGCCAGCCGATGTTCAACTTCCAGCTCCCCCTCCGCCACGCCGACGGCACGCAGAAGACCGACGACGAGCTCCTCAAGGGCATGAACCAGCTCTGGCGGCGTAACATCAAGAAGGCCGACAAGGAGGGCGTCGTCGTCCGCCAGGGCAGCCGCGACGACCTCGCCGCCTTCCACCGCATCTACCTCGAGACCGCCCAGCGCGACGGCTTCAGCGGGCGGCACCTCTCCTACTTCCAGACCATGTGGGACGCGCTGAACGCCGAGGATGCGGACCGCATGCGGGTCTACCTCGCCGAGCACGACGGCGACCTCGTGGCCGCGACGACGTTCGTCCGCGTCGGGGAGCACGCCTGGTACTCCTACGGCGCCTCGACCAACGCCAAGCGCGAGGTGCGCGGCTCGAACGCGGTTCAGTGGCGGATGATCCGCGACGCCAACGCGGCCGGCTGCGCCGTCTACGACCTGCGTGGCATCGTCGAGGGTGTGGGCGCGGATGATCCGGAGATCGGCCTGATCCAGTTCAAGGTGGGCACCGGCGGTGAGGCCGTGGCCTACCTCGGCGAATGGGACTACCCCATCAACAAGCCCCTCTACTGGGCGTTCGATCTCTACCTGAAGAGGCGCTGACGATGCCGCTGACCCTCACGATCGACCGCCAGCTCTGGCACACGCACCACCGCGCCCTGCTCGACGACGCCCCCGGCCTGGTCCCGGTGGCCAAGGGCAACGGCTACGGCTTCGGCCTGCGGCTGCTCGCGGCCGAGTCGACGCGGCTGGGCGTGAGGACCCTGGCGGTGGGCATCGCGCAGGAGGTGGCTGCGGTACGCGCGGGCGGATTCACGGGCGACGTCGTGGTGCTCAACCCGTGGCGCCCGTTCGACGACGCCGCCACGTCCCTCCTCGACGACCCCCTCGTGATCACGACGGTGTCGCGCGCCGAGGACCTGCGTGCCCTCGCCACGACCCATCCGGGGGCGCGCGTGATCGTCGAGATCGAGACCTCGATGCACCGGCACGGCCTGGATCCGCGGGAGCTGACGGAGCGCGACTTCGGCGCCCTGACCTTCGAGGGCTGGGCCATCCATCTGCCCGCCGTCGGTTCGCTGGAAGAGGCGAAGCGGCTCGCCGCGGCTGGATTGGCGGTGCGGCGGGCCCCGGTGTGGGTCTCGCACCTCAGCGTGACCGACTACCGGGGGCTGCGCACCGCGCTCGGCGTCCGCACCCACCTGAGGGTCGGCACGCGCCTGTGGTTGGGCGAGAAGCGCGCCTACCGCACCACGGCCACCGTGCTCGACGTGCACCGCATCCGCCGCGGCGCCCCCTTGGGCTACCACGGGGTCAAGGCCCCCAGCGACGGGTGGATCGTGATCGCGTCCGGCGGCACCGCGCACGGGCTGGCCATGACCGCCCCCACCCCCCAGCGCTCGCTCCGGCAACGGGGCGTCACGGTGGCCCAGGGCGTGCTGGACGCGCTCGGCCGCTCGCTGTCCCCGTTCTCCATCGGGGGCCGCAAGCGGGCATTCGCCGAGCCGCCGCACATGCACTCGTCCATGATCTTCGTGGCCGGGGCCGAGGCGCCGGCGCAGGTGGGCGACGAGCTGCCCGTCACCGCCCGGATGACCACCGTCACCGCAGACGAGATCCGCCTGGTCTGAGCGCTCAGGCGCGGACGAACTCGCCGTCGTTCAGCACTCCGCCCAGGGGATCGGGCCGGTCCGGGGTGCGCAGAGGATCGCGCGTGGGCTCGACGATGTCCTGGAGCGACGCGCCCAGCACCCACGCCTCCACGCCGGCCCGCGCGAGGATCGCGGCCCAGTAGAGCCCGTACGGCCCCCACTGGCTGGTGGTGAGAGAGCCGGCGAGCCACCCCCAGATGGCCAGGTAGTAGGCCACGTGCGCCACCGTCGCCGCGATGAGCTCAGGCCGCAGCGGCCGCGACACCACGACGGCGAACAGCACCCACAGCGACGTCTGCGGCGGGAAGGACGGCCCCAGGATCGTCGCGGCGAGGATGAAGACGGCAACGAGGGATCCGACGCGGGGCCGCTTGCCGGAGACGTACATCCAGGCGATCAGGACGCCGAGGAACAGCACCAGCAGGATGAAGCCGAGCGAGCCGGCGTGCCGGAGGGGCACGCCGATGAGGGTCAGCAGGTACCACAGCGAGCCGTAGCCGGCCTCGCGGTGGATCTCCTGGTGGTAGAAGGCGTAGACCTTGTCGAAGTCGGCCAGCAGCAGCGGGAGGTGGACGGCCGCGAAGGTCACCGCCGCCGGGCCCGCGAACCGCGCCGCCGTCGCGGCTCCGCCCCTCAGGCCCGCCGCGACAATGACGGCCAGCGCCACCCCGATGGGCATCGTGCCCGCGCACGCGGCGAGCCCCATCACGATGCCCGCCTCCATCACGCGCCCGCGGGCGAACTGGGCGAGGCCGATCGCCGTGATCGCGAGCGGAAGGAGATCCCAGCTGATCAACCCCGAGGCCAGCACGATCGGCGACGACGCGACGATCACGGCGTCCCAGGAGGCTCCGCGCTGGCGGCGCCCGAGCGTCGCCGTCGCCATGATCAGGAGCAGGAAGCACACGAACAGCGCCACCGTGGTGATCCCGAAGAACGCGACACTGGCGTCGATCTGGGCCTGCGTCGGGGTGCCCGGGCCGATGGGCGCGAACACACCGGCCAGGCGGATCGACAGCAGGATCAGGACCCCGACCAGCGGCGAGACCGTGAGTGTCGCGGCGGTGAAGGGCGTGGCACCGGCCCCGAAGCCCTGCCCGAGGAACGTGCCCTGGATGTCCGAGTAACACAGCAGGGCGTAGCTGTTGACGGCCGTCTCCGCGTCCGTCTGGACGCACTGGGCGTGCCGGAGGAACAGCACCAGGAACAGCGCGGTGCCTGCGGCGAACGCCCACGGGAGGGGGTTGAACCAGGGTCCGCGGCCGGTGGCGTGGCGTCCCATCGGCCCGCCGAGACCGGGCACCAGCGCGTTGTCCACGGGCGTCACTCTAGCCCGTGGGCTTCACGCTATCCCGTGGCGGACGGCTTGGGCGCCGGCCCTCCGCCCACCCCGGGCGCCGCGTCCGGTGTGGGGGTCTCGGTCGGCGTGGGACTGGGGTCCGGGCTCTGTTGTCCTGGCGGAGTCGGCTTTCCGGACTGGCCGGGCGGCTCGGTGGGCTGCGGCTCGGCGGTGGTGGGGGGCGCGGTGGGCTCCGGCTCCTCCGTCGGCGTGGGCTCCTCGGAGGGCGTCGGTGACGGGGTGGGCGACGGCGTGGGCGACGGCGTCGGGGTGGGCGACGGGGACGCGCTCTCCGATCCCTTCGTCGCGTCGATCTCCCGCGGGGTGTCGAAGTCCTCAACGGGCATGCCCTCGGTGGCCTGGGCCATGAAGTCCACCCACGTCATCAACGGGTAGCTGGAGCCGAAGAACGTCCGGTCCTGCGGCCGCTTGTAGTCGTCGAGGTCCTCGTTGCCCGAGTCTCCCGCCACGTACATGACCGCCGTCGAGATCTGCCGGGTGTAGCCGACGAACCAGGCCGACGTGATGTCGTCGTCGACGCCGTTGGTGCCGGTCTTGCCGGCGACGGGGCGGCCGAGCTCGGACGCGCGGCGGCCCGTGCCCTCCTGGACCACGGAGGTCAGCGAGTCGGTCACGTTGGCCGCGACGTTCTGGTCGATGGTCTGCTCGGCCTCGGGCTCGGCCTCGAACAGGACCTCTCCGTTGCGCCCCTCGACCTTGGCCACGATGTGCGTCGAGTTGCGCCGGCCGCTGTTGGCCAGGGTGGCGTAGGCGTTGGCCATGTTGAGCGGGCTCACCTCGGCGGCGCCGAGCGCGATGCGGTTGTTGGGGTCCCAGCCGCGGCTGGTGGGGGCGCCCGCGTCGTTGGCGGCGGTGATCACCTGGTTGGCGCCGTCGGGGATCTGCTGGGTCATGTCGACGAACGCCGTGTTGATGGACTCGGCGGTGGCCTCGCGGAGCGTGACCGGGCCGTACTGGTTGCCGAACTCGTTGCGGATGGTCTTGGTGTCGCCGTCTGGCGTGAACGTGTCTCCGTTGAAGATGGACTTCAGTGAGAAACCGTTGCGGAGGCCGGCGATGGTGGCGAAGGTCTTGAAGGTGGAGGCGGCCGGGCGGTCCGTCGTGGCCCAGTTCCGCGAGCTGGCCACGTAGTCAGGCCCGCCGTACATGGCGAGCACGGCCCCCGTCGAGGTGTCGACCGACGAGATGGCGACGTGCAGCTTCGACGGGTCCGGGCTGCCCTCCGCGTCCGCGGCGGCCTGCGCCGTGTACTTCTGCGCGGTGGCGATGGCAGCCGTCTGCATGGCCTTGTTCAGCGTGGTGGTGACCTTCAGCCCGCCGCCCTGGATCTCGGCCTCGGTCAGCCCGAGGGCCAACAGCTCGTCCTCGACGGACTTGATGAGGAACCCCTTGGGGCCGCCGTAGCGGTCGTTGACGGGGACCTCCGGGAACACCGGCAGCTGCGGGCGCGCCGCTGCGTGCTCCGCCTCGGTGATGGCGCCCATCTCGAGCATGCCGTCGAGCACGTACTGGTAGCGGCCGAGGAGTCGCTCCAGCTTCTCCGGGCCGCCGGACGGGTTGAATCCGGCGGGGTTGTTGAGGATCGCGGCCAGGGCGGCCGTCTCGTCGATGGTGAGTTCGCTGGCGTCCTTGAGGAAGTAGGACTTGGCGGCGGCCTGGATGCCGTACGCGCCCCGTCCGAAGTAGATGGTGTTGAGATAGCCCTCGAGGATCTCCTCCTTGGACAGCTCGCGGCCCATCTTGATGGCGAGGAACAGCTCCTTGATCTTGCGCGACATGCGCTGCCCGGAGTCCAGGTAGAGGATCTTGATGTACTGCTGGGTGATGGTGGAGCCGCCCTGCAACTCTCCGCCGGTGGCGATGGAGACCACGCTGCGCGCGATCCCGCTGATCGAGAAGCCGGGATCCTCCCAGAAGCTGCGGTTCTCCGCCGCGACCACGGCGTCCTTCATCAGCTGCGGCATGTCCGCGTAGTCCAGCGTGACGCGGTTCTGCACGGCGAGCGAGCCGAGCTGGTTGCGCCCGTCGTCGTAATACAGGAACGTGGTGTTGGTCTGGAAGTCCGCGTTCGGGTCCGGAAGGTCCGTGGTGGCGTAGAGGAAGGCGAACGCGCCGAGGCCGCTGATCCCGACGATGATGAACAGCACCAGCGCGCTGATCCCGATCCGCTTCCAGATCTTCCCCGCCGACGATTTCTTCGCAGCCGCCCGTTTCGCCTTAGCCATAGAGGTTCTCTACCCGTCCGTTCTTGACACCAGTTCCGTTCAAGGGTAGGTGTCGCGGCGCGGCAGGCCAAAGACGCGACCGTGCCACGGGTCAGTACGGGTTGAACATGATGTAGACGATCACGTACACCCACGCGCCGATGACGCCCGCGCCGACGAGCAGACCTACCCAGGTGGGCCAGTGCCGATCGCCCCGCTTGAGAGCGAGCCCGGCCGTCACCGCCGCGGCGATACCCGTTGCGGTGCCCACCATGTACAGCCCCTGCGAGTCGAACTGCCCGGAGGCGGCTTGAGCCTCGGCCTCAGAGGCGAACTCGGGCGCGAACGCGTAGCCCACGACGACCAGCAGGACGGTCAGCGCGCCGAGGGCGAGCGACGCCCAGCCCATCCCCGTCGCGGAGCCCGTGGATCCAGCCGCCTTCGCCGCGCGCAGGACGAGGAGCACGACGACCGCCGCCACCGCCAGTCCGGCCACGACGGCCACCAACATCTGCGTCACAGCTCCTCCTCTCCCCTCGACGTCGCACGATGTGCCGTCGACCAGTACGAAAAGTCCGGCGGGCCTAGGCAACCGGGACCGCGGGCTCGGTGCGCCGCGACCTGAGCAGGCCGGCGACGACCGGGCCGAGGACGATCGCCAGGAGGTAGAGCCAGGTGCCGAACAGGCCGAACACCGCCACGACGCCGTTGCCCAGGCCGAGGAGGAACTGGCTGAGGCCGACCACGGCCACCCAGGCCGCCCCGCGTGCGGCGCCGTCTTTCGGACTCTTCACCCGGAGGATCAGTGCGATGACGAAGGTCAGGGCCAGCATGCCGACGGAGGCGAGCAGGAACATCGCATTGATCTGCTCCAGCAGCGCAGGCGGCACGCTCCCGTCCTCCGGGGCGGACTCGTAGGGCATCGGGATGCCCAGCAACGGACCGATGAGGCCGGCGGTGAGCTGCACGAACTGTCCGGCGATGGCCAGCCCGAGGCCGATCGCGACATCGACGAAAACCCGCTTGATCATGGGGTCCTCCGACCATGAGTAGTAGCTCTCACAGTACGCCGAAATGCCCTGTCAGGGCGGCAAAGCGCGGGTTTCTCGCGGAGCCAGGATTCCCCTGTGGAACACCCGCCACAGTGCTATACCGGAGGTACAAGGACCGCTTGGCCCTCGTGTTCGAAGGGAGCACGACGATGTGCGGAACCAGCTGGTTGAAGCGCCTCCTGGGTGTGGTCGCGGCCGTGGCCATCGCCCTCATGACGGCCCTTGTGGCCGTCCCACCCGCCCACGCGCGGGTCCTCACCACAGCCATCAAGGGCGTGGTGCTCGACGCCCAGACCGGGAAGGCGGTCAGCGGCGTCCGCGTCTACGTGATGGAGAAGTGGTACCCGTGGGGAGAGCAGTTCAACGATTCCGACTGGGCTCTCCGTCCCGCCGCGGAGGGGGTCACGAACAAGGGCGGGAGCTACACCGTCAAACTGTCGGAGGCCGGCACATACCGGGTGCTTTTCGTTCCCGCTGACCTGACCCGCTACGCGATGGAGGCCTACCCGAACGATGCCGTCCCGGAGGCCGGCGACCCCGTCGTCGTGAAGTACGGGCGCACCACCAGCGGCATCAGCGTGAAGCTCGACCCGTCGAACCGGATCGAGGGGCACATCTGGGCCGCCGAGTCACGGTGGGACAGCAACGGCAACGACGACGGTGGGTACCAGCCTCTCGCGGGCGTCACGGTCCGCGTGTGCTACCAGAGCCTGGTGATCATCAACTGCCACATCAGCTATCCGGAGCAAGGGTCTCCCGTGCCGCTGGGTGAGGCCGTGACTGGCGCGGACGGGTTCTACTCGATCCCCGGCTTCAAGGCGTTCAACTTCTTCGCGTGGGCCAACCCGCAGGAAAACGGGCCGATGGGCCTCGATCCGGACCTCAGTTCGCTCATGATCGACACGGGGAGCGCCGCCTTCCCCGGCGGGGTGAAGAAGTCTGACGCGTTCCTGCAGAGCACCTCGCTGGCCAACATCACGGGCCGCCTCGTCGACGGAGGGGGCAACGGACTCCCTGGCATGTCCATCGAGGTCTACGAGGTGGACCAGTCCGAGCAGGAGCTGAGCTTCTGGCAGAAGGACTGCGTCGTGACCACCAACGACGACGGCTACTTCGGCGTCTCCGGGGATGAGCCGTGCCTGAACCTGTACGAACCAGCAGCTCTGCTGAGGTTCGGCGGCGACGACCTCTACCGCGACGAGTACTACAGAGGCGCCTTTGAAAGCTGGGGCGCGGAGCAGATCGATGTGAGGTGGGGCTGGACCAACGACATCGGTAACTGGGTGCTGACCCCCAACCAGTGAGGTCTGATGTCGCGTCGGTTTCGACGCGGGCGCGCGTCGCTTCGCTCCTTGCGGCCCGGCTCAACCAGCGGTGAGGCGGCCCGGGGCTCAACCCAAGTCGACGCGCCTGGAAGTGGCCCTGACAACCATCTATAGCCGCACTGGGGTCGCCAACGCATCCTCGTGGACATTCGCGCGAAGCCCTGGAAAATTGGTCGAAGAATTTCCTGCGACGATGGCTTTCTGGGCCCGAATCTGTCGGTGGTCGCTGGCAGAATAGTTCACATGAGCGAGTCGGCGATGGACCTGGTGCAGCGGTCGATCGCTGCGTTGTGGGACGCCGCCCGGACGCTCGGCACGGACAAGGTAGCGGTGAAACGTCTGGCGGGGCTGGTGGAGTCGATCGGCGAGTTCGAGGCCCAGCTCGCCGGGCTCAGGCTGCATCTCCTCCACGAAGCCAGGCTGTCTGCGGCTGATCGGGTGGTGGAGGGGGTGCGGCAGTCGGTGCGCACCACCCCTGCACAGGCCACCGCCGCGCTGAGGCTCGCCGAAGATCTGGGGGAAAGGTTCCCGCTGATCGCCGCCGCGCTGAGCCATGGCGTGGTCTCCTTACCCCAGGCCGACGCGATCGTCTCCGGGCTGCGGAAGCTGCCCGCGCGTCTCACCCGCGCCGAGTTGGTGGAGTGTCAGGAGTTGATCCTGGCCCACGTCGACACCCTCGGCCCGTCCGAGTTGCGGATCCTGGCCTCGCGCCTGACCGAGGTGGTAGACCCGGACCGCGCGGACGCCGACGACGCGACTCGTCTCGCGCGGGAGGAGCGCGCCGCGCACCGGGACCGGTTCCTGCACCTGTCCCCGGACCATCACGGGTCGATGCGAATCACGGGACAGCTCCCCGTCGCCGACGCCGCCCTCCTCACCGCACAGTTGGACGCGTTGATGCCTCCGGCGTCGAAGTACACGAACACCGGTGAGCATCCCAGCCGTGGAGCCCGCCGCGCCGACGCCCTCGTGCTGCTCACTCAGCACGCCGCCAGCAACGGCACTTTGCCGAAGCGCGGGGTGGACCGCCCGCAGGTCCACATCACCCTGGACTACGGCACCCTGGTCACCGGCCTCGGCCAGGTGACAGTGCTCGGCGGGGCCGGCGTCGACGGGCTGTCTGCCAGCGAGGCGCGGCGTCTGGCGTGCGACGCGGACCTGATCCCGATGGTGTTGGGTACAGCCTCCCGCCCCCTGGACGTGGGGCGCACCCATCGCCTGTTCACACCCGCCCTCCGCGCCGCGATCGTGCAACGAGACCAGGGATGCGTCTTCCCCGGCTGCACCACCCCACCCGCGCCGTGCCAGGCGCATCACATCATTCCGTGGTGGGCCGGCGGGGACACCTGCCTGGCCAACGGGGTTCTGCTCTGCCCCCACCACCACCGCCTCGTCGAACCTGACCCCCTCCAATCGGAGGAATCCCAGTGGCAGGTGCACATCGACGATGAGACCGGGTTGCCGTGGTTCACCCCGCCGCGGCACATCGACCCGGCCCGCCGACCCCGCCTGCATCAACGGCACCGACTTCAACAACTCGACCTCCAGTCAGGGGCACCACCCTGCCCACAGGACGCTGCCGAACCACCAGACCCGCCGGAATGGGACGTGGATCCGCCCGATCCGGACACCTGCGCCATGCCCGATCACCACGGTCCTGCCTTGGACGAGCTCATCCGCCGTAACGCTGCCTGGGGCGCAGACGCGGCCTGAGCCCCCGAACCGGGCGCGAGAAGGTGGTTCAGCGCGCGGGACCCCAGTCACGAGCCAGGGCCGCCTGCCCCGTTGCCGCGTCAGGGGGCGGTGCGCACACCCGGGAGGATGGGGCCGCGGATCCCCTCCGCGGCCAGGGCACGCTGGGCGCGGGCGCGCGCCTCGCGCATCGGTCCCCACTGCTTGTCAGGGCCGGTCTTGAGGAGGATGCGCAGCACCATCGTGCCCTCGCTCATGGACTCCACACCCAGCACCGTCGGATTCTCGAGCAGCACCTCGGACCACTCGGGCTCCTCCGCCATGGTCCCGACGGCGGTGCGGAGCACCTGCTGCACCCGGTCTGCGTCCTCGTCGATCGCCACCGGCACCTCCACCGACGCCGTCGAGAAGCCCTGTGACACGTTGCCCAGGGTCAGCACCTCGCCGTTGCGCACGTACCAGACGGTGCCCGACGGGTCCCGCAGCTTCGTCACCCGCAGCGTCACCTCCTGCACGGTGCCCCGCAGCTCACCCACCTGGATCAGGTCCCCGACGCCGAACTGATCCTCCGCCAACATGAAGATGCCGGACAGGTAGTCCTTGACCAGGGACTGGGCGCCGAAACCGAGCGCCACGCCGCCCACGCCGGCGGAGGCCAGCAGCGGCCCCATCGGCACGCCGAACACCGCCAGGACGGTCAGCACCACCACCACGATGAGGGCCACGTCGACGACGCTGCGCAGCAGCGACCCGAGGGTGGCGACCCGCTGCCGCTGACGCTCGTCGTGCAGGCCGCTGGCCTTGGCCAGGATCGACGCGGCCTTGGCACCCAGGTCGTCGTTGCGCTCCTTCGGCTTGGCGGCGAGGACCCGCACGGTGCGTTTGATGACCTGGACGAGCACGGCGCGCAACACCACGGCCACGACCAGCACGATCCCGCTCAGCAGCAACTTCTCCCAGACATCAGCCATGCGCCCATCATGGCGCACGCGCCGGGGGGCGCCCCGAACGGTGGCCAACGCCGAGGGGGTCGCAGCCGCGGGCACGACGTAGACTCATCCCTCGTGCCGAACCTCACCCAAGCGCAGACCAACGCGATGCACGAACTGCTGCGCATCGCGCCCGTCATCGACGACCTGGGCCGCCTCTTCAGGGCCGAGGGGCACCAGCTGTACCTCGTCGGCGGCTCGGTCCGCGACGCGCTGCTGGGCGCGCTCGGCCACGATCTCGACTTCACCACCTCGGCCACTCCGGAGCAGACGCACGAGCTGCTCAAGCAATTCACGCCCACGACGTGGGACATCGGCAAGGAGTTCGGCACCATCGGCGCGCTCAAGCGGGCGGCGGACCAGGACTGGCAGATCGAGGTCACCACGTTCCGCGCCGACATCTACCGCAGCGAGTCCCGCAAGCCCGAGGTCTCCTTCGGCGACACCATCGACGGCGACCTCCACCGCCGCGACTTCACGGTCAACGCCATGGCGGTCGACGTGTCCACCCGCGCCTTCGTCGACCCGTACGGCGGCCTGCAGGACCTCGCGGAGGGGGTCCTGCGCACCCCGTCGACCCCCGAGCAGTCGTTCTCCGACGATCCCCTGCGGATGATGCGCGCCGCCAGGTTCGCCTCGCGGCTGGGCTTCGCGGTGGCGCCGGAGGTGGTGGCCGCGATGACGGACATGGCGGAGCGGATCACCATCGTCTCCGCCGAGCGCATCCAGGGCGAGCTCACCGGGCTGCTGCTCACCGACAATCCGCGGGTGGGCCTGGACCTGTTGGTGAACACCGGGATCGCGGAGCACATCCTCCCCGAGCTGCCGGCGTTGCAGCTGGAGGTCGACGAGCACGCCCGCCACAAGGACGTGTACCAGCACACCCTCACGGTGCTGGACCAGGCGATCGAGTTGGAGAAGGCGCGCGGTCATGAGCCGGACATCGTCAACCGGCTCGCGGCTCTTCTCCACGACATCGGCAAGCCGGCCACCCGCCGCTTCGAGGGCTCGAAGGTGACGTTCTACCATCACGACGCCGTGGGCGCGAAGCAGGCCACCAGGCGCCTCAAGGCGCTCTGCTACCCCACGCAGGTGGTCAAGTCGGTGGCCAAGCTGATCGAGCTGCACCTGCGGTTCCACGGCTACTCCGACGGCGAGTGGACCGACGCCGCGGTGCGGCGCTACGTCCGCGACGCCGGCGGTGAGCTCGAGCACCTCCACATGCTCACCCGGGCGGACTGCACGACCCGCAACCGGCAGCGCGCCACGAAGCTGCGGCGCGCCTACGAGGAACTGGAGTGGCGCATCGACGAGCTGGCCGCCCAGGAGGAGCTCGCGTCGCTGCGTCCGCACCTCGACGGCACGCAGATCATGGAGATCCTCGGGATCGGACCGGGCCGGGACGTGGGGCAGGCATATTCCTTCCTGCTGGAGCATCGCACCGAACACGGGCCCATCCCCCACGACGACGCCGTCGAGCTGCTCAGACAGTGGTGGGCCGATCGCGGCGGGCAGTGACCACGGCGCCCGGCGGCCCCCGGCAACTACCATGAGGACGTGATGGTCGGTCGGTTCGCGCGTGCGCTGGTGGCGGCGGCGCTGCTCGCACTGGCGGTGGTCGTGGCCCCGCGGCCCGCCGTCGCGGCCACCGAGTACCTCGATGTGCAGCTGACCAGCGTCTCGACTCCCACCCTCGACCTGGCCGATCCTGCGCAGGTGGTGGAGCTGACTGGCACGCTCACCAACGTCTCGACCGTCCCGATCCGCTACGTCAACGTCCACTTCTGGCGCCTGAGCGCGCCGCAGACCACCAGCGCGCAGCTGGCACAGACCCTGGCCAGCGTGCCGGTCGGCGCCAGGCTCACCGACGAGGCCGCCGGAAACCTGCACATCCTCACCCGCGACGAGGAGTTCGCCCCCGGCCAGCGCGCCGAGTTCACGGTCAGGACCACCGTCGGCCAGCTGACCGCCGGACGATTCGCCCTGACCACGACGGATGCCGCCTACCTCCTCGGGGTCCAGGTCCGCGGCATTCCCTCGGACGGCGGCAACCAGGTGGTGGGCGCGGATCAGGTGGTGGTGGCCGCCACCACGGACCCCGTCGAGTCCAGCGCCGTGGTCCTGCTCAGCGCGCCGCCCAGCTGGACTCCCGACGGCGACTTCACCGACGACTCCCTCCTCACCGACCTGAGCGGCCGGCTCGAGACTCTGCTCGCCAGCGCGGAGCGCGACGGGGTGGTCGCCGCCGTCGACCCCGCGTTGGCGGGGGCGGTGGATCGGATGACCGGCGAGCACGTGGTCGGCGGGGTGAGCACGCCGGGCAGCGGAGTGGCCATCGGGTGGCTCAACCGGCTCGAGGCGCTTGCCGAGGCCGGCAGGCTCTGGCGGCTCCCGTACGGCAACCCCGACCTGGCCACGGCGGACGCCAGCGGCGAGCTGCAGCGGGTGCTCGGCTGGGCGGAGGCGGCCACCCCCGACGAGCTTCTTGAGCTGCCCACCGTCGCCGTGCTGGAGGCCGGCGCGGGTGAGGACCTGGCGGCGCAGCTCTCCGGCTTCGACACCGTGGTGCTGCGCAACGCCACCGGCGCCAGGCCAGGTAGGCCCACGCTGCTGGGCGCCTCGCCCCTGAGCACGTTCGCCGCGTTGCCCGCCGGGGTCCGCCCCGGGCGGCTGATCGCAGAGGAACTGCTGGCCGAACGGCCCCCGCTCTACCTCATCGCGACGGTGGAGGGGGCCGAGGCCGATGCCGCGTTGGGCGCTTCCCGGCGGCACGTGGCACCGTCGGCGACCCCGGAGGCGCCCGTCGTGTGGCCGGACGCCACAGCGCCGGGTGCCTGGGCCTCCGTCTCCGACGCCCTCGACGCCGCGGAGGCCGACGCCGAGTTCCTGCGGACCCTCATGGGCAGCGACGAGCCTGTGGACCTCTCCAGGGTGGGCGCCACGGCGTTCTCCAGCGACTTCGCCGACGAGGGGGCCGCCCTCGCCTACCTGGACGCTGCCACCCCGGCACGCCTGGACGCCTCGCTGATCACCCTGAAGGCGGCGCAGTCGTTCGTCATGGGCTCGCGCACCAACACCTTCCCGGTCACCGTCAGCAACGGCCTGGGCGTGCCCGTCCAGGTGCAGGTGGACTTCACCTCCGACTCACCGCAGCGCATCCGCGTGCCCTCGGTAGGGCCCGTGGCGGTGGGCCCCGGTGAGTCCGCGACCGTCGACATCACCCCCGAGGCCACCGCCAACGGGGTGGCCATCGTGCGCGCCCAGCTCACCACCGTCGACGGCGAACCCCTCGGCACGCTCGTGCCGATCGAGATCACCGCCACCGACTTCGGGCGCGTCGGCTGGATCATCATCCTGGTATCGGGTGCAGTAGTGGTCGGGGGCACCGCCTGGCGCATCCGCGCCGTGCAACGAGAACGGGCGGCCAAGGAGAACCATGAGCCAAGTCAGTAGCACCAGGAAACTCGTGGGCGCCGGGGCCGTGATGGCCTCGGGCACGATGATCTCGCGCATCCTCGGGGTCATCCGGGTGATGCTGATCGCGTTCATCCTCGGCAACGGCACGCGGCAGGCGGACATGCTCGCCCTCGCCACCATGGTGCCCAACTCGCTCTACATCCTCTTCGCGGGAGGCGCGCTCAACACCGTCCTCGTGCCGCAGATCGTGCGGGCCATCAAGAACGACGACGACGGCGGCGAGGCCTACACCAACCGGATCGTGACGGCGTTCATGCTGATCATCACGGCGGTCGCCGTGCTCGTCACCATCGGCGCCCCCCTGGTGACGAGCATCTACACCTCGCCGGACTGGCGCGAGGCCGACCTCGCCGCCCAGTACGCCTCGATGGTGGCGCTGACCTACCTGACGCTGCCGCAGATCTTCTTCTACGGCGCCTTCTTCGTGCTCGGCCAGATCCTCAACGCGCGCGACAAGTTCGGCCCAATGATGTGGGCGCCCATCGCCAACAACGTCATCTCCATCGCTGTGATGGCCCTCTACTTCGTGGTCTGGGGCAACCAGCAGGACCACGGCGGCGCGTTCACCACGCCGCAGATCCTGCTGCTCGGCATCGGCTCCACCCTCGGCATCGCCGCCCAGACCGCCGTCATGCTGCCCGCCATCAAGCGCCTCGGCTTCAAGCTGCGTCCCCGGTTCGACCTCAAGGGCACCGGCCTGGGCCACACGTTCTCGCTGACCAAGTGGACGATGGGCTTCGTCGCCGTCAACCAGGTGGCACTGATGGTGGTCAACCGCCTGGCCACCTCCGCCACCGCCGGCGGGCACGGCGCGGGCGTCACCGTGTACGCCAACGCCCACCTGCTGTGGATCCTGCCGCATTCTCTGATCACCGTGTCTCTGGCCACGGCCATGCTGCCCAACGCGTCGCGGCTGGCCGCCCAGGGCGATCTGGGCGGTGTCGCGGAGGAGTACACCAAGACGGTGCGGCTGGCCATGATCGCCATCGTCCCCGCCACCGTCGCCTTCCTGGCCCTCGCCGGCCCCATGTCCGGGCTGCTGTTCGGCCACGGCACCGGCTCGAGCGACGCCATCTGGATCGCGTGGGCGCTCATGGCGTTCGCCGTCGGCCTGATCCCCTTCACCGTGCAGTTCGTCTGCCTCCGCACCTTCTACGCTCTGGAGGACACCCGCACGCCGTTCTTCCTGCAGACCCTCATCGCGGGGCTCAACATCGCGGGCGCCATCGCGCTGGTGTGGTGGGCGAACTCCGACGCCTGGGTGGCGGCCGCGCTAGCCCTCGCCTACTCGCTGGCCTACAGCGTGGGCGTGTTCGTGACCTGGCGCACCCTCCGACGGCGCGTCCCCGGCCTGGACGGACGCGCCGTCACCATGCACGTGCTGAGGCTGGTGCTGGGCGCCGGGATCGGCGGCGTCGCGGCGTACTACCTCTCCGCCTGGCTCACCGCGGTGATCCCGGGCGGGGCGCTGGGGCACATCGTCTCCATCCTCGTCGGCGGAGTGGTGATCCTCACCTCGTTCCTCGCGGTCGGCAAGCTGCTGAAGGTCAAGGAGCTGAGCAGCCTCGCCGAGCTCGTGGGCAGCCGGTTCGGGAATCGCCGGGCCGTCGCGAACTCGGGCTCCGCGCCGGGCTCCGACGAGCACACGCCGACGGCGGTGGTTCCGGCCATCCGCGACGACATGATCGACGCGTTCGACACCGGTCCCGCCACCGTGATCCGCAACCGCCCGGCGGTCACCACCCACACGTTCCCCGGATCCTCGCCGTCGCCGAGCCGGCCCGCCGCCGTCGACGAGGAGACGGGGCCGATGGATCCCTTCCCACTGCCTCCGGTCCACGCCGCGGTGGCCGACTGGGACGACGACGCCGACGAGCCGGACGACGAGAGCACCGGAGCGCTGGACATGCCCGGACTGTTCCGGGACGCACCGGGCGGTCGGATCGCCGCCGTCGGCACGCTGCTGAGCACCCGCTACGAGTTGGTCGAGCGTCTGGCGGACCGGTTCGGCACCGAGACGTGGCGTGCGCACGATCAGGTGCTCTCGCGCGACGTCGTGGTCCACGTCGTGGCCCCCGGGGACCCGCGCATCCAGGACCTGATGCTGGCCGCGCGCAAGGGCGCGGTGGCCACGGACTCGCGGTTCCTGCGCGTGCTCGACGCCGACGAGGTGCTCGATCCTGAGCAGGGCATCGGCGCCTACGTGGTGCGCGAGTACGCCCCGGGACGGTCGCTGACCGATCTGCTGGCTGCCGGGCCGTTGAGCGCCATCGAGGCGGCGCACATCGCGCGGGATCTCGCCGACGCCCTCGTCGGCGTGCACGCGCAGGGCCTCTTCCACGAGCAGCTCACCCCGGACAACGTGATCATCACCACCTCGGGCGCGGTGCGGCTGGGCGGATTCGGCGTGGAGGCCGCCCTGGCGGGCCGCGAGGACCACCAGCACGCCTGGTCGGCCCGCGAGCGTTCCGATGTGATCGGGCTCGGGAGGCTCCTGTACGCCATGCTCGTGCGGCACTGGCCAGGAGGCGCCGCGTTCGGCATGCCTGCGGCACCCATCGTCGCGGGAGAGACCGCGCCGGCCCACACCGTCCAGGCGGGGGTCTCGCCCGCGCTGGACCGGCTCTGCACCGTCATCCTCACCCAGCGCGGCAGCGTGAGCGAGCCGCGGATCACCTCCGCCTCGCAACTCGCGGAGGCCTTGTCGATAGTGGTCGGCAGCGCCGATGCGTCGGCGGACCTCGAGGATCGGGTGCGCGGGCTGGAGGCCCGCGAGGCGTCGACGGGCACCGGATACGAGTCGTTCCGCCGGCCGGGCGCCCCGCAGGTCGGGACCTGGACCCCCGTCGCCAAACCGAGCACCTCCGCCGACGACCTCGAGGCCGCGACACTCGCGCGGTCGGCGGGCCTGTCGCGCGACGTCCCCCCGGCGTCCGCGGCGCTCAGCGACGACATCTTCGCCGGGCCGCGACGAGCGCCCGGCGGCGGGGCTCCGGCCGGTCCGCCCACGCGCGTGGCCGCCCCTGACGACGATGCCCCAAAGACACGCCGCGGCCTCTTCGCGCTGCTCGCGCTCGTCGCGTTGATCGCCATCGCCTCCCTGATCGCGCTGTGGACGACGGATCCGGACCAGGCCGCCACCACCCCGTGGGGCACCGGCTCGCCGAGCGCCTCAGCCCAGTCCCAGTCCCCGTCGCAGACGGCGGCAGGGGCGCCGACCATCGTCGGGGTGCGGGACTTCGATCCGGAGGAGGACAACGGCAACGGCG
Source organism: Tessaracoccus yangjingae (assembly GCF_055326235.1). NCBI lineage: Bacteria > Bacillati > Actinomycetota > Actinomycetes > Propionibacteriales > Propionibacteriaceae > Tessaracoccus > Tessaracoccus yangjingae. Next base: position 67,076 of record NZ_JBUZNN010000009.1, on the reverse strand, counting down.
AGGAGAACGCGGACCGCGCCGCCAACGTGATCGACGGCGACCCGGAGACCACCTGGGTGACCATGCGCTACCTGCGCCGGCCGGACATGGGGGGCCAGAAGCCGGGCGTGGGGCTGATCCTCGACCTGGGCGAGCGGCGTACCGTCACCAGCGCGACGATCACGCTGGTGGGCGGCGAGACCGCCGTCGAGCTGCGCGTCCCGTCAGGCTCGGAGCCGTCGATGCGCACGGAGGCGGACTGGAGCATCGTCGGGGCGAACCCGACGGCGTCCGGCACCGCCACCATCGCGCTCGACTCCCCCACCGAGACGCAGTACCTGATGGTCTACCTGACCAGCCTGCCCCCCGTCGAGGGAGGGTTCCGCGGCGAGATCGCGGAGATCACCCTCCAGTAGCCCCCGTCCCGCTGTCCGCGCCGAGGACCTTGGCCAGGTCGTAGCTGACGGGCTCGTCGAGCTGGGCGTAGGTGCACGAACCCGGATCCCGGTCGTCCCTCCACCGGACGAACTGGGCGGTGTGGCGGAAGCGCGCGCCCTCCATGTGCTCGTAGCGCACCTCCACGACCCGATCTGGCCTCAGCGGAGTGAAGGACAGATCCTTCTTCGCGTTCCAGCGCGAGTGGGCGGCCGCCGTCGGCGTACGGGGGAAGGACTGGTCCCTGAGATCCTCCCCGGCCTCCTCCGGCTCGGCCCAGGCCCAGGGGTGGTTCTCGAACGTGGTGACCAGAGGCTGAAGCTCCTGGAACAGCTCCCGCCGCCGCTCCATCGGGAACGCCCCGATCACGCCGACGGAGTTGAGGGTGCCGTCGTCGGTGTAGAGACCCAGCAGCAGCGACCCGATCGCGTCCGTCTGGTCCTTGTACAGCCGGTAGCCGGCCACCACGCAGTCCGCAGTGCGTTCGTGCTTGTACTTGAACATCACCCGCTTGTCCTCCGCGTAGGGCTCCCCGAGTGGCTTGGCCACCACCCCGTCGAGGCCCGCCCCCTCGAACTGCTCGAACCACTCCTCCGCGACATCCGGGTCCAGCGTGGCCTGCGTCAGATGGATGGGGGGCCTGGCCCCGGCCAGCGCCTTCTCCAGGGCGGCCCTGCGCTCGCGGAAGGGCCGCTCGACGAAGTTCTCCTGGCCGAGCGCCAGCAGGTCGAACGCGACGAAGCTCGCGGGGGTGGCCTCGCTCAACTTCTTGATCCGCGACGCCGCGGGATGGATCCGCTGCTGCAGGAGGTCGAAGTTGAGCCGGTCTCCGCTGTGCGGGTCCACCATCACGATCTCGCCGTCGATCACCGAGTGGTCCGGGAAGTTCTCGACGATGGCCGCCACCAGCTCCGGGAAGTAGCGGGTCATGGGGCGCGTGTTGCGGGACCCGATCTCCACCTGGTCCCCCGAGCGCCACACGATCGCGCGGAACCCGTCCCACTTGGGCTCGTACAGCACGTCGCCCTTGGGCAGCTTCTTCACCGCCTTGGCCAGCATCGGGCCGTAGGGCGGCGCGATGGCCGTCCCCCACTCGGCGTCCCGCTCGGCCTTCGGGGCCATGTACTCGTCGTCGGCCCGGTCCGCCTTGCGTTTGCTGGGCGGGACGCGGGGTGGCTCGCCCGGCATCTTCGGGTAGTCCGGCGGGAAGTTGAGCTCGCCGAGACCGCGCGCGAGGTCCGCCTCCCACAGCGCAAGGGCCCCCGACACGTCGCCCGGGGAATCGTCGATGTCCGCCCACGCGCAGCCGCGACCCTCGAGGAGGCCGGGCACGGTGCGGACGGTGAACTCGCGCGGGTCCGCGTCGGGCAGTTCCTCCCAGGTGAGCGGCATGGACACCGGCGCCCAGGGCAGGGGTCGCGGCGAGTAGGCCGCGGCGATGGTGCGGTCGCGGTTGGCCTGATTGAAGTCGACGAAGATCCGCTCGCCGCGTTCCTCCTTCCACCACGACGTGGTGACCAGGTCCGGCATCCGCCGCTCCAACTCCCGTGCGACCCCGATCACGCCGTGCCGCACGTCCTGGAACTCGTGGGTGGGCCTGATGCGGGCGTAGACGTGGATGCCGCGGTTGCCGGAGGTCTTGACATACGCCTTCAGCCCGGCCTCGGCCATCACCTCGCGCAGCGCGAGGGCTGCCTCGACGGCGTCGCGGAAGTCGCGGCCCGGCTGGGGGTCGAGGTCGATGCGGAACTCGTCGGGGTTGTCCAGGTTCGAGGTCCGGACGGGCCAGGGGTGGAAGGTGATGGTGCCCATCTGAGCGGCCCAGGCCAGGGAGGCGGGCTCGTCGAAGGTCAGTTGGTCGTGCCGACGGCGGGACGGGTAGGTGCACGTCACGCGCCTCATCCACGACGGCGCCCCCTGCGGCGGGCGCTTCGAGAAGAACTCCTCGCCGTCGACCCCCTCGGGGAACCGCTGCAGCGTCATCGGCCGGTCACCGTTGAGGTGCAGGAACGGCTCTGCCACGGCGACGAGGTAGCCCGCGAGGTCTCGCTTGGTGACGGCGGCCCCGTCTGCCATCCCTGCGGCGGGCCACAGCTCCCTGCCGGGCGAGGTCAGCTTGACCTCGCGATCCCCCACTGACAGCACCTCATGCTCTGGCATGCGCCCAGGCTAGCCCGCGAAGCACCGGAGGAGGTCCGTTGACGAGGACCGCAGCTGTGACGGACCGCCGAGCGGTGGCTCAACCCAGCGGAAGGGTCTGTCGGCCCGGCTCACCCCCCGACGGCTGGGTGAGGGGACGCGACGTGTCCGCGGAGCGGTGGATGAGGGGGACCGGTCGCGGTGGGTCGGGCGTTGGGCGAGGCACGCCGGCGGTTTTGGGCGTGCCGAGGGCGCCCATGGGCGAGGCCGGTCCCCCTCAGCCGCCGCGGAACCCGACCGACACCCCTAGCCAGCGTCGGTTTCGACGCGGGCGCGCGTCGCTTCGCTCCTTCGGCCCGGCTCAACCAGCAGAAATGGGCAGCCCGGCTCAACCAGCGTCGAGGGACGCGAAAGGGGCGCCGGTCTCCCGGCGCCCCTGACGTGACATGCGTCAGTTGGAGGTCACTCCTTGACGTCCTCGTCGACCCAGTCGAACGTGCGGGTCACGGCCTTCTTCCAGTTGCGGAAGAGGCGGTCGCGATCGGCCTCGTCGACGTTGGGCGTCCAGCGCTTGGCCTCTGCCCAGTTGTCGATGACGTCCTGCTCGCCCGCCCAGTAGCCGACGGCGATGCCGGCTGCGTAGGCGGCGCCCAGGGCGGTGGTCTCTGCGACGACGGGGCGGACCACGTCGACGCCGAGCTGATCGGCCTGGAACTGCATGAGGGTCTCGTTCATGGTCATGCCGCCGTCGACCTTGAGCTCGGCCAGCTTCACGCCCGAGTCCGCTTCCATGGCTTCCAGCACCTCACGCGTCTGGTAGGCGGTGGCCTCCAGGACGGCGCGGGCGATGTGGCCGCGGTTGACGTAGCGGGTGAGGCCGACCAGCGCACCGCGTGCGTCGGACTTCCAGTACGGGGCGAACAGGCCCGAGAACGCGGGCACGAAGTACGCGCCGCCGTTGTCCTCGACGGTGGCCGCCAACTCCTCGACCTCGGGGGCCGAGCTGAACATCTTCATGTTGTCGCGCAGCCACTGCACCAGCGAGCCGGTGACCGCGATCGAGCCCTCGAGGGCGTAGATGGCGGGCTTGTCGCCGATCTTGTAGCACACGGTGGTGAGCAGGCCGTTCTTCGACGGAACGATCTCCTCGCCGGTGTTGAGCAGCATGAAGTTGCCGGTGCCGTAGGTGTTCTTCGCCATGCCGGGCTCGAAGCAGGCCTGGCCGAAGGTGGCCGCCTGCTGGTCGCCCAGGATGCCGGCGATCGGCACGTCGGGCAGCAGGCCCGCCGCGCGACCCACGCCGTAGACCTCGGCCGAGCTCTTGATCTCGGGCAGCATCGACATCGGGATGGTCATGTCGGCCGCGATGTCGGCGTCCCAGCTCAGGGTCTTGAGGTCCATGAGCATGGTGCGCGACGCGTTGGTCACATCGGTGACGTGCACGCCACCGTCGACGCCGCCGGTCATGTTCCACAGCACCCAGGTGTCCATGGTGCCCATGACCAGGTCTCCGGCCTCTGCCCGCTCGCGGGCGCCGTCGACGTTGTCCAGGATCCACTTGACCTTCGGGCCACAGAAGTAGGTCGCCAGGGGGAGGCCCACGCGCGCCTTGTACTTGTCCTGGCCCTCGTCTCCGCCCAGATCCTCGACGATCTTGGCCGTGCGGGTGTCCTGCCAGACGATGGCGTTGTAGACCGGCTCGCCGGTCTTCTTGTCCCACACGACGGTGGTCTCGCGCTGGTTGGTGATGCCGACCGCCGCGATCTCCTGGTGGTTGATCGATGCGCTGCTGAGTGCCTCGGCAACGACGGCGCGGACGTTGTTCCACACCTCGACGGGGTTGTGCTCAACCCAGCCGGCGCGGGGGAAGATCTGCTCGTGCTCCTTCTGACCCGTGGACACGATCTGTCCGCTGTGGTCGAAGACGATGGCCCGGGAGCTCGTGGTCCCCTGGTCGATTGCGAGTACGTACTTGTCAGCCATTACTTACCCAATTCCTTTCGAGAATCAGACTGCGGGGAGGAGGACGCCGGAAAGCAGGCCCGCGAGGACACCGCCGATGATGGGGCCGACGATCGGCACCCAGGAGTAGCCCCAGTCGGAGCCGCCCTTGCCCTTGATGGGGAGGATGGCGTGGATGATGCGGGGGCCGAGGTCACGCGTGGGGTTGATGGCGTAGCCGGTCGGGCCGCCGAGGCTCGCGCCGATGCCGACGATCAGGACCGCGACGCCGAGCGCGCCCAGCCAGCCGAGGTTGGCCGGGTCCGAGCCGCCCGCGCCGGTGAACTTGCCTGCGCCGAGGATCACGAACACGAGCACGAAGGTGGCGATGGCCTCGGTGACGACGTTCATCGCGTAGTTGCGGATGCCGGGGCCCGTCGAGAACACGGCGAGCTTGAGGGCCGGATCCGGCTCCTCGTCGAAGTGGTCCTTGTAGGCGAGCCAGCAGAGGACGGCACCGATCATGGCGCCGACGAGTTCAGCGGCGAGATACACCATGGTGGACGCTGCGGTGATCGGCACGCCGGCGGCGTAGGTCTCAGACCCGGAGGCCAGGATGCCCAGCGTGACGGCGGGGTTGAGGTGGCCGCCCGACTTGTACGAGACGAGGACGCCCGCGAAGACCGCGATACCCCAGCCCCAGTTGATGAAAAGGAACCCTTGCCCGTTGCCCTTGGTCTTGGTGAGGATCGCGTTGGCGACGACACCACCACCAAGCAGCAGCAGCATTGCTGATCCCACGACTTCCGAGAGGAAGACAACACCCAAAGAGGTTTCCATCCCTCACTCCGTTCCTGACAGCTTTGTCAGATCGGCGCCGACAGTGGCGCATACTTCACGACGGCCGGATCGGCCGCCGCTGACAAGCCAACTCGTTGCTGCACGTCGTTGCAAGTACAGTGCACGTTCGTGCACGATCACGCTCTCACACTGCACTTCGGGCTTTAACTGCGCGTCGACTTGCTCGGCGTGCATGTCCACACCTCCAGCCGTCGCGCGGGACGCCACGACCAGACAAACGTCACACGATTGTGCCCGCGACGACCGGAGACAGACTCGCGGGCAACGAGGAAACGGCGGACAAGGGCCGCGCGGGCGTCGTGTCAGGGCTCCCGGCACCTGACAGCGAGACCCCACGCTAGGCGCGGCCCACCCCAGCGGAAGAGACTTGACTCAGGCGGCCCTGCGGTACTGCTCCACCGTGAGGCGCCGTCGGCTCGAGATCGCCAGGACCGACATCGTCAGTGCGATCGCGGCCAGAAGCAGCGCCATGGAGGCCAGACCGATCCCACCGCTGCCGTCGGAGAGCCAGGTGCGCACCAGCAGCAGACCGTTGTGCAGCGGCGAGACCGCCGCCACCGGAGCCAGCCATGATGCCGCCGAGGACAACCCGAGCGCCACCGTCACCACGAGGAGGAGCACCGACACGGCACGGCCCGCGTTGCCCAGCCAGCCTGCGAGGGCGTGGTTGGCGAAGACGAACGATGCGCCCAGCGCGGCCAGCAGCAGCGACAGGCCAAGGGTGGCGCCGATCCCCGCCTCGAGGATCACCCCGCCGACGATGCCCAGCACCAGTCCCTGTCCGGCGACGATGGCCAGCGGCAGCCAGACGGTCCTCGTCCAGAGTGCGAGGCTGGAGGCGCGGGAGCTGACCACATCCGCCGGCACCGGCCGCGACACCACGAACCCGGCGAGGGCACCCAGCCACAGCGCCGACACCAGCAGCAGCGACACCATCGGCACACGCCCGCTCGAGATGACGTCGTCGGGGGCGTCCACCGGGGCTGCGACCACCTGGGAGAGCCGTTGCCTGTCCTCAGGCGAGTAGGTGGGCACCTGATCGGCGCCCTTGGCGAGCTCGGTGGCGAAGGTGGAGAGCCCGTCGTCGAGCTGGGCCGCGCCGTCCGAGAGCTGCGCCAGCCCGTCGGCGAGCAGGGCCGTGCCGTCGGCGGCCGAGACCACGCCCTCGGTGTACTGCGTCACGCCGTCGACGAAGGTGGCCGCCCCCGCCTCGAGCTCGCCCACGCCCTCATCGAGCTGGGTGACCCCCGAGGCGAGCTGTGAGGCGCCGTCCGCCAGCTGGCCGGTCGCCGCGTTGAGCTCCGTGGCGCCGGCGGACAGCACCGGTGCGTTGTCGACGAGGGGCTGGGCCTCCGTGGCCAGCGTGTCGGCGCCATCGCGGATCTGGGTGAGCCCTGCCTTCAGGGCGGCGGTCTGGGCGGCGGTCTGCGCAGGCAACTCCGTGGCGAGCTGGTCGACGCCGTCGGCCAGTTGGTCCGCGCCGGCTGCGAGCGCCGAGGCCCCGTCGACAAGCGACGACCCCGAGGCCGGGTCGGGCGTGGTGAGCGCCGTCGATGCGGTGCCGGTGCCCGCCTGGAATCCCGCGGTGACGCCCGCGGACGCGCCCGCGGCGAAGGTCTGCTGCAGCATCTCGCAGGTGGCGGGGTCGGCGACCGGGCATTGGAAGCCCGCCGCGATCTGGCCGCCGATGGCGGTCACCTGGTCCGGGACTGGGATGGCGCCGGAGCTGAATCCCTGCATGGTCTGGTTCACCTGGGCGATCCCGCCGGACAGCCCGGCGACGCCGTCGGCGGTCTGACGCGCGCCGGCGGCCAGCTGATCGAGCTGCGAGAAGTCCTGCGGCTGGTCCAGCCCGGCGATGACCTGGTCGAGCCCGTCGCGCAGCTGCCCGACGCCCCCGATGGCCTGGGCGGCACCGTCGGCGAAGGCGGGGATGCCGCCGAGGAGCTGGTCCGCCCCGTCGGCGTACTGCTCGACACCGTCAGCGAGCTCCTCGGCTCCATCAGCCAGCTGCGACGTGCCCGTGCGGAGCTCACCGATCCCGATGACGAGCTGGTCGCCGCCGTCGGCGAGCCGAGGCCCGTTCTCACCAAGGAGCGCCATGCCGTCGCTCAGCTGGTTGGCGCCCTGAGAGGACTGGAGCGCGCCGTCGGCGAGCTGGGTAGCGCCGTCGCTCAACTGCCGGGCGCCGTCGACGATGGTGGCGAACTGCTCGCCGACTGTGTTGAAGCCCACGTAGATGCCGTCGAGGTAACCCTCGGTGAGGGTGGCGTTGATGGTGTCGGTGGCCAGGCGGGCGATCTGCTGGGCCAGCTGCGCGTCCGTCACGGGCGCGTTCTCGCTGACCTGGACCTGGATCGTGGCCTGGGTTGCCGAGTCCGCGTCGTTCTCCGAGAACGAGGTGGCGGAGGCCGAGAAGTCCTCCGGGATGGTCACGACAGCCGAGAACCGGCCTGAGGCCAGGCCCTCGGAGGCGCTTGGGGCGTCGGCCAACGTCCACGTGACGTTCTCCCCCTCACGCTCGATCATCGCCGCGGCAAGTTGACGGCCCAGCGGCACGATCTGATCGCCGACGGTGACAGCCTGGTCGAGGTTCACGACGGCCGCCTCCACCTGCTCGTCGGCCCCCGGCGCGGTCAGCCCGATGAGCGCGGCCACTGCGAGCAGCGGCACGACCGCCAACGCGACGATGGCCGGCCAGGTGACGCGCCCTCCGGTTGCTGTGTCGGGTGTCATGCCCGGCTCCCCTCGTGAGCGATGGCGGGGGCGGCGTAGGTGCCGTCCAGCGAGAAGTGGCTGAGGTGGTCCTCGACGGCGGCGCACAGCACCACCGCGCCCCCGTGCCGGATCCTGTCGAGGAGCCCGGAGAGGGCCGCCTCTGCGTCGGTGCCCGTGACCAGGTCCACCGAGTCGATGAAGACGACGGTGCCCGGCCTCACCGCGTTGAGGGCCGCGGCCGGGTCGTCGACGTGGGCGAGATCGAGGTAGGTGACCCGGCGGCGGGCGTTGCCCGCAGCCTGGGGCAGCAGGGCTCCGGCCACGCGGGCCCGGCCGCCCGTGGTCTCCAGCCGGCCGCTCAGCGCCAGAGCTGCGCCCGTGCGTGCCCCCACTGGTCCGGTGAGCCCGATCACGTTGCCCGGCACGAGCCTGAGGTCCATGGGTCCGACCACGCCCTCGACCTCGAGCCCATCGGCGTACAGCACCGAGCCGTCGCCCGGCCAGCCCTTCAGCGCCATCTCGGTGGAGAGCACCTCGCCCTCCACGTCGAAGGTGGGCAGCAGCCGGTCCAGCCACGCGGGCAGCCACCAGGCGCGGTGGCCGAGCAGTGCCAGCACGGCGGGCACCAGCGTCATGCGCACCAGGAACGCGTCCACCGCGACACCGACAGCAAGCGCAAAGGCGATCGGCTTGATGGCGCTCATGCCCTGGGGCACGAAGAACGCGAAGACGGAGATCATGATCACGGCCGCCGCCATCACGACGGGGCCGGACGCGACGAAGCCGCCGCGGATGGCCTCGAGCGGGGTCTTGCCGTGCACGTACTCCTCGCGCATCCGGCTGACCAGGAACACCTCATAGTCCATGGCCAGGCCGAACAGGATGCCCATGAGCAGGATGGGCAGGAAGGAGATGATCGGCATGCCGCGCTCGAGGTTGACCACCTCCTTGAGGAAGCCGTAGTTGAACACGAGCGCCGTGGCGCCGAACGCGGCGCCGACGCTGAGCAGGTAGCCCACCGTCGCCTTGATCGGCACCCACACGGAGCGGAACACGGCGGCGAGCAGGATCAGGGACAGGCCCACCACCAGCACGCCGAAGGGCAGGAGCGCGGCGGTGAGCTTCTCGCTGATGTCGATCTGGACGGCGGTGAGGCCGGTCACGTTGGTGGTGACGCCGTACCTCTCCTCCCACTCGTCAGCCCGGCCCTGGAGCAAGCGGACGAGGTCGGCCGTGGCGGGGTCGTCGGGGCCGGTCTCGGGGACGATCTGGATGAGGCCGGTGTCGGCGTTGGGGTTGGGGGTGGCGAGCGGCACGCTGGCGACGCCGTCGATGCCCTCGATGTCCTCCTTGAGGCTGGCCATGAGCCCGAGCGGATCGGTGGACCCGATGATGTCCGCGGTCACGATGAGCGGGCCGTTGACGCCGGCTCCGAAGTGCTCGCTGATGAGGTCGAACGCGATGCGGGCGGGCTGCTCGGGGCGCTGCTGCCCGGCGTTCGGCAGCGAGACCTGCAGCCCCAGCGCCGGGACGGCCATCGCCAGCAGGGCGCCCACCGTGACGACGATGGTGACGATCGGGTGCGTGGTCGTCAGGGTGACCCACCACGCGAACGCCCCGCCGTGCGTCGGCGGCTTGGCGGCCGCCTTGCGTGGCCTGGGGCGCATCCGCTCCCCCATCAGGCCCATGAGCGCGGGCAGGAAGGTCAGCGCGATGGCCACCGAGATGGCCACGGTGACGGCGGCGAAGATGCCCATCACGGTCAGGAACGGGATGTTCGCCACCCCCAGGCCGAGCAGCGCGATGAAGACGGTGAGCCCCGCGAACACGACGGCGGAGCCGGACGTGCCGACGGCGCGGCCCGCCGATTCCTCGGGCTCGAGTCCGTCGCGGAGCTGGTCGCGGTGGCGCGAGAGGATGAAGAGGGCGTAGTCGATGCCGACGGCGAGCCCGAGCATCACCGAGAGGAGCGGGGTGGTGGAGTTGATGTCGAAGAGACGGGTGAGCAGGAACATCAGCGCCATCGCGATGCCCACGCCGGTGATGGCGGTCAGCAGCGGCAGGCCCGCGGCCACCACCGAGCCGAGCACGACCGTCAGCACCACCATCGCCACGAGCAGGCCGATGGCCTCGATGACGCTGAGATGCGGGAGCTCGATGTTGTAGGCCTCGCCGCCCATGCTCACCTGCGTGCCCTCGGGCATGGCCGCCTCGAGCGCGTCGGCGACCTCGGTGATGGGCTCGAGCTGCGCCTCGGTGGGCGTCTGGCCGTCGAAGTCCAGGCTGAGCTGGATGATCGCGGCGCGGCCGGAGTCGGAGACCAGCCCGTCGACGTACTCGTTCCACGGCGAGGTGACGGCCTCCACCATGCTGAGGCCGCCGAACTCCTCGATGGCGTCCTCGATCTCCGCGCGGTGGTCGGCGATCTGTTCCCCCTCCGGCGCGACGACGACGGCCAGCGCGGACAGCGCAGCCCCCTGCGGGAAGGTCATCCGAAGCTTGTCCAGGGCCTCCTGGGACTTCGACGACGGGATCTCGAAGGCGTTGTTGAACGAGCCCGAGAACACGGCGGCGGAACCGCCCAGGAGGATCAACAGGCCCAGCCACAGCCCGATCACGGTGAGCCGACGCCGGTAACACCAGCGGCCGACGGCGTACAACACAGCAGACATGCGGGGGGCCTTATCCGTAGAGTGAGGAGGCGCGTTAGGCTCGCTCTCTGAGGATACAACTATGCATCGAGTTGCCTACAAACCTGAATCGGCGGGAGACCTTGACCATGACGACTGAACCCACGAAACGGCGCGAGGACACCCGCCGAAGGCTCGTCCTGGCCGCCATCGACGAGTTCAGCCGCCGCGGCATCGACGCCACCAGCGTCGAGCACCTCTGCCAGGCGGCCGGGTTCACACGCGGCGCCTTCTACTCCAACTTCGCCACGAAGGACGACCTCTGCGTCGAGATCATGCGCCACGTGGCCCAGGAACAGGTGGACACCTACCGCTCCGCCCTGGCCGGGCTGCCGGAGGAGATGACCACCGAGCAGATCATCGCCGGCATCCTCAACGTCAACGACGCGGGCCCCGAGGTGCTGCGCACCCTGATGGAGATCGACCTGCGCGCCTACCGGGACCCGGCCTTCGGCGATCGGGTGGACGAGGTCCGCAAGGACGCCTGGCCGTCCTACGTGGACCTGGTCACCTCAGCGGCCGAGCGCGCCGGCGTCGAGTTCGAGGTGGACGTCGAGGACCTGCTCCTCATCTTCGAGGCCATCTGGCACCACCCCCGGACCGCCGCCAGCGGGCAGGCCGGGCTGCGGAACCGGCTGATCACCGCCGTCGCGAGCCGCCTCACGAGGGGGAAGGCGTGAGCGCGCGCGTGGTGCGCCTGGTCACGGCCGGGAACCACGACCCCGCCGGCCCCCCGGTTCACGAGAACAACGTGTGGATCGTCGGCGACGATGTGTGCGTCGTCGTGATCGACCCCGCACACGACGCCCGGGCCGTCGAGCGTGCCGTTGCAGGCCGGGAGGTCTCGGCCGTCCTGCTCACGCACGGGCACTGGGACCACGTCCGGGCGGCACTCGACTTCGCCGCCCTGGTCGGGGCACCGGTGCACCTGCACGAGGCCGACCGCTTCCTGTGGGCGGCGGAGCACGGCGAAGCCGCGTTCACGCCGCTGCCCGACGGCGACACTTTCTTGGCCGGAGACCTCACCCTGGAGGCCCGCCACACGCCGGGGCACACCCCAGGCTCGACGTCGTTCGTCGCGCAGCACGTGGGCTGCGTGTTCACCGGCGACACCCTCTTCGAGGGGGGCCCGGGCGCCACGAGGTGGGACTACTCGAGTTTCGACACCATCATCGGCTCGATCGGGTCGCGGCTGTTCACGCTCCCCGACGAGACGGTGGTGCACACCGGCCACGGCCCGTCGACGTCGATCGGCGCCGAGCGCCCGAACCTCGACGAGTGGGTCCGCCGCGGCTGGTGAGCTTCCTCACCACACATTGTTGCTTCGCGCACGCGAATCGGTGCGAAAGTTAGCATCCCGCGGCCGCTAGGCACCGCAGCAGAATCGCGCTGACAAGTGATGAAACAGCGCCCCCGGAGCAAGATGAGAAAGCTCTCATTTCCCCCCTCCCTCCCGCAGCCACCCCCTCATAGTCTCTGAAGCGAAACCTCTCCCAGGCCAGCACCACCTGGCTCGTGAGACCCAGCAGGGGGGACGTCGGCCATGATCCGATCCATTGTCTCGGCGAGTGTTCGCCTCCGTCTCCTGATCCTCACCCTGGCGGCAGCCATCCTGGTCCTCGGCTTCGTCCGACTCCCTCAGGCAACCGTCGACGCGCTACCCGAGTTTGCGCCGCCGTTTGTCGAGGTGCAGACCGAGGCCCTCGGACTCTCGGCAGAAGAGGTTGAGCAGCTCATCACCGTCCCCCTGGAGGCGGACCTGCTCAACGGCGTCCAGGACGTGGACGTCATCCGGTCCGAGTCGATGCCCGGGCTCTCCCGCATCGTCATGGTCTTCGCGGCGGAGACGAGTCTGTACGAGGCCCGCTCCAGGGTCCAGGAGAAGCTGACCCAGGCCCACGCGCTGCCCCAGGTGTCCAAGCCACCAACGATGCTCCAGCCGCTATCGTCGAGCAGCCGCCTGCTGATGGTCAGCATGTCGTCCGACACGCTGACCGCCATCGAGCGCTCGGTCCTGGCCCGGTGGGTGGTACGCCCGCGGTTGATGGGCATCCCCGGCGTGGCCAACGTCGCGATCTGGGGCCTGCGTGAGCGCCAGCTCCAGGTCCAGGTGGACCCGGAGGTCCTGGCGGCCAAGGACGTGTCCCTGGAACAGATCATCTCCTCGGCCGGGAACGCTCAGATCGTCTCGCCGCTGACCTTCCTGGAAGCCTCGACCCCGGGCACCGGCGGCTTCATCGAGACCGTGCAGCAACGGCTGCAGGTGAGGCACGTCTTCGACAAGTTCGCCACCACCGACGAGCTCGGGAAGATCCCCGTCGACGAGGGCGGCGGCCTCCTGCTGCGCGACGTGGCCACCATCGTCGAGTCGCATCAACCGATGATCGGCGACGCGATCGTCGGCGGCGCGGGCGAGGGTCTGCTCCTGGTGGTCGAGAAGTTCCCCCATGCCGACCCCGCCGTGGTGACGGGCGCCGTCGAGGATGCGCTCGACGAACTCCGCCCGGGACTCGCCGGGGTCGAGGTGGACTCCTCCACGTTCCGGGCAGCCGACTACGTCGACGCCGCGACGGCGAATCTCCGCCTCGCCGCCACCCTGGGCGTGGCTCTTCTGATCGCGGGTGTGGGGCTGTGGCTCCTCAGCTGGCGGGCCGCGGCCTTGACCCTGGCGTCCGTCGTCGTGTCGCTCACTGCGGCAGGGCTTGTCCTGCAGTGGCGGGGCGAGACGTTCAACGCCATGACCTTCCTCGGACTGGCCGCCGGCGCGGTCCTCCTCGCCTACGACGCCGCCCACTCGGCGACTGGACAGGCCGTCGCGGACCCCGGGGGCGGTGCCGCGTCGGCGCACGACGCGTCGGCCCTACCGGGCCTGCGTGGGTATGCCCTGGCGATCGGGCTGGCCTGGATCGTTCCCGTCGCCGTCGTCGAAGGCCGGCCGGGCGCGTTCATCACGCCCGCCGTGTCCGCGTACGTGGTGGCGCTGCTGGCCTCCTTCGTCGTCGGCATGACGGTCACAGCCGCGCTGGCCTCACTCCTGGCGCGTGGCGCATCGGCGAGACCGGCACCGCCGGCCGCGCGGATGGGCGCCGGATACGGGTCCCGCATCGCCAGCCTCGCCGGGGGCCCGATCGCGATGGTGGCGGTGGGGGTGCTGGCGATGGTCACCGTGGCGGGCGCCGCGCTCGTGCCGTCCAACATCATCCCCACCCTGCAGGATCGAAACGTGCAGGTGAGCCTCACGGGGGACTCCGGCGCCTCGCTGGCCACGACGACTGCAGCGGTTGCCCAACTGTCCGACGAGTTGAGCGCTGTGCAGGGAGTCGACGCCGTCGCCGCACACGTGGGGCGCGCGATCACCGGCGATCAGATCGCCGACGTCAACACGGCGAGGATCTGGGTACGCCTGGCCGCCGACACCGACTACGACCAGGCCCTGCCCGAGATCGAGGAGACCGTCGCAGGACTCTCCGGCTACGCGCACGACGTGGTGCCGTACTCGAGCCAGCGCCTCCGTGACATCGGCGCGGTGGTGCATGGCACGGCCGTCTCCGGCAGCACCTTCGACGTCCTCACCGGCTCGGCGCATCCGTTGACCGTCCGCATCTACGGCGAGGACCTGACCTCCATGCTGGCGAAGGCCGACGAGGTCCAGCAGGCGCTGTCGGCCGTCGAAGGGGTCGTCGACCCACGGGTCATCGCCCCGGCGATGGAGAAGGCTGTGGAGATCACCGTGGACCTCGACAAGGCCGCGGTGCACGGCATCAAGCCCGGCGACGTCCGCCGCGCCGAGGCCACGCTCGTGCAGGGGATCCAGGTGGGCAGCATCTTCGAGGGCCAGAAGGTCTTCGACGTGATCGTCCAAGGCACTCCCGCCACACGCGCCAGCGTCGAGGCCGTCTCCAGCCTCCCGATCGAGAAGCCCGCCGGTGGCGTCGTCGTCTTGTCCGAGGTGGCCGACATCAGGATCGTCGACGTGCCCGAGCGCATCGATCGCGACGCAGTGGCCCGACGGGTGGACGTCGTGGCCGACCTGGACGGACTCGATCCGGCCGGTGCGGCCCTGGCCGCCCAGGAGGTCGTCGACGGCGTCACCTTCCCCTTGGAGCATCACGCCGAGGTACTGACCTCGTCCACCGCGGACGAGCTGAACCTGGTGGCGGTGATCGGCTTCGCACTCGCCGCCGCGCTGGCCACCTTCCTGATCCTGCAGGCAGCCGTCCAGTCGTGGACACACGGCGCCCTGGCGTTCCTGTCCTTGGTCGCGGCGCTGGCCGGTGGCGTGTTGGTGGCTCTCGTGATCGGCGGTTCCCTCGGCGCCTGGGCGGGGGTGTTGGTGTTGGTAGGAATCGCCGCACGCAACACTCTGCTCCACATCGAGGACAGCGGCCGCACGGCCACCGAGGGAAGGCGTGCCGATCCGGGCCGGCACCTCTCCGTCGTCCTCGGCACGGCCATCGGCGTCGCGTTGCTGCTACTGCCGGCAGCGGTCATGGGACCGGTCGCGGGTCTGGAGCTCGTTCAGCCGCTGGCCCTCGTGGTTCTCGGCGGGCTGGTCACCACCACGGCCGTCGGGCTGTTGCTCCCCGCCGTGACACCCCCCAGACCGGCGTCCGCTGCGTCGCACGGGGGCGCGCTGGGGACGGAGGTGGCGTGATGCGCGCCCGGATGATCACGGCCACGGCCCTCGTGGTCCTGTGTGGTGTCCTCGGCGGGTGTGCGCAGGCTGAGGGACAGGCGGCCGGCCACTACGAGCCCGCGCACGTGGAGACCGTCGACCCGGCGTCGGGGCTGAAGCGGGTCACGTTCACCGAGGAGAGCGCCGCGCGGGCCGACATCCAGACCGCCCCCGTGACGGCGGCCGGGGTCCTGCTCGAGATCCCCAGCGCAGCGCTGATCTACGACAACGTGGGCACCACGGTCGTCTACGTCGCCCTGGATCCGCTGACGTACCAGCGAGAGACGGTCGAGGTGGTCGTCGACGACGGCCGGACCGTGACGCTGTCGCAGGGGCCGAAGGCCGGCACACTGGTGGTCACCACAGGTGCGAACCAGGTGTGGGGCGCCGAACTCGGGGTCGGTCACTGATGATGCGCCGGATTGTGGCCTCGAGCCTCCGGTTCCGGTGGCTGGTGCTGTTCGCCGCCGGCACGTTGATGCTGCTCGGATTCCTCGACCTGCGCACCGCCTCGGTGGACGTGTTCCCCGAGTTCGCACCCCCCAGGGTGGAGATCCAGACCATCGCCATCGGCAACAGCTCGACCGAGGTGGAGGAGCTGATCACCACGCCGATGGAGGAGCAGCTGGCCGGCATCGAGGGCGTCGAGGAGCTGCGCTCCAAGTCGGTGAGCGACCTGTCCTCGATCACCCTGATCTTCGCCCGCAGCTTCGACCAGGAGCGGGCCCGCCAACTGGTGGCCGAACGGATCGCCCAGCTGACGCCATCGCTGCCCACGTGGGCCTCCCCGCCGGTCCTGATGCCCCCCTTGTCCTCCACGAGCCGGGTGCTCAAGATCGGGCTCTCCTCCGAGACCATCTCGCAGATGGAGATGTCGCGGATCTCGTACTGGACCATCCGGCAGCGGCTGCTGCGCGTGCCCGGCGTCGCCAACGTGGCCATCTGGGGTGAGCAGTTGCAGCAGCTCCACGTGCAGGTTGACCCCCGCAAGTTGGCCCAGCACAACGTGACGATCGACGAGGTGATGGACACCACGGCGCAGGCTCTGGACGCCCAGATCCTGCGCTACACCGAAGGCTCCGTGATCGGCACCGGCGGCTTCGTGGAGCAGAACGGGATGAGGCTCACCGTGCGCTCGGTCCAGCCCATCGACAACCCGGAGGCGCTGGCCAAGGTCACGGTGGAGACCGACGACGAGACCCTGGTCACCCTTGGCGACCTCGGCGAGGTGCTGACGACCTACGGCCCCACCTGGGGCGACGGCGTCGTCAACGACAAGGCCAGCATCCTGCTGGTGGTGCAGAAGTTCCCCGACACCAACACCCTCCAGGTGACCAGGGGTCTTGAGGACGCGATGGCCGAGCTGCAGCCCGCCCTGACCGGCATCACCGTCGACACCACCATCTTCCGTCCCGCGACGTTCATCGAGACGGCGGTCGACAACCTGACCACCTCTCTGCTCATCGGCATCCTGCTGGTGGTGGCGATCCTGATCGCGTTCCTGATGGAGTGGCGCACCACCCTCATCAGCCTGATCGCCATCCCGTTGTCCCTGATCATCGCGCTGATGATCCTCGACCTCAACAACCAGAGCATCAACGTGATGGTCCTGGCGGGCCTGGTGGTGTCGATCGGCGTGGTGGTCGACGACGCCATCATCGACGTGGAGAACATCGTCCGCCGGCTGCGGGAGGAGAAGGCCAACCCGACCGGCACGTCGGTGTTCAACGTCGTCGTCGACGCCTCCGTCGAGGTCCGCAGCGCCATCATCTACGCGACCCTGATCGACGTGGCCGCGATCGTACCCGTCTTCTTCCTGGGCGGGCTCTCCGGGGCGTTCTTCCAGCCGCTGGTGCTGGCCTACGGCCTGGCCGTGATGGCCTCCATGATGGTGGCGATGACCGTGACCCCTGCCCTCTGCTTCCTCCTGCTGGGCAGGGGCGCAGTCAAGGCCCGCGAACCCTGGCTGCTGACCAGGCTGAAGGCCGGCTACACGCGACTGCTGGACCGGGTCACCCGCACCACCAGGCCCGCGATGACGGCCGTGCTCGTCTCCGTCCTGGCCGGGATCATCATCGCCCCCACGCTCGGCCAGTCGCTCCTGCCCAACTTCAAGGAGCGCGACTTCCTCATGCACTGGCTGACCCCGGCGGGCACCTCCCAGGGCGAAGAGGTCCGTATCTCGATCCGCGGCTGCCAGGACCTGCGTGAGATCCCCGGCGTCAACAACTGCGGATCGCACATCGGCCAGGCCCTGCTCGCCGACGAAGTGTACGGCGTGAACTTCGGCGAGAACTGGATCAGCGTCAGCGAGGAGGTCGACTACGACTCCACGCTGGCCGAGGTCCAGCGCGTCGTCGACAGTTACCCCGGCATCTACCGCGACGTTCAGACCTACCTCCGCGAGCGCGTCAAGGAGGTCCTCACCGGCACCAGCGAGGCGATCGTCATCCGTGTCAGCGGTCCCGACCTGGCCGTCCTGGAGGCGAAGGCGAACGAGATCGCTGACCGGATCAAGGACGTGCCCGGCATCGCCGACGCGCACGCCTCACTCCTCACCACCATCCCTCACATCGAGGTTGAGGTGAACGAGGCCGTCGCGGCCGCCCACGGGTTGAAGCCAGGAGACATCCGGCGTCAGGCCGCGACACTGGTCGCCAGCGAGGAGGTCGCTGACATCTTCCACGGCGGCAGGGCCTACGACGTCCACGTCTGGAGCACCCCGGAGACCCGGGGCAGCGTCTCGGCGCTCGGCGAGCTGCCCATCGACACGCCGGACGGTGAACGCATCAAGCTGAAGGACCTGGCCACGATCCGGATCGCCCCCACACCCAACGCGATCGAGCGCGTCGAGGGATCGCGCCACATCGACGTCGGCGCCAACATCGAGGGCGCCGACCTGAGCGCCGTCGTGCGCGAGGTCGAGGCGCGCCTCGTGGGCGTCGAGATCCCGGCCGAGACACACATCGAGGTTCTGGGGGAGGCCGACGAGTTCGGAGCCGCGCAGTCTCGGCTGCTGCTCTACGGGGCGGGCTCGTTCATCGTGATCTTCATGCTCCTCCAAGCCGCGTTCGGGCGGCTGCGCCTGGCCGTGCTCCTGTTCGCGACCCTCCCCATGTCCCTCGTGGGTGGCATCCTCGCCGCCCGGCTCACCGGAGGCGTCATCACACTCGGCTCCCTCGTCGGCTTCCTGACGGTGTTCGGCATCGCCGCCCGCAACGGGATCCTGCTGATCAGCCACTGCCAGCACCTTGAACGCGTCGAGGGCGTCCCCTTCGGCCATGACATGGTGATGCGGGGGGCATCCGAGCGGTTGGCACCGATCCTGATGACCGCCTCGGCGACGGGGCTGGCATTGATTCCCCTGGTGGTCATGGGCAACCAGCCCGGCCACGAGATCGAGTACCCGATGGCCGTGGTGATCCTGGGCGGCCTGGTCACGTCGACGCTGCTCAACCTGTTCGTCCTGCCGTCGCTGTACCTCCGCTTCGGCCGGTCGAGGAAGGAACGCCAGTCCGCCGTCGAGACTGAGCCGCAGCCCGTGGCCGGGTGAGCGTTGAGCCGGACACGGCTCTCGGCGGGCGGGCTTGAGCCGGACACGGCTCTCGGCGAGCCGCCTTGAGCACGCATCCGGAGTCAGTCGCGATTCCAGGGATTTGAACGATCCAAGCGCAACGACTCCGAAGTCGTGCTCAACGCCACCCCGGGGAGCAGGCTCGGAGCGGTGCATCGCGACGGGGGCTCGGGCACCACTGACGGCGTCCCAGCAATAGGATGGGGCGAGTCACCACGGAAGGTTAGGCATGAAGGTCTTGATCACCGGCGGCGCCGGGTACATCGGCAGCACCGTCGCATCGGCATGTGAGGACGCGGGCCACGAGGTGGTCATCCTCGACGACTTCTCCACAGGGCGCCGCGAGTTCATCGGGAACCGGGCCGTGTACGAGGGCGACTTCGCCGACGAGGCCCTCCTCGAGCGCGTCTTCTCCGAGCACGCCATCGACGCTGTGGTGCACTGCGCCGCGAAGATCGTGGTGCCCGAGTCGGTCGAGCAGCCTTTGGACTACTACGAGAACAACGTGTCCAAGACCATCACGCTGCTGCGGGCCATGGAGCGCGCCGGGGTGCTGCGCTTCCTCTTCTCGTCGTCGGCCTCCATCTACGCCCCCGACGAGAACTTCATCGTCACCGAGGCCTCCCCGCTGTCCCCGGGCTCGCCGTACGCGCGCACCAAGTACATCGTCGAGATGATCCTGGAGGACTTCACCAGGGCCTCCGCCATGAAGGTGCTGTCGCTGCGCTACTTCAACCCCATCGGCACGGACCCGAAGCTGCGCTCCGGGCAGCAGCTCGAGAAGCCCAGCCACGTGCTGGCCAAGCTGCTCGAGGCGTGGAGCAAGGGTGAGACCTTCACCGTCACCGGCGTCGACTGGCCCACCCGCGACGGCTCCGGCATCCGCGACTTCATCCACGTCTGGGACCTGGCCCAGGCGCACGTCGCCGCACTGGAGGGGTTCGACAAGGCCACCGCCAACTCCTCCTACGAGGTGTTCAACATCGGCACCGGCAACGGGGTGACCGTCAAGGAGCTGGCGGCATCCTTCGAGGCGATCTCCGGCGACGCCCTGAGCGTCGCTGAGGGCCCGTCGCGCCCGGGCGACGTGGCCGGCGTCTACACCGTCTCGTCGAAGGCCAAGGACGTTCTGGGCTGGGAGGCGAAGCTGACCGAGCAGGAAGCCGTCCGCGACGCAATCGCCTGGCTGCCCGTCCGCAAGGAGATGCTCGGCTACTGAGGTCCGCACACTTCTCGCTGTGAGGCCGATGGTGTGCAGATGCGCAGCGACGGCTCCACAGCGAGAGAGTGCGCCTGCTCCCGTCCGCCCCACCGGCTGGCTCCCCGCGGGAGCCGGCCATAGAGTGGGACCCATGTTGCGCAAGCTGGTGTGGATGGCGGCCATCCTGGTGATCGTTTCCGCGGTCTCCACCATCGTCGACCGTCGAGAGGCGGCGCGACGCCGCGAACTCTGGGCCGAGGCCACCGACCCCGCCTGACGCCCCTCCACTCCGCCGACTGCGCTCGTCGCGGCTGATTCGGCGAATAGGACCCTGAGGGCCGCCGATTTGCCGATAGTGAGTTGTAGGCTGCATGAAAGTAGGGTGCATTCCGGCTCGAGGGGGGCTGACATGGGATTCGTCAAGGCGGGTTCGTTGATTCTGGGGATCGTGCTGCTCTCAGCACTGGTGCCGCCGCCGACATCCGCTGAGGAGGTCACCCCACCTCCGGTCGTCTCCTCGGTCGAGCCCGAACCGACTGGCCCGACGCCCGAGGTCACCGCCGACCCCACACCCATCGATCCCACCCCAGACCCGACGCTGGATCCGACACCGGACCCCACCCCAGACCCGACGCTGGATCCGACCCCAGACCCGACGCCGGACCCCACGCTGGATCCGACCCCAGACCCCACCCCAGACCCGACGCCGGACCCCACCCCAGACCCGACCCCAGACCCGACCCCAGACCCAACGCCGGGCGAGCCCAGCGGCCCTGTCGCCCCGACGATCCAGCGCACGGCCGAGCAACGCGTCGGTGGGGCTGATCGGTACGCGACCGCCGCCAACCTCGCGCGGTGGCTCCCTGTTGGGGACGGGCACCGCGTCGTCGTCACCACCGGTGAGCTCTTCCCCGACGCACTCAGCGCCGGCCCCATGGCGGCGCGCGAGCAGTCGCGCCTGCTCCTGACCCGAACCGCCTCGCTCCCCGACGCCGTCGCGGCAGAGCTGGCGCGCAGCGAGCCGCAGGAGATCGTCATCGTCGGCGGAACCGGTGCGGTCTCGGCGACGGTGGCCTCGCAACTCGCGGCGATCGCCCCTGTCACCCGGATCGCGGGCGCCGACCGGTACGCGACCGCCGCGGGCGTCGCCGCCGGCATGACCGTGACCGACGTCGTCATCGCCTCCGGCGAGTCGTTCCCCGATGCCCTGTCGGCCGGGCCCCTCGCCGCGAAACTGGGAGCGCCCCTGCTCCTGGCACGCCAGCTCTCGCTCCCACCGGCCACCGCGCAGGCCCTCCAGGATCTGGCGCCCACCACGGTGACGGTCCTCGGTGGCCCCGGCGCCGTCGGCGACGCGGTCCTCCAGGAGATCAGGCGTGTCACCAGCGCCGTCGTCGTCCGCATCGGCGGCCAGGACCGCTACGACACCGCCGCCAAGGTGGCGCGAACCTACTTCGACGGCGCCGACACGGCCCTGTTCGCCTCCGGCGTGGAATTCCCCGACGGACTCAGCGGCGCCCCCCTGGCACACGCCTATGGCGCGCCGGTACTGCTGAGCACGGGCACCTGCGCCTCGACCTACACCACCGGAGCGGTCTCCGCGCTGGCCCCCGCTCACCGGTTCTACCTCGGCGGGGTCTCCGCGGTCACCAGCTCGCCCACACCCTGCGGCACATCGGCCGTCCGGCGCGGCGTCAATCCCCCTGTCGCGTCCATCCCCGACGACGTGCCCACCGGCAGCGCGGCGGACGAGGCCTTCTACTTCGTGCCGCATCAGGACGACGAGTTGATCTCGATGGTCGGGGGGATCACCCGCGACATCAACGCCGGACGTCGGGTCCACGTCTACCTGATCTTCGCCGGCTACTGGACGAGCGTGAAGGACTACCTCTGCGAGGACCTGAACCGGTGCCTCACGAACGCTCAGCTCACCGCGTCGCGCAACGCCGAGCTGTTCACCTCGCTCGAGAGGCTGGGCGTGCCGGCGGGCAACGTCCACTTCCTCTACATCACCGAGGAGGATTCGGACGCAGAGGAGGTCGCACGGGCGGCCATGGGCAAGATCATGGCGGCCGCAGGCTCTGGCGCACGGTTCCGCTCGATGAGCTGGCTCGACGCCCACCCCAGCCACTACCGGCTCGGCCACGCCGTTCGCGAGATGTGCGACGCGGACAGGGTCGACGACTGCCTGTTCTTCCAGTCCCCGCTGTACCAGGTCCACCCGGACGCGTTGGGCACGCGACCGGTCGTGACCCCCGTCGGCTCCGTCCTGACAGCTCAGCGTCCCCCTGTGAGCGGCGCGGTCGCGGCGTACAAGGAGGACTATCCGACGCTCGGCCGCCACTCGGTGGGGTGGCGCTCGGTGCACCAGCAGATCACGTGGATCGAGCAGAACGCCTATTCCTGGGCGCACGGCCGCACCTGGGCCTCGGCCGCAGACAAGCGGGCAGCTGATGCTTGGATAGCGCTCTATCAACCCGAATACTCGACCAGCGGCCTCGCCCGCATGGCCGCGCCTGCGGCGATCCCTCTCGAGGAGTACTCGGGCGGCTGATCGGTGCGCCACACTCCGGGCGCTGGGTTCACGACGGACCCGGGCCTCCGGAGTGCTCCGCCTCGGGGTCCGCGATGCCGAGCTCGGCAGACGCCTCGCGTCGGTCCACCGCCGGGTGCGGTCACAGGACGAGCAACGCCTCGCTCCGAGCCCACAGCCCCTCGGCAAGGCCGTCGTCGCGGGCCTGGGGATTCATCCGACCGGGCCTGTTGCGCTGTCGCGGAGGGCTGTCAGCCAAGTCGTCGACGATGGATACGAGCGCACGGAGATGGGTCGATCCACCTGGAGGCTCCTCCACCGCAATGATCGCCGTGCCACTGTCCAAACACAACGCGACCACGGGCCGCATCAGCCGTTCGTGGGCGACCGGCCGCCACGACTTCGACCGTGATGTGCCGTGCAGTCGACGGGCCATGGAGCCAGCTGTCAGACTGCGGTGCACCCGCGGCGGCGGATCGGCACCGACGGTCTGACACTCCCCCGCGACGCCTCCGCCTAGGCTGACCCCATCATGATGGACTTCCGATGGTCGCGCGACGGGCGGACGGTGCTGCGCGACGCCGCCCTGGCAGCGGTGTTCGCCGTCGGCACCGGCGTGCCCGTCCTGGCCGTGCCCGACGCGGACTTCTCCGGGCGAGCCATCATGTGGTCGCTCCTGATGTGTTCCTCGCTGGCGCTGCGTCGCATCGCCCCGCTGGCCGCGCTGGGCGTGCTCACCGCGGCGGGAATCGGCATGGCCGCGACGCTCGACACTCCCGTCCCAGCCCTTCTCGCCGTCCCCGTCGTGGTCTACAGCGTCGGCCGCCACCAGAGGATGTCGACGGTGCTGCTGGTGGCCGCCTTCGGGGTTGCCGGCTCGCTCGCCGGGCCACTGAGCTGGACCGCCGGCATGCCGCAGCCCTACCGGCTGCTCGGCACCACCCTGTTGGTGCTGCTCTGCTTCGCCATCGTCGCGCTGTCGTTCCTGTGGGGCCGTTTTCTGCGCGAACGGGCGCTGACGGAGACGCTGGACCGCGAGATCGTGACCGAACGGTTCGCCGCGGCGCAACGCTCCGAGCGGCAGCGCACCGAGCTCGCCGAGCGGCGGGCCCGCTCCGAGGTGGCGCAGGAGCTGCACGACGTCCTGGCCCACTCCCTCTCCGTGATCGTGGTGCAGGCCGAGGGTGCGCGGGCATTGGCCACGAAGCGCCCCGACGCCGCCGTCGAGGCCCTGGACGTCATCGCCGACACCGGCCGCAAGTCCATCGCCGAGGTGCGGCGGATCGTCGCCCTGATGCGCGGCGAGTCGGACTCGCCCTCATTCGGCCCCTCCCCCACCCTCAGCCAGATCCCCGAGCTGATCGCCGGCGCCGGTGACCGGATCACGCTGACGGTCGACGGCGACGTCCCGCTGGTGCCAGACTCGCTCGGGGTGACGGCCTTCCGGGTGCTCCAGGAGGCCGTCACGAACTTCCTCAAGCACGCCGGCCCCACGGCCACGGCGGAGGCGCGGGTGACCTTCACCCCCGAGGCCATCGAGCTCCAGGTGCGCGACGACGGCATCGGGGGCCTGTCCACGTCGGACGGGCACGGGTCGGGGCTGCCGGGCATGCGCGAACGGGTGCTGGCCATGGGCGGCGAGTTCCACGCCGGGCCGCGCTCCGGCGGCGGGTACGAGGTGCGGGTGCGGCTGCCGATGCCAAGCCAGCTGGGCAAGAGTTGGCTGAGAGGGGCCTAGATGATCTCCGTGCTGCTGGCGGACGACCAGTCGCTCGTCCGGAGCGGTCTGCGGATGCTGATCGATTCCGCGGACGACATGACGACGGTGGGCGAGGTGGACAACGGCCGCGACGCCGTCGCCGCCGTCCGCACGAGACCCATCGACGTGGTGCTGATGGACATCCGGATGCCCGTGATGGACGGCATCGAGGCCACCCGGCAGATCACCGCCTCCGGGGTGGACACGAAGGTGTTGGTGCTCACCACGTTCGACCTCGACGAGTACGTCTTCGCCGCCATCCGCAACGGGGCGAGCGGCTTCCTGCTCAAGGACGCCCTGCCCGAGGAACTACTGGGCGCGATCCGGGCGGTGGCCGCCGGTGACGCCGTCGTGGCCCCGTCCGCGACCAAGCGCCTCCTCACCCGCTTCGCTCCGCTGCTGCCCCGCGCCGCCAAGGACCCGGACGGCCGGCTCGACGCGCTGACCGATCGGGAGCGGGAGGTGCTCGCCGAGGTGGCGCGCGGCGCCAACAACACCGAGATCTCGCAGCGCCTCTTCATGGCCGAGGGCACGGTCAAGACCCACATCGGCAGGCTGCTGAGCAAGCTGGGCGCCCGGGACCGCGTGGGCCTGGTGCTCATCGCCCACGAGGCCGGCCTCCTCGACGGCTGACTCACGCGCGCAGCAGGTCCTCCGTGCCGCGCTCCAGCACGGCCGGGCCGAGCCGTCGGCTCACCGCCAGCAGAACGCCTGCGCACGCGGCGTAGGCGAGCGCGACCCCCAGGAAGGCCGCCGTCGAGAGGCCCGTGGGGGGCAGCGCCCAGACGGCCACCACCCCGGCGAGGACGAAGGCGGCGTTGAAGCCCATGTCGTAGAAGGTGAACGTCCTGCCCTTGTACTCCTCGTCGACGTGGGCCTGCACGACGGTGTCCACGCAGATCTTGAACGACTGGACCGTGAGACCGATGAGGAAGCTCGCCGCGAACAGGACCGGTTTGGCGGTGGTGAACGCGGCCCCCGCCGACACCACCGAGGCCACCAGCAGCACCAGCGCCGCGCCCCGGCGCAGCCCGAGCCGCCGCACCAGCGCCGGCACCGCGGGTGCCGCCAGCACGAAGCCCGCCCCGGTGAACAGCCCCCACACCGTGAGGTCCGCCAGCGCGTCACCCGGGCGGTCGACGGGGTGCCACAGGTGCCGTGCGGCCAGGATCACCGCCACACTCCACACCCCGAACAGCAGCCGGGTCATCGACATCAGCGCCAGCGCCAGCACGGACGCCGGCCGCGACACCAGGTGCCGCCCGGCCTCCGCCAGGCCCCCCAGCACGTCTCGCGCGCTGACGCGCTCGGCCGCGACGTCCGGGCCCAGCGCCCCCCGCGCGAACCCGCGACACACCAGCACCGAGCCCACGAACATGGCGGCGGCCAGGCCGAACACGACGGCGTCGGCCTGGTGCGTGGACACCACCCCGCCGAGGACCGCCCTGGTGGTGAAGCCGAGGATCGCACCGATCACCACCCCCAGCGGGCCTACCGTCGGCAGGATCGACGACGCGGTCAGGTACTCGTCGGCGTCGACGGTGTGCTGCAGACCTGCCGACAGCCCGGCCAGCATGAACCGGTTGATGCTCATCGCCAGCAGGAGGGCAACGTAGAGCGTCACGGAGGAACTCCCCGTCGTGGCGCCGGCCGCGATGATCAGGCCGATGACGGTGGCAAGCGCCGCGCGGGTCACGTCCGAGTACAAGGCCACGTTGCGCCTGGGCCACCGGTCCAGCAGGGGCGCCACGAACGGTCCGAGCAGCGTGTACGGCAGAAGCGTGAGGGCGAGCACCCCCGCGATCGACGCCGCGTCCGGCTGGGACTGCGGGGAGAACAGGATGTAGGAGGCCATCCCCACCTGCAGGGTGCCGTCGGCCGCCTGGCTGAGCGTACGCAGGGCCAGGAGGCGGCGGAACGGCGCGTGGCGCCACAACCGCCTGAGGGCGGCGATCACCTGCATGGTGGGGAGGGGTGCACTAGGAGCGCGTGGCCTCGGCGTGCATCCGGTGGGCCTTCTCCACCGCCCGGAGCGCGCCGCTCTCCTCCATCTGCTCCATCAGCTTGTCCTGGTTGAACTGCGTCAGGGAGGCCTCGGCATCCAGCATGCGCTGGTAGTTGGCCTCGCGTTCCGCCTCGTCGCCGTGGTACTCCGTGTGGATGTAGCCGTAGGCGAGGCGGTCGATCTGGCGGACGGCCGTCAGCATCTTGCCGGCCGGGCTGAACACGGAGGCCAGCACCGTGACGATGAGGATGCCCAGGATCACCGAGAGTGACAGGCCGATCTCGATCTCGTAGACCGGCACCGGCTCGCCGCCGTTGATGAACGGCAGGCTGTTCTCGTGCAGGGCGTGCAGGATCAGCTTGACGCCGATGAAGCCCAGGATGAGCGACAGGCCGTACTTGAGGTAGATGAGGCGGTCCAGCAGGCCGTCGATGAGGAAGTACAGCTGGCGGAGCCCCATCAGGGAGAACGCGGTGGCCGTGAAGACGATGAAGACGTTCTGGGTGAGGCCGTAGATGGCGGGGATGGAGTCCAGCGCGAAGAGGATGTCCGTGCCGCCGATGGCGATCATCACCAGCAGCATCGGGGTGAGGACGCGCCGCCCGTTCTCGATGGTGAACAGCTTGTCGCCGTCGTAGTGGTCCGTGGTGCGCAGGTACTTCTTGGCCAGGCGGATGATGAAGTTGTTCGCGCCCTCCTCCTCTCCCTCCTTCTCCGGCGCCAGCAGCTTGCCGGCCGTGAAGATGAGGATGAGTCCGAAGAGGTAGAACGTCCAGGAGAACGCCTCGATCATGGCCTTGCCCGCGAAGATGAACCCGGTGCGGGCGATCAGCGCGAACACGATGCCGAACAGCAGCACCTTCTGCTGGTCCTGCCGCGGCACGGCGAAGCTGGACATGATGATGAGGAACACGAAGAGGTTGTCGACGCTGAGCGCCTTCTCGGTGATGTAGCCGCCGAAGTACTCGGCTCCCATCTGGGCGCCGCCGAAGATCCAGACCAGCACGCCGAAAACGAGGGCCAGACCGACGTAGATGGCGGACCAGACGGCCGCCTCACGCAGGGTTGGAATATGTGCCTTGCGGACGTGGAAGAAGAAGTCGAAGGCCAGCAGGCCGAGGATGACGACGATGGTGATGGCCCACACCCAGAGGGGTACGTTCAACTGAGATCTGCTCCTGTTTCGGGGACTGGCGCGCCGAGGCAAGGCCTGCGAGGCGCCCTTCCAGGGTACCGGCGCCGGCGCCGTCGACAAACACCGTGGTGGGGGGCCGGTCGGCGGAGCCCCGTCGGCGGGGGCGGGTAGCCTGGGCGCGAACAGGAGGTCCGATGCGACGACGACTACTGGCAGCAGCGATGACGCTGGCGCTGCTCCTGGCCGGGTGCGCCCCCGGGCCGGACAACCCGGAACCCAACCCGAGCGGTTCCTCGTCGCCCAGGCGGGACCTCCCCTCCGCGGACGAGGCCATCACCGCCGCCGTCGAGGCCCTCAACGCGCAGGACGTCTCGGCGCTGCCCATGGTCGGCCCGGCCGAGGACGCGCAGGCGGACTTCGAGACCATCTTCGCCGGCATGGACGAGATCTACCCCGAGGTCTCGTCGGGCTCAGTCGCCTATCAGGCCGACGACGACGTGGCCATCGTCGAACTCACCATGACCTACCCCCTCGGCCGTGAGGGGTGGACCTACCAGACGGAGGCGCGGCTGCGGTACTCGGGCGACAGGTGGCGGCTGGACTGGGCGCCGTCGATCATCCACCCGGAGCTGACGGACACCACCCGGCTGCGGCACACGCAGCGGGAGGGACGCCGCTCCCCGATCAACGACAACGAGGGCGTGGCGATCGTCGAAGAGGGCGCCATGTTCGAGGTGGGCCTGGACAAGTCCTCGGTGGAGGCGGCCGAGTGGGAGACCGCGTCCGCGGACCTTGCGGCCATCCTCAAGGTGGACGCCGCGGCCTTCACGCGGAAGGTGCTGGCCAACGGTCCGCGGGCTTTCGTTGTCGCGGCCACCATGGTCCAGGCCGAGATCCCGCCCACCATCAGCCAGGTCCCCGGCGCCTACGTGCG
The DNA here is from genome assembly GCF_055326235.1 of Tessaracoccus yangjingae. Classification (NCBI taxonomy): domain Bacteria; kingdom Bacillati; phylum Actinomycetota; class Actinomycetes; order Propionibacteriales; family Propionibacteriaceae; genus Tessaracoccus; species Tessaracoccus yangjingae. Next base: position 38,497 of record NZ_JBUZNN010000009.1, on the reverse strand, counting down.
GGAGATCTCGGCCATCGTGGGGCCGGGCGGCTCCTTCGCCGCGCCCATCCTCGGCAGCGTGGGCACCCCCACCAAGGAGATGATCGACGAGTCCGGCGGCACGCTCACGATCAACGACCGCGTGGGGCTGAGCGGCCTCCAGGCACGCTACGACGAGCAGCTGCGCGGCGTGCCGCTGGTGAGGGTGGACCTGGTGCCGCGCACGGACGCCTCGGCGTCCCCGTCGTCCTCCCCCGCGCCGGAGAAAGCGCTGTTCCAGCAGGACGAGAGCGTAGGCGCCGGCATCGACCTCAGCCTGGACCGTGACCTCCAGACCAAGGCGGAGGAGGTGCTCAGCACGCAGACCGGCATGGCCGCGCTGGTGGTGCTGGACATCGCGACCGGCGGCGTGCTGGCCGCCGCCCAGTCGCCCGCGGGCGGCACCTACCCGCACGTCACGTACGGCAACTACGCGCCCGGCTCCACCTTCAAGGCCGTGTCCGCGCTGGCGATGCTGCGGACCGGGCTGACGCCGTCGTCGCTCGTGAACTGCCCGTCGTCGCTGAAGGTGGGCACCTACACGTTCGGCAACTACTCCGGCTACCCCTCCAGCGCGCTCGGGCGCATCCCGCTGACGACGGCGTTCGCCCAGTCCTGCAACACGGCCTTCGCCGGGGCCGCGGGCACCGTCACCGGGGACCAACTGCACGCGGCGGCGGGGTCGCTGGGGGTGGGCACGGACTACGACGTGGGCTTCACCTCCAACTTCGGCACCGTCCAGCCGGGCAACTCCATCGACCTGGCCGCCTCGATGATCGGGCAGGGGCAGGTCACCATGTCGCCGCTGGGGATGGCCACCGTCGCGGCGTCGATCGGGGCGGGCCGCACGGTCCTGCCCTGGCTGGTGAAGGGCGAGGAGGCCACGCCGACGGCGGCGCCGCTGACGCCCGCCGAGGCGCAGAGCCTGCAGGCGCTCATGAAGGCCACCGTGGACTCCGGCACCGGGCGCTCCCTGCAGGGCCTGATGACCGGCGCGAAGACCGGCACTGCCCAGTGGGGCCCGACGGGGGCGCTGCAGACCAGTGCGTGGATGATCGCCTACAACGCCGACTACGCGGTGGCGTCCTTCGTCGAGGTGGGCGACTCGGGAGGCACGACGGCGGCCCCGTTGATCATCTCGCTGTTCCGCTGACCCGGAGGCGCGTCGAGGCGCTTGAGCCCCACCACGCAGCCGATGATCCCGGCGAGGAACACCGCCTTCAGCCAGGTCATCCCCTCCGCGCCGATCGCGACCGCGTACGCCACCGTCAACACAGTGCCGACGCTGGTCCAGACCGCGTAGGCGGTGCCGGTGGGGATGTGGCGCATGGCGAAGGCGAGCCCGACGACAGAGGCGACGGTGGCCACCAGGAACACGACGACGGGCACGGGGCGGGTGAAGCCCTCGCTGGCGGACAGCGCGTTGGCCCACACCGCCTCGAGGACGGCGCTGATCAGGAGCAGGGGCCAGGCCCAGCGCGCGCTCACGCGACCACCTTCAGGCCCACGACGCAGGTGACGATGCCCACCAGGAGCAGCACCTTGGCGAGGCTCACCGGTTCGACGCGGGTGATCATCGCCCAGGCGACGGTCAGTGACGCTCCGGTCGCGGTCCACACGGCGTAGGCGGTGCCGGTGGGCAGCGTGTTGAGGGCGAATCCGAGGCCCGCGAGGCTGAGGATGGCGGCCACCACGAAGACGACAGTGGGTGCGGGGCGACGCAGGCCGTCCGAGCGGCCGAGGGCCGTGGCCCACACGGCTTCAAGGACGCCCGAGGCGAGCAGGATGACCCAATCCATGACTGATCCTTTCAAGGAATGGCCAGTCTTGTCTTCACCGGGTACTGATCCGTCGTCCGGGGCGGGTCGCCGTCGACCACGCTAGCACCGGGCGGCGCGGAAACGGTCCCCCAGTGCGACACCCCACGCTCAGCCGGGCCGAAGGTGACCGCCACTACTGGCAGCATTCCGCGCTGTCCACAGGTCGCCGCGTGGCGGGAGATACGGCCGTGCTCACGCGAACAAGGGAGGCATGCACACAGACATCGCCACCATCCTCACCGATCACGGGATCATCTGCCCCCGGCAGCATCCCCACTTGGCAGACCGGATCGACCGCGCCGTGAAGTCGGGGCAGTTGGCACCAATTCTGCGCGGCGCCTACGGGCTGCCGGACTGGGCACCGACCATCGAGGCACGCGTTGCGGCCATCTCTGCCCTCTACCCGAACGCCACGTTCGTCCGGGAGACCGCGGCCCACCTGACCTGGTGGCCCGAGCTTCAGCTCGACGCCGTGCAGGTCGCAGGGCCTCGCGTGCGCCGTGCGGGCGGCTTCAGGTTCGAACGACGCACGGTGGGCCCCGATCTCCGGGACTGGGATGGGGACAAGTTCGTCACCACTCCCGCACAGACCGTCCTCGACCTGACGGAGTCGATGGGCGGAGCGGCCATCGACGAGGCGTTGCGGCGCCAGGTAATCACACTGGATGACCTCTGGACGGCACTTCGTCTCGGAAAGGACCGAGCGGGCAACGGCGAGCGGGAGCGCCTGCTCCGCGAATCCCGCGACCTCCCCTGGTCCGAGTTGGAGCGCACAGCCCACATCGCGTTGCGCAAGGCGCACATCGCCGGGTGGGTGACCAATCATCGAGTGACGGTGAAGGACCGCGACTATTTCCTGGACGCCGCCTTCCCCCGCCTGATGCTGGCGCTCGAGTTCGACGGATGGGAATTCCACCGGTCTCTGGAGTCATTCATCGCGGACCGACAGCGTGACGTGCAGCTCAGTCTCGCCGGGTGGACCGTCCTTCGGTTCACCGACTCAACCATGGCAACGATGCCGGGGTGCGTGTCGGCAATGATCAAGCAGCTCGAGGCGCGGTAACGCGACAGTAGTGACGGTCACCCTGCCCCAGGTTGAGCGCAGGGACCTTCAGTGGCGTCCCACCTCCGCGGTTGACGAGTGGGCTAGGCTGAAGATAGTTGATCTCTCAATCTTTGCGAGGACCCCATGGACATCGACAGGCTCGAATTCGGCATCGACACGTTCGGCGACGTCACCGCCGGGCCCGACGGCGCCCTCCTCCCCCACGACCAGGTGATCCGCAACCTCGTGGACGAGGCCGTCCTTGCCGACGAGGTGGGGCTGCACGCCATCGGCATCGGCGAGCACCACCGCGAGGACTTCGCAGTCTCCGCACCCGACATGGTGCTGGCCGGCATCGCCACCCGCACCACACGGCTCAAGCTCGCCACCGCCGTCACCGTCCTCTCCTCCGACGACCCGGTGCGGGTGTTCGAGCGCTTCTCCACCCTCGACGCGCTCAGTAACGGCCGCGCCGAGCTCATCGCCGGGCGTGGGTCGTTCATCGAGTCCTTCCCCCTCTTCGGCTACGACCTGTCCGACTACGAGGCCCTCTTCGAGGAGAAGATGGCCATGATGGCCCAACTGATCCACGGGGGCAGGCAGTCGTGGACGGGTCAGCTCACCCAGAGCCTCGACGACGTGGAGCTGTTCCCGCGCCTTGCCGCGACACCGCTCACCACGTGGGTCGCCGTCGGCGGCAGCCCGCAGTCGGTGCTGCGCGCCGCCAACTACGGCCTGCCCCTCATGCTCGCGATCATCGGCGGGCCGGTGGACCGGTTCGCGCCGTTCGCCGACCTCCATCGCCGCGCCCTGGACGAACTCGGCAAGGACCCGCAGCCGGTGGGTTGGCACTCCTACGGCCACATCGCGGCCACCGACGACGCCGCCCGGAGCCGCATGTTCAAGCCATGGCTCGAGCAGACGTCGAAGATCGGGCGCGAACGCGGCTGGGGACGGATGACCCGGGACCACTTCGACGACGAGGCCGATCACGGCGCCATGGCCGTCGGCTCACCCGAGACGGTCGCGGCCAAGATCGCCCACGGCTTCCGCACGCTCGGCGCGCAGCGGTTCCAGCTCAAGGTGTCCACCGGCCGCCTGTCCCACGAGGCGATCATGGACACCATCGGCCTCTACGGCACCGAGGTGGTCCCGCTGGTCAAGGACATGCTCTCAGCCGACTGACAAGGCCGCTGGTAGCGTCGGCGGCATGACGACACGCACGCGCACCGCGCTCGATCAGGTCGCCGACGCCTACGTCGACACCATCGTCCGCATCAGCCCCATCACCGCCACCCACATCGGCGCGCCGGGCCACGACCACGAACTCGACGACTTCTCCCCCTCCGGCGCCGCCCAACGCGCCGAGGCGGCGCGTGCGGCGCTGCGCCAGGTGGAGGCCACGGAGATCGCCGACGACGTGGACGCCGTCACGGCCGCGGCCATGCGTGAGCGGCTCGGCCTCAGCGTCGAGCTGTTCGAGGCCGGCGAGGACTACGCGGATCTCAACAACATCGCGTCCCCGCTGCAGAACATCCGCGACGTCTTCGACCTCATGCCGACCACCACCTCGGACCACTGGGAGATCATCGCGGCCCGCATGGGCGCGGTTCCGGCGGCGGTCGACGGGTACATCGAGTCGCTGCGCCTCGCCGTCGACAACGGTCCGGCCCCAGCGCTGCGCCAGGTGGAGATCGGCATCGGGCAGGCCGAGGAACTGGCCGGGGACGGCTCGTTCTGGACCGCCTTCGCTGCCTCGCCCGAGGCACCCGAGGGCCTGGCCAGCGCGCTGAACCGCAACGCCGACGTGGCCCGCGCCGCCTACGCGCGGCTCGCCGAGGCCCTGCGCGAGCTCGCCCCACGGGCCCCGCAGGCGGACGCCGTCGGGCGGGAGCGCTACGGGCGGCTGTCGCGGCTGTTCCTCGGCGCCACCGTCGACCTCGACGAGACCTACGAATGGGGCCGCGAGGAGCTGGCCCGCATCGTCGCGGAGCAGGACGAGGTGGCGCACCAGCTCTACGGCGACGGCACCACCGCGGACGAGGCCATGCACCGGCTCGACGACGACGTCACCCGTCAGCTCCACGGCACGGACGCGCTGCAGCGCTGGATGCAGGAGACCTCCGACGCGGCCATCGAGGCACTGGCGGGGACGCACTTCGACATCGCGGATCCCATCCGCACGCTCGAGTGCCGCATCGCGCCCACGCAGAACGGCGGCATCTACTACACCGGCCCCACCGACGACTTCTCGCGGCCTGGGCGCATGTGGTGGTCGGTCCCACCGGGCGTGGAGAACTTCGGCACCTGGCGCGAGAAGACCACCGTCTACCACGAGGGCGTCCCCGGCCATCACCTGCAGATCGCGCAGGCCACCTACCGCGCGGGCGAGCTCAACCGCTGGCGGAGCCTGATCTGCTGGGTGTCGGGCCACGGCGAGGGTTGGGCGCTCTACGCGGAGCGGCTGATGGAGCAGCTCGGCTTCCTCGACGATCCCGGGGACCGGATGGGCATGCTCGACGCGCAGCGGATGCGCGCCGCGCGGGTGGTCCTCGACATCGGCGTCCACCTCGGCAAGCCCGCCCCCGAGGAGTGGGGCGGCGGCACGTGGGACGCAGACAAGGCATGGCCCTTCCTCAAGGCGAACGTGAACATGGCCGAGGAGTTCGTGCGCTTCGAGCTGGACCGCTACCTGGGCTGGCCCGGGCAGGCGCCCGCCTACAAGGTGGGTCAGCGGCTCTGGGAGCAGGCGCGCGACGAGGCGGCTGCCCGGGCCGGCGAGGCGTTCGACCTGCGGGAGTTCCACCGTCGGGCGCTCGACGTGGGCTCCGTCGGGCTCGACGTTCTGCGGGAGGCGCTGCGCTCAGCGGCCGTCTGAGCGGGTGTCAGCCGCCCGACGCGGCCCCGGTGAGGAACTCGCGCCAGCCGTCGGGATCGGCCAGCGGGGCGGTGATGCCCAGCTCCCGCTGGACCCCGCGGACGGCGGAGCGGGTGGCGTCGTCGTAGGAGCCCGAGGCCGCGACATCACGGCCGAACACGTAACGCAGCACGCCCTGCACCAGCTCCACCTGCGTCCGTGACCGCTCCCGGAACGAGGCGTCCTCGAAGCCGTTGACCCCGTTGTCGATGTGGATGTGGTTGTGGTGCTGCGCGTTGTAGCGGTAGGTCAGCGTGTAGGTGAAGCGCGAGGCGACGGAGGCGGCCAGCCGCCAGTAGCCCGGCAGCTCGGCCGGGTCGTCGCCCCAGACGTCGTAGCGGCAGGACACCCGGCCGCCCTCGTGGACCAGCTCGGCGAAGTCGAAGGCCCGGCCCGCGGCGTGCCAGGAGTCGCACTTGTCGACGAAGGCGCCGTAGGTGGACACCTCCCGGAGCGGTCCGAGGCCGCTGGCCGCGACCCAGTCCGCGGCCCACTCCTCGAGCAGCTCGATGAACCGCGGGTCCGCCCGGAAGGACTGCGGCGTGCCCGACACCTCGTACCTGAGGGGCGCGCCCCCCAGCGTCGAGAACGCGGCAAGGGAATCCGGCGTGCGGCACCCGACGACGCCGCCGACGTCAGGGATGGGCAGCGACACCGGGCCGGAGCAGGCGGCCGCGGGCAGGGCGGCGGCTCCGAGGAGGATGGCACGTCGTCGCATGGCTTCGATGGTATGCGCGCCCGTGGGCCGCTCCCCCGGCGGCGGGCAGGGCCGAATGGGCCCCGGCGCTCACTCAGCCGGGTGGGCGGGGGTGCGGATCAGGGTGGAGGCCCAGGCGCGGACAGCGTCGAGGTCGAGGTGGTCCTGCGTCGGCTTCTGCATGGTGTGCAGGAACATCCGCCTCCACCAGCTGACGTGTTCGGGGACGAAGCGGCCAGCGAACGACTCGCTGGCCTCCGCCCCCATCCGGTCCGCCATCGACGCGTTGTAGGCCAGGGACTCGGTGCGCTTGGCGGGGTCCGCGGCGTTGAGGCAGGCGTTGAATACCGCGACCCTCGTCACCAGGAGGGCCGGCTCCTGCGACGAGACCCACGCGGTCGCCTCCTGGTACCAAGTGCCGGCGTTGACGCCGCTCCCGACCACGACGAGCTCAGCGTCATCGACGGCGGGGCGGGACTTCAGGTCCGCCACCCGCACGTCGTGCCCGGCGGAGCGGAGGGTGGAGCCGACGGCGTCGGCGATGTCGCGTGCGGTGCCCCCGCGGGTCGCGTACGCAACCAGAACCTTGCCCATGCCACCCACGCTAGCCAAGGGGTGTTCCCGGCCCGAGGCCGGGGTGGACTAATAGATCCAAATGTCACGTAGCAATCGTGGATCGGGGAGCCGGCCCAACAGCCCGCCGGCGCGGTGACCGACGACCCACTGTCGCCCGAGCCGAGCTGTGGGACCGGGTGGCCTGCGTCGCCGATGCCTGAGCGCACAGAGACCGAGGGCGGATGACCCTCGGTCTCTCGCGGCCCCGCGGGGCGCTGTCTCCTCAGTCGAAGATCGGGTCCACGGTGCGGGTGCGCTTCAGCTCGAAGAAGCCCGGGTAGGCGGTCACCTTGACGAAGCCGTCGAACAGGTTTCCTGCCTCCTCGCCCTTCGGGGCAGGGGAGATCACGGGGCCGAACAGGCTCATGCCGTTGACCCGGAGCACGGGGGTGCCCACCTCGTCGCCCACGGGGTCCATGCCCTCGTGGTGCGACCGGCGCAGGTCGTCGTCTGGGGCCTCGGTCTGCGCGATGTCGAGGATGTCGGCATCCGCCCCGACGGCGGCGAGCGCGGCCGCGACGGTCTCCACCCCCTGCTTCTCGCCACCCGGATGGAACCGCGTGCCCACCTCGGTGTAGAACTCGCGCAGCTTGTCAGAACCGTGTCGCTGCTCGACGAGGAGCGCGGCGCGCGCGGGCATCCAGGCCCGGTCCATGTGCCGACGGTAGGCCGGCGGAAGGTCGCGGCGGTGATTGAGCACGGCCAGGCTCATGACGTGGAAGGTGACCTTCACGTCGCGGACCTTCTCCACCTCGAGCATCCAGCGGGAGGTCATCCAGGCCCAGGGGCAGATGGGGTCGAACCAGAAATCAACGTCTGTGGTCATGCCTCCATCTCAGCACACAGGCCAAGGCGCCCCGCCGTCGTAGTCGGGCGTCGGACCAGACCGTCGCCCGCCGTCGGACCGGGTGGTGGTACGGGACGGTGTTGGCCGGGTACCGGCCACCGCGTTGAGCCTGACACGGCTCTCAACGATGCGGCTTGAGCCTGATCTGGACCTCACGACGAAATCGACCACTTTGATCGTTCAAGCCGACTTCGAGACTCGAATCAGGCTCAACTCACCCCACCAAAGCCGTGTCAGGCTCAACGCACCTCCCGCGCTCAGGCGGCGGCGCGGACCGACGCCTCGTCGGCCAGCTCTTCCTTGCGTGCGGAACGCGACACCCACTTGTCCACGATGGCCGCGAGGGCGCCGTCGCCGGTGACGTTGGTGGCGGTGCCGAAGGAGTCGATGGCGATGTAGGCCGCGATCATCAGGCCCACCTGCGCCTCGGAGAACCCGAGCATTGTGGACAGCAGACCCGCCGCAGTCATGATCGCACCCCCGGGCACGCCGGGCGCCGCGACCATCATGACCCCCAGCATCATCACGAAGCCGATCATCACGCCGACGTTGATCTCCATCCCCGCCAGCATCATCACCGCCAGCGAGAAGCACGTGATCTTGATGGTGGACCCGGCCAGGTGGATGGTGGCGTTGAGCGGGATCGCGAACGCGGCCACCGGCTGCGAGACGCCCATCTTGATCGCCTGGCGCAGCGTCACCGGGATGGTGGCGGCCGACGACGAGGTGCCGAGCGCGGTGGCGTAGGCCGGCAGCATGGTGCCGAGCATCTTCAGCGGGTTGCGGCCGGTGATGGCGCCCGCCACCGAGTACTGCAGCAGCAGCATGATCCACGTGAGGATGAACACGAAGATGATCACGCCGAGGAAGGTGGCGATGACGGTGTAGACCTGCCCGCCCTGGGTCATGTTGAGGAAGATGCCGAAGATGTAGAGCGGCAGCAGCGGGATGAGGATCTTCGAGATGACCATGTTGATCACCTCGCGGAACTCGAAGAAGCCTCGCTGCAGCGAGCCGCCCTCGATCGCCGTGAGCGCCACGCCGACGATGAAGGCCAGCACCAACGCCGACATGACCCCGAACAGCGGGGGGATCTCGAGCGCGAAGTAGGGCGCGAGCAGGGCCTCGTCGGGATTGGTGAGCGACGGCGCGCCACCCTCTGGGAGCACGCGCGGCAACACCAGCAGCGACGAACCCAGGCCGATGAAGCCCGCGACCAGAGTGGATCCGTACGCCAATGCGGCAGAGATCGCCAGCCAGCGGCCCGCCCCCTTGCCCAGTTCGGCGATGGCGGGCGCGATCAGGCCCAGGATGATGAGCGGGATCGCGAAACCGAGGAACTGTCCGAAGAGCGCGTTGAAGGTGACGAAGACCCGCGTCAGCCAATCGGGGAAGAAGTTGCCGAACAGCACGCCGAGCGCGATGGCGACGGCGATCTGGGGCAGAAGCCCGAACGTGAACTTCTTCTGGGCGGCGGCGGTGCTCATGCGCGCAAACTTAACCCAGAGGGGGTACCCACGCGCAGCCGAGGCCCCCTAAACACACGCCCCCGTGCCGCCCCGCGCCATGGGTGGCGCCCTCATCGTGGCCGGTCACTCTGACCGGGTTCCCCGCGAACGGTGAGCCGCGAGCGCGTCTGCGCCGTGGTCGCACGTCACCGCCGTTGCGTGCGCGTGATCCCGCAGATGCCCCTGGTGCGGGCGCTCAGCGCATGCCCGACAGCCAGCCCGTCAGAACGTCCTCCAGCCGGCCGTGCAGGCGGAGGGTGGCGAGGTCGTCGCCGCGGGTGGCGCCGTCGTTGACGATCACCACGTCGCGGCCCTGCTGCGCGGCCCGTCGCACGAACCGGAGGCCGCTCATCACCGACAGGCTCGAGCCGAGCACCACCAGGGCGGCGGCCTCGTCGAGGAGCGCCATGGCCTGGTCGACGACGGCGCGGTCCGCGTTCTCGCCGAAGAACACCACGTCAGGCTTGAGCATGCCGCCGCAGGACGGGCACGCCGGGTACCGGAAGTCCTCCGTGCGGTCCACCTCGGCGTCGCCGTCGGGGGCGGTGCGGCTCTCGACCGCGAGCTCATCCAACCGCTCGGCAAAGCGCGGGTTCAGGGTGAGGAGCTGCTCCTGCATGCGATGCCGGTCCATCAGGGCGCGGCAGTCGAGGCAGATCACGCGGTCGAGCGCCCCGTGCAGGTCCAGCACCGGCCGCGACCCCGCCGCCTGGTGCAGCCCGTCCACGTTCTGGGTCACCACCCCGGTCAACGGCGTCACCTCGCCCAACTCCGCCAGCGCGTGGTGCGCCGCGTTGGGCCGGGCCTGGGCGAACCACCGCCAGCCGACCGTGCTGCGCGCCCAGTAGCGACGGCGGCTCAGCTCCGACCCGACGAACTCCTGGTAGGTCATCGGGGAGCGCGGCACGGCGTCGCGGCCCCGGTAGTCCGGCAGCCCTGAGCCCGTGGACATGCCCGCGCCGGTCAGCACCAGCGTGGGACGGCCGCGGAAGAGGTCGGCGGCGGCGGCCAGATCGTCGTCGTGGGAGCGCCGGCCGAAGCCGCCGGTGCCGGGCCCCCAGGCGGTCGCGGGGAGCGCGACGGTGTGGTCCGCGGTGCGGAACCAGCCGCCCACGTCGGGGATCGGGGCGCTGCTCATGTGGCCTCCTTTCCCGCCAAGCCTAGGCCCGTCGTGAGTGTCGGATCCCGGACGGCTGTCGTCCGAGATCCGACAGTCAACAGCGCCCTTCGCGGGTCGGCCGTCGCATCCGAGGGCTCCAGGTGGCGCGTCACCGTAGAATCGCCCCGAACCAGGTGAGAGGGGAACCCATGGCCGGCGGCCTTGCAGCACTACTCGACGACGTGGCCGCGATCGCGCGCGCCGCAGCGGCCTCGGTCGACGACATCGCGGCGGCGGCGGGCAAGGCGTCCACGAAGGCGGTGGGCGTCGTCGTCGACGACGCCGCGGTGACGCCCCGATACGTCGACGGCTTCACCCCGGACCGCGAGCTTCCGGTGATCTGGAAGATCGCCAAGGGGTCCATCCGCAACAAGCTGCTGTTCATCCTCCCGGCCATCCTGCTGCTCAGCCAGTTCCTGCCGTGGGCGCTCACCCCGCTGCTCATGGTGGGCGGCCTCTACCTCTCGTACGAGGGCGCCGAGAAGATCTGGGAGGCGGTCAGCGGGCACTCCAAGGCCAAGGAGGCCCCCGCCGCGATCCAGGGCGAGAACCAGGAGGACAAGATGGTGGGCGGCGCCATCCGGACCGACTTCATCCTCTCGGCGGAGATCATGGTCATCTCGCTCAACGAGATCGCCGACGTGGGCTTCTGGATGCGCGCGATCACGCTGGTGGTGGTCGCCTTCGGCATCACCGCGCTGGTCTACGGCGTGGTGGCGCTGATCGTGAAGATGGACGACGTGGGCCTCAAGCTGGCCGCCAACCCGCCCACGTCGCGCCTCGGCGAAGGCCTGGTCAAGGCCATGCCCATCGTGATGAAGGTGCTGTCGACGGTGGGGATCGCGGCCATGTTGTGGGTGGGTGGTCACATCCTGCTGGTCGGCATCAACGACCTGGGCTGGCCCGTCATCTACGACTTCGTGCACCACTGGGAGGTGCTGGCCGCCGAGGCGGCCGGCGGCTTCGTCGGCTGGCTGGTCAACACGCTGGCCTCCGCGGTGCTGGGCCTGGCGGCCGGCGCCATCGTCGTGGTGATCATGCATCTGATCCCGCGGAAGAAGAAGGTCGCGGCCCACTGACCCTCCAGCTCGGAGGAGGCCCCCTACCGCTGGCTGAAGTACGAGGAGCGCCCCCACCGCCGGCCGAGGCGCGAGGAGCGCCCCCACCGCCAGCCGAGGCGCGAGGAGCGCCCCCACCGCCAGCCGAGGCGCGAGGAGCGCCCCCACCGCCAGCCGAGGCGCGAGGAGCGCCCCCACCGCCGGCCCCCACCGCTGGCTGAGGTGCGAGGAGCGCCAGCGACGAGCCTCGAAGCTGTCCTAAGATAAGTGACCTTGTCAGCCAGCGTTTCATAGGCTTCGAGGCCGCTTCGCGGCACCTCAGCCAGCGGGAGGCGGCACCTCAGCCAGCGGGAGGCGGCACCTCAGCCAGCGGTAAGGGCACCGCAGCCAGCGGAGAGGCAGAGCACCTCAGCTGGCCTACTTTTCAGCGGTGGGGGCGCCTCAGCGGGCGGTGCGGGTCAGCGGTTGGGGCGACCGCCGCCACCGCCCATGCCGCCGCCCATTCCACCGCCGGTGGCGGTGCCGGCGGTCGCCGTCGTGGCCTGGCCGTCGACCGTGATGGTGTACGCCTGACCGCTGGTGATCCCCTCGCCGGAGTAGACCACGTTGGAGAAGTCCTTCTCAGCCGTGAATTCCCCGAGCACCGTGGAGCCGTTGCTGATCTGGATGGTGGAGCCGCCAGACCCCGACACCGTCGCCTGGACCCAGCCCTGCGTCGAGGACTCATCTGGCGTCTCGGCCATCCCGGAGGAGCCGACGGCGAGCAGCGTGCCGCCGCTGATCGTGAAGGTGCCGTTGACGTCCAGTGCCCCGTTGCCGTCGTTCAGGGGGCCGTGCACGATGACGGTGCCGCCGGTGATCTCTGCGCTCCCGTTGGAGTCGAACCCGTCGCCGCCGGCGTCGATGGTCAGCGTTCCGCCGCTGACCAGGGCCAACCCGTCGATCGCGGCCATCCCCCCGCCCGGGCCGCCACCCATCTGCCGGTCGGTGGAGGCCGTGTCTGTTGACGTGGTGTCGGCGGCCGACACGTTGAGGCCGTCGTCGTCGGCCGTCACGTCGATGGTGCCGCCGGTGATGGCGATGTACTGCGCCTCGAGGCCCTCGTAGGAGCGCGTGACGGTGACCTCGCCGTCGCCTATGACGAGGCTGAGTTCGGCGTGGATGCCGTCGTCGGCGGCGTCGACGGTGAGGGTGCCGCCGGAGATGATGACGTCGGTGGCGGCGTCGAAGCCGTCTGTTCCGGCGGCGAGCGTGAGCGTCCCGCCGGAGATGTCGATGAATCCTGAGTCCGCCTCGGTGTCGTTGGTGGACTTCAGCGCGTCACCCCCCGCCTCGACCGTCAGGGTGCCGCCCGTGATCGCGAGGTGGTCCTTCCCTCGGATGCCGTCGTCCGCCGCGGTCACCTGGATGTCGCCTCCGACGATCACCAGGCCGTCCGCGCTCGCGATGCCGTCGAGGCTGCGGCCCGTGACGCTGAGCGATCCCTCGCCGCCGATCGTCAGATCCGACTTCGAGTACAGCGCCGCGTTGGCCGCCTCCTCGGAGGTGTCGGCGTAGCTCTCGGCATCCGTGAGGGCGTTGCTTGTGCCGTCGGCCAGGACGACGACGGCTTCGCCCGCGTCTGCGAAGGTGATCGCCGGGCCGGTGTCGGAGGTGATCTGGGCGTCGGAGAGGACGAGCTTGACCTCGTCGTCGGAGGCCGAGTTGACCACCACCTGCCCGTCGAGGGCGCCGGTGAGCACGTACGTGCCGCCGGCGGTGATGGTGACGGTGTTGCCGTCGATGGTGACGCCCTCGCCGTCGGCGGTGGCGGTGCTGCCGCTGAGCGTGATGGTGGTGGCCGAGGACGCGTCCCAGGTCACGTCGGCGGCGTCCGGGGTGGCGTTCGAGGCGCGGGCGGAGTCCACCGTGAGGGCGGCGCCGTCGACGGTGGTCGCGGTGGTGGTGGTCGAGTTGGTCGCGGTGTCGGTGCCCGCGGACGATGCGGCGGTTCCGGCGGCGGCCGTGCTCTCGACGCCGTTGGCGCCGCAGCCCACGAGCAGCGCGCCCACAGCGAGCGAGGACAGGGTGGCGAGTAGCTTCTTCGGATTCATGGTGATATCTCCAAGGGTGTCTGATGGATGTCGGGTTGGGCGGGGGTCGGGCCGTGGGGGCATGTCAGGTTGTCAGGTCACTTTTTCTAGGCTTCGAGGCTCGTCGCTTCGCTCCTCGCACCTCAGCCAGCGGGAAGGGGCCATCGCTTCGCTCCTCGCACCTCAGCCGGCGGGAAGGGGCCGTCGCTTCGCTCCTCGCACCTCAGCCAGCGGGAAGGGGCCATCGCTTCGCTCCTCGCACCTCAGCCGGCGGTTGAGGTCAGGCGGCGGTCAGCTCGGTCTGGGTGAGCAGCCGGTGCCAGCGGTTGTGGGGCAGCTCGGGGCGGAGGGTGGCCAGGCCGGTGGCGTACTTGGACACGGCCACCGGGCGGTGGCCGCGACCCCACAGCACCCGGTCCGCAGCAGACGGGCTGGAGCTGGACTTAGTCTCCACGATGACCAGGCCGTCTGCCGTCCGCTCGCAGCCGGTCTGCCGGTCGGACCAGGCCAGGTGGGTGTCGACGGTGGCGCGGGCCGCGCCGTCGGGCATGAGGAAGGTGGAGCGCGTGTAGGTGACGTCCAGGACGGGCTCCAGGTCCCCGTCGAGCCGCAGGCGGTCCTCTCCAAGGGCCTCCGCGACGTAGGCGCGGGCGCCGCCGTCGAGGTGCCGGATCGGCTCCTCCCACGGCACCCGGTGCTTGACCGTGGAGCCGCCCCGGCGGGTCTTCACCTCGAGGAACTGCTGGCCGGAGTCCACGTAGCGGCGGGTGCGGACCTTGTAGCGGCGACGGCGCCGGTGGGCGGTGCCGAGGAAGCAGGCGAGGCCCGCAGTGTCGAAGTAGGTGGAGTGGTAGCCGAACCGGCGGCGGCCGTCGATCTCGAGGACCCGGGCCTCGCGCGGGAGGCCGAGGATGAAGGCGTCGGCCTCGGCGGAGGTGAGCACGTACTTGCGGTCCACCCGGGTGAGCAGCGCGGCGGTCAGGTTCAGGTCGTCGAGGGTCACGGGCTCGCGGGCGGCGAGGCCGCGGAGCGGGAGTGTCGCGGCGGTCATCGGGCGTCCGTGAGGACGACGCGGCGGGTGCGGGCGGGGGTGGCGTCGCGGTAGCGGACGTCCACCGTCGTGGTGTCGTTGACGAGGTCGAGGCGCTGGACGGCGAGGTGCTTGACGGTGCCGCCGAGGCGGTCCTGGAGGTAGCCGATGAGCGTGGCCTCGTCGGTGATGGCGCGGTCCACCACCACCACCTCGCGCTTGTAGCCGCGCAGCAGCATGCCGTGGTCGGCGACGAACATGCCCACCAGGACCACGGCCATGAGGCTGAGCGCCATCACCGGTTCGGCGCCGAGGCCGCTGAGCAGGCCGAGCGCCAGGGCGCTGAAGTAGTAGGCGATCTCGTGCTGGGCCAGCTCGTCGGAGCGGAGCCGGATGATCGACAGCACGCCGAAGAGCCCGAGGCCCAGGCCGGCCCCCACGGCGGTGGAGAGCAGGACGGAGCTGACCGCCATGATGCCGATGTTCACGCCGAGGTAGGCGACGACGAGGTCGCGGCGGCCGTGGCGGGGGAAGTAGAGGCCGAGCGTCAGGATCAGGATGCCGACGATGTTGGCCAGGTACAGGATGGCGGTGGTGGTCACGGGGGTACTCCTCGGTGGCGGTTTCGGTGATGTACCCATTCCGCCAGCGGAGCCTGTGGGGTTTCTGTGGGCGTGCTGCGCCCCGCCTATGAGTCCGCGACCAGGCTCTTTATCGCGGGAAGCGGCTCAGGGAGTCAGCGGTGGACCCGTGACCGGAACAGCCCGGAGGGGTCGTAGAGCTCCTTGACCGCCGCCAGCCGTTCGGTGTTCTCGCCGTGGGCGCGGTGGGCGGCCGCGGGGTCGCTGAGATCGTCGAAGTTGAGGTAGGAGCCGCCGGTGCCGAAGGGCTCGAGCGCCTTCGCGGTCTCCCGGGCCCACGCGACGTTGGCCGCGTCCTGCGAGGGGTCGTCCCAGTTCGACTCGATCCCGATCATGTACGGCGCTGTGCGGTCCGCGATCGGGGTGGCGGCTGAGGGCACCTCCGCAATGGCGCCGCCGTTGATCCAGATGTCCAGCGACGTCAGCGGCGACGGGCGGCGCGCAGCCAGCTCGACGAGCGTGGCTGCCGCGTCGCGGTCGAGGTCGCGCAGGTGCGCGGACTTCCAGTGGTACCGCCGACCGCGAGGGTAGTCCTCGTCGAAGAACCGCTGCGCGTCGAGCCACGGCACCACGGACCCCATGTCGGTGAGCACCGTGCCGAGGTTGCGCAGCTCGCCGCACACCCGCTCCCCTTCGGCCGGGTCGCCGATGTAGGGGCCGGCCACCCCCACGAAGTCCCGTCCCCACAGGTCCTCAGGGAACGGCTCGGCCGGTGGGAACGTCCAGCAGACGGCGATGCACCCGAACTCCGGCGGCGCGGACCGGGCGAACTCGCGCAGCCGGCCCAGGACGGCCTCCCCCTCGCTCAGGGCGAAGGTGAGGAAGGGCAGGTAGACGTCGGGACCGACGGGGTGCGCGAGGTACTCGATCGCGGTCACCACGCCCAGGCCGAAGCCACCGCCACGCAACGCCCAGAACAGCTCGGGGTGCTCGTCGGGTCCGGCATGGACGAGCCTGCCGTCGGCCGTGACGATGTCCATCCCCACCACGTTGTCGCAACTCAGGCCGTGCTTGCGGCGCATCCAGCCGTAGCCGCCGGCCAGGGTGAGGCCGGCCACGCCCGTCTCGGACACGACTCCCAGGGGCACGGCCAGCCCGTGCGCCTGGGTCGCCGCATCGACGTCACCGATCTGCGCGCCACCGGCCGCGCGCACCCGCCGCGACACCGGGTCGACGGCGACGCCCCGCATCCGCCCGAGGTCGATGACCAGCCCGCCGTCGAGCACGGACAGCCCGGCGACGTGATGCCCGCCGCTGCGGGCCGAGACGTGGAGGTCGTGCGAGCGGGCGAAGAGCAAGGCCGCGACCACGTCGTCGACGCCCTCACACTCGACGATCAGCGCCGGCCGCCTGTCGATGACGCCGTTCCAGACGCTCCGGGCGCCGTCGTAGGCGGCATCCTCGGGGCCGATGACCGTCCCGTGGACGCCGCTGGCCAGCCTGGCCAGGGATGCCGTGTCCATCTCCGGAGTGTGCTCGCGCCCACGGCGGTATCCCAGCCCGCCCTCTGGCGGCCCCGGGGACAAGCGGCTCACCAGCGGCGATGCGTGCCGCTTAGCGTCGCGACACTCCAATAGCGCCGGGCCTTCGACTTCAGGGGCTGGCGCATTGACCAAGGTTTGTATAAGCTTTGTTCAAGGTTAGTCACAGAGAGGGTGGGCAATGCTCAACAACGATCGAGTCCGCCAGGTGGTCGTCACCGCCAGCGCGGTGTTCATGATCATCGGCACGCTGTTCGGCATCGGCGTCATCGGCACCCGGGTCGAGGAGAGCTCCGGCGGCAGCCTGTCCGCCACCGCGACCCTCATCGCCCCCGCGGTCAACGCGTTCTCCATCTGGTCCGTCATCTACGCCGGCCTGATCGCCTACGTGATCTGGCAGTGGCTGCCCGCCAACACGACGAGCCGCCGCGCCCGCTCCATCGGGTGGCTGGCCGCCGCGTCGATGGTGCTCAACGCGTCCTGGCTCCTGGTCACGCAGGTGGGGTGGCTGTGGGCGAGTGTCGCGGTGATCGTCGCGTTGGCCCTGGTGCTCGGCGAGTTGGTGCGCCGCCTCACCGCCATCCCCGCGGCGGAGGGCAGCGGCCCGGCCTGGGCCGAGCGCTTTATCGTCGACGGCTCCTTCGGGCTGTACCTCGGCTGGGTGTCCGTGGCGACGGCGGCCAACATCACCGCGACCCTCGTGGACTCGGGCGTCAACCCCGCCGCCCCCGTCTCCGAGTACCTGGCCGTCGTGGTGCTGGCCGTGGCCGCGACCCTCGGCGTCATCCTGGCCCGCAGCTTCGGGGGTCGCTTCGCGATCGCCGCGGCCATGGCCTGGGGGCTGAGCTGGATCGCGGTGGGACGCCTCACCGACGCGCCCGAGTCCACGATCACGGGTGTGGCCGCTGGTGTCGCGGCCGCCGTTGTGGTCGCGGCGGCGCTGGCGGTGCGCCTCCGCCACTCGTCCGTGGCTTCGACACCGGCGCCCGCGCACGCCTGACCGCCCCACACCCGCTGGCTGAGCTGCCCCACACCCAACGGGCTGAGCTGCCCCACACCCGCTGGGCTGAGCTGCCCCACACCCGCTGGCTGAGGTGCCGCGAAGCGGCCTCGAAGCCTAAGAAACGTGAGCTGACAAGGAACGTTTCCTAGGCTTCGAGGCTCGTCGCTGCGCTCCCCGCACCTCACCCAGCGGCGGGAGGCGCTGCGCGGTGGCTCACCCAACGGGCTTCAGCCGGCGGCGGGCGCGGGGGGCAGATCCGTGACCGCCGGGCCCTCCAGGACGGCGCCGTCGGGCGCGAACCGCGACCCGTGCAGCGGGCAATCCCATGACTTCTCCGCGTCGTTCCAGTGCACGACGCCCCCCAGGTGGGTGCACACGCCCGACAGCCGGCAGGTGACACCGTCGACTGTGGACACCGCCTCGGGCAGCCCACGCGCACCGCGCCCGACGACCCCCTCCCCCTCCGACGGCGGCTCGTCCGGGGCCGCGCGCAGCTCGGCCTGCACCCAATCCTTGGCCAGCGCGGCCGCCACCTTCGCATTCGGGGCCACTGCACCGAGCAGGGCTGCCGCCCCCGGCTTCCGGGAGGCCAGCACGTCCGCCCATGGCATGGATCCGCCGAGGAGGCGGGCGCTGAGGCTCAGCGCCGCCGCGACACCGTTGGTCATGCCCCACTTGTTGTAGCCGGTGGCGACGTGGATCCGTCCCCCGCCGCGCGGCATCTCCCCCACATAGGGCACCCGGTCCATCGCCCGGTAGTCCTGCGCCGACCAGGCGTGCGTCATCTTCGCGCCGGGGAAGTAGCGGCCGGTCCACCTCCTGAGATCGTCGACGGCGGCCGCCTCGGAGTCCGTCCGGCCCACCACGTGACCGTTGCCGCCCACCATGAGCAGCTCCCCGCCGTCGACCGGGATGGTGCGCAGCGAGCGGGTGGGGTGGTCGACGCCCAGGTACATGCCCTGAGGGATGGAGCCGGGCACCGAGTAGGCCGTGGCGTACGAGCGCAGCGGGACGAGCTTGGCGAAGTAGCCGCCGCGGTCCAGGACGGGGCTGCCGGTGGCGAGAATGAGCTGGTCGGCCTGCAGCTCGCCGAGGGTGGTGGTGATCCGCACACCGGACCCGGTCTCGGCGTCGGTCACCCGGGCCCCCTCGACCACCATCCCGCCGTGCGCGACCAGTTCGGCCGCGAGGGCGTCGAGGACGACGAGGGGATGGATCTGCGCCTGGTCCGCCAGGACGAGCGCGCCGGCCACCTCGAACGGCAGGCCGGTCTGGGTGGTCCAGGCCACGTCGAGGCCCGCCGCCCGGCTGGCGTGCAGCTCGTCCTCCAGGGTGCGCACCCCGTCGCCCTGCACCGCGATGGTGAACGCGGTGCGGCGCTGGTAGTCCACCTCACGTTCGTCGAGGAACCGAAGCAGCCACGCCTTAGCCTCGCGGTTGCCGTCGACGTAGGCCCGCAGGACCTCGTCGTCCTGGTGCGCCCGGATCCCGGAGAGGGTGCTGCCCTGCAGCAGCGACACCTTCCCGGTGGTGTTGCCGGTGGCCACCGCGCCCACCCGCCGCGCCTCGACGACGGCGATCTTCTGCCCTGCGCGGGCCAGGAGGACGGCCACCGTGAGGCCGGTGATGCCCGCCCCGGCGACGACGGTGTCGAATCGGCCGCCTTCGGGAAAGGCGCTCGACGGTGCACTCATCACGGGGTGGGTGGCGAACCAGACCGACTGCATGGACTCCATGGGCCCATCATCGCCCCGCCTGGTCAACTGCCCGGCCGGTTGACGAAATCGGGCCCGGGAACCGCCCCTTCCGCGGGCCCACGCCCCGCCGTTACTGTGAGCCATGAGTGAGCGGGCCCCCGTCGAACGGGTGGATGCGGTGGTGGTGGGATCAGGCTTCGGAGGGTCCGTGACGGCCTTCCGGCTGGCCGAGGCCGGCCACGCGACGGTTCTTTTGGAGCGCGGTCGCCCATACCCACCGGGCAGCTTCGCCCGAAATCCGCACGAGATGAGCCGGGCGTTCTGGGAGCCCGACGACGAGCTGTTCGGGCTGTTCGACATCAAGTCCTTCCGCAAGCTCGAGGCGATCGTCTCCAGCGGCCTGGGCGGGGGGTCGCTCATCTACGCCAACGTGCTGCTGCGCAAGGACGAGAAGTGGTTCGTGCAGGACGCCCCGCTGCCCGGCGGCGGGTACGAGCACTGGCCGATCGGGCGGGCGGACCTGGAGCCGCACTACGACGCCGTCGAGCGGATGCTGGATCCGGTCCCATCCCCCTACCCGGACCTGCCGAAGACGCGGGCGCTGCGCGAGGCGGCGGAGTCGTTGGGGCTGGAGGTCATGCACCCGCCGCTGGCGATCTCCTTCTCGGCCACCCCCCACGGGGCGCCGGCCATTAAGCAGGTGATCCCGCCGCCTGAGTACGGGAACCTGCACGGCACCACGCGCCTCAGCTGCCGGCTCTGCGGCGAGTGCGACATCGGCTGCAACGAGGGGGCCAAGAACACCCTCGACCACACGTACCTGTCCGCGGCCGTCCACCACGGCGCCGACGTGCGCCCCAACTGCGAGGTCTCCGGCATCGCCCCGCTGAGCGGCGGCGGCTACTCGGTGCGCTACACCGAGTACGGCGATCCGCTGGAGGACAACGGGCCCCGCACCCGTGTGACCCGCACGGTGCACTGCGACCGCCTTTTCCTGGCCGCCGGGGCGCTCGGCACCACCACGCTGCTGCTGCGCAACCGGGTGAACCTGCCGGGCCTCAGCCGGGCGTTGGGGTCGCGGTTCTGCGGCAACGGCGACCTGCTCACCTTCGCGATGGGCGCCCGCGTGGACACGGCCTCGGGCAATCCCCGGCTCATCGACGGCAGCCACGGCCCGGTGATCACCACGTCGATCCGGGTTCCCGATGCGGCCGACGGCGACCCTCGGCAGGGCCGCGGGTACTACGTGCAGGAGGCGGGCTTCCCGGAGTTCGCCAACTGGCTGATCGAGACCGCGCAGGTCACGTCGTCGATGCAGCGGGCGGCCAAGGTGGTGCGCGAGATCATGGCGCACCGCCTGCGGGGCCAGAACGAGTCGACGATCTCGGCGGAGGTGGCGGGGCTCGTGGGCCAGGGACGCCTCGGGTCCAGCTCGCTGCCGATGCTGGGCATGGGCCGCGATATCGCGGACGGGCGCGTGGTGCTCAAGGACGGCCAGATCGACGTCGACTGGTCCACGGCCACCTCGATGCGCTACTTCTCCGCGATGCGCGAGACCATGCGGGCCATGTCGGACAAGCTGAACGCCGACTTCCACGACAACCCGCTGTGGTGGACCCGCCGCGTCGTGACGGTGCACCCGCTGGGCGGCGCGCCCATGGGCCGCTCCCCCCACGACGGGCTGGTCGACGCGCACGGCGAGGTGTTCGGCCACCCCGGCCTGTTCGTCGTCGACGGCGCCGCGATGCCAGGGCCCGTCGGCCCCAACCCGGCCCTGACGATCGCGGCGAACGCCGACCGGATCGTGGAGCGGGTCCTCGAGTCAGCCCCGGGGGGACGGCGCTCCGACGACCTCGACGACGACCTTCCCGGCTCCGCCCCGGCGGCCCCCCTCGACGGTGACAGCGTCGAGTTCACCGAGCAGATGAAGGGCTTCCTGGCGCTCGGCGAGACGGACCCCGTCGTCGGCTGGAAGCGGGCGCGGCTGGTGAACCAGCGGTTCATGTTCGAGCTCACCATCACCGTGCCGGACGTGGAGCGGTTCCTGGCCGACGACCTGCACCCGGGTGTCGCGGAGGGGTACGTGAGGTGCGAGGAGCTCGGCGGCAAGCTCCCCGTGGAGCGCGGGTTCTTCAACCTGTTCGTGGCCACCGAGTTCGCGGCTACGCGGGAGATGAGGTACCGGCTGTGGTTCCGCGACCTCGCCGGTGCGCCGGTGACGATGTACGGGTTCAAGACGGTGCGCAACGACCCCGGCCTGGACATCTGGCGCGACACCTCCACCCTGTACATCACGCTCCTCAAGGGGCACGTGCCGCCCGGCGGCGACGGGCCGGTCCTGGGCGCGGGGCTGCTGCGGATCCTGCCGCGCGACTTCGCCCGCCAGCTCACCACGTTCCGGGCCGACGGCCGCACCCCGTTGCGCTCGCTCGGCCGGTTCGGCTCGCACTTCGCCCGCACGCTGACCGACACCTACGGGCCCGTCAGGAAGGAGGACCGATGACCGCCGAGGCGCCCACCCGGCCCACCAGCGGCACGCACGTCGCCCGCACGCTCACCCACACCAACAGGCCCATCCAGAGGGAGGACCGATGACCGCCGAGGCGCCCACCCGGCCCACCACGCGCACCGATCACCGGGTCACCCTGCACGTGATCGCCGCCCTTGACGGGCACCCGCTCACCCTGCTGCGCATCCGCGGACGGCACGAGCCCACGCGGGAGCCGGTGATTCTGGTCCACGGCGCCGGGGTGCGCGGGGAGATCTTCAGGCCCCCCGTGTCGCGGACCCTGGTGGACGCGCTGATCGACGACGGCTGGGACGTATGGCTGCTCAACTGGCGGGCCTCCATCGACCTCGACCCCGTCGCCTGGACCCTCGACGACGCGGCCGCCTGGGACCATCCCGCCGCGGTGCGGTACGTGAGCGAGGTGTCCGGGTCGCCGTCGATGAAGGCGATCATCCACTGCCAGGGCTCGACGTCGTTCGCGATGGCGGCCGCGGCGGGGCTGCTGCCGCAGGTGACGACGATCGTGTCGAACGCCGTGTCGCTGCACCCGGTGATCCCGGCGGTGTCGGTGTTCAAGATCCGACGGCTCCGGCCGCTGATCCAGTCGCTCAGTCCCTACCTCAACCCGGCGTGGGGGGACGAGCCGGACTCGCTGTTCGCGCGGGCTGCGAGGGCCGCGGTGAACGCGACGCACCGCGAGTGCGACAACGCCGTCTGCCGGCAGGTGAGCTTCACCTACGGGGCGGGGCGTCCGGCGCTGTGGTCGCACTCGAACCTCGGCCCGGACGTGCACGAGTGGATCCGGGGCGAGTTCGGGAAGGTGCCGATGAGCTTCTTCGCCCAGATGGACGCCTGCGTGAGGGCGGGTCACCTGGTGTCGGTGTCGCGGCGGGAGGGGCTCCCGGAGGACTACGGCGTGAGCGCGCCGCAGACGGATGCCCGGTGGGTGCTGTACGCCGGGCGCGACAACCGCTGCTTCCTTCCCGAGAGCCAGGAGCGCACCTACCGGTGGTTGGAGGGGATTGAGCCGGGGAGGCACGCGCTGCACGTTGTGCCGGGGTACGGCCACCTGGACATCTTCCTGGGCCGCAACGCGGCGAGGGACATCTTCCCGGGCATGCTGGCGGAGTTGTCGCGCTGACCCCACCCGCCGGCTGAGCCGGGCCGCCTCTTTCCGCAGGTTGAGCCGGGCCGCCCATTTCTGCTGGTTGAGCCGGGCCGAAGGAGCGAAGCGACGCGTGACCGTGTCGAAACCTACGCTGGCTAGGGGTGTCGGTTGGGTTCCGCGGCGGCTGAGGGGGACCGGCCTCGCCCATGGGCGCCCTCGGCACGCCCAAAACCGCCGGCGTGCCTCGCCCAACGCCCGACCCACCGCGACCGGTCCCCCTCATCCACCGCTCCGCGGACACGTCGCGTCCCCTCACCGCTGGTTGAGCCGGGCCGAAGGAGCGAAGCGACGCACGCCCGCGTCGAAACCCACCCGGGATGGTCCGTGGACTCTCCCACGAGTCGACGATCCGGCCTACCGGAGGCTGTGACGAGGTCGGCGGCGCTGCGCGCCCGACCGGCTCACCCAGCGTCGGAGGCTGCGAGCAGCAGCGACAGCACCCGCCGGTAGCCGGCGCGCAGGACCAGCGCCGCCGTCGGCTGGAGGAAGCCCGGCAGCCAAGGCAGGTGCACCGACTGCTCCCAGCGGACGACGCTTCCCGTCGCCGACGGCGTGGCTGTGACGCGCACGTCACCCCTGATGACGCGACCCAGCTTCACGATGGTCGCGTCTGCGGGCTCGAACGTCAGCGACTCGAGGCGCATCGGGTCGTCGAACCCGAACCTGCCCACCGCCGTACGCCCCACGAACCGCGACCCCACCGCCAACTCGTCCGCCGACACCGCGGGGCTCACCCTGGTCAGGGGGATGAGCCGGTTGTGCGCACGCAGGTCGAGCACGCGACGCAGCGCCTCATCAGGCGGGCATGCGGCCGGGAGTTCGACGGTGAAGTGGGCCCGGGTCATCGCCCAATCGTAGGCGTGCGGGCCGGGCGGGCCAGGGCTCTGCATCTTTCTACCCATGTAGCGGCATCTGTGGATATATGCAGATGCCGCTGCATAGGTAGGAAGATGCAGACGGCCCTGGCCCCCGGGCCGGGCTATCGTGGGGCGGAGGAGGTTCGTTGATGATCCGCCCCGCATCTTCCCTTGTCGGAGCCTTGGCCGTCGCGCTGGGCGTCGCCGGCTGCGCACCCGGCCCTCCCTCCCCCACGCCCACGGCGAGCGGGTCGGCCTCGCAACCGGCATCCCCCAGCCCCGCGACCACACAGCCGAGCCCCACCCCTTCGGAGTCCCTCCTCGACTTCACCGCGGGCGAGCCCGTCCTGCTCGAGGCCCCGGGCGAACTCGGCCCCGACTGGTCGGAACTCCTCAGCCTCCCGTACGGGGAGGCCGACGACCAGCTGGGCACCTCCCTCGGCGGCGACGGCGAGGGCCTCGAGTGGGGCCCCAGCTACGGCACCCAGCTGCCCGACGGCACCTGGTGGATCCTCGACGCAGCCAACTTCCGCCTGGCCCACTACGACGAGACGGGCGGCTACCTCGGCGACGCCCCGCTCCCCGAGGAGCACCTCGCCCAAGGCGAGTTCTTCCAGTGGCAGTCCCCGCAGGCGCTGGCGGACGGCACCCTCGTGCTGCAGAGCACCACCCCGGACCGCCCCGGCCTGCTGCGCCTGTCCGCCGACGGCACCTTCAGCCAGGTGGACATGGCGGAGTTCGTCGCGCTGAAGACCACCGACGGCGAGACCGTCTTCGGCTTCGACGAGGAGGGCGCCCCTGTCGCGGTGGACCCGTCGAGCGGCGCAATCTCGCCCGTCGGGGACTTCACCGGCCAGGCGGGACTCGCCTACACCGTCGAGACCGAACCCGGCAGCATCTCGGTGACGCTCGGCGAACTGACGACCGCGATCCCACTCACGGCCGCCGAGTACCCCGACGCGTTGCTCTACCCCGTCATCGAGGCCGCGACCGGAACCGACGGCGTGCTCACCCTCCTGATCAACGGGATCGTCGAGCTGGAGCCCGGCACCGCCGTGGACACCCAGGCGCTCCTGCGCATCGACGAGACCGGCCGCGGCACCGTCGAGCCCCTCCCTCCCCTCTCCAGCGGGTCCGACCCCGGCGACGGCGCCCGCCTGGGCATCCGCCTTGGCGACGACCGGCCCTGGCTGATGATCGTCGGCGACGACGCCCTCACGGTCTACCGCCGTGGCTGAGGACTGGATCGCCGGCCTGGCCGCTGAGATCGACGGCGAGCTCCGCGCCCGGGCCATCCCCGAGCGGGCCGCGGGAGAGAAGGCGTACCTGAAGAGCGACCTCACGCACTACGGGGCCTCGGTGCCGGCCATGCGCGCCGCGGTCAGGGCCGCGATGGCAGGCGTCGCGCTGAACCACGACTCGCTCGTCGCGCTGGTCGAGGTCCTGTGGGCCGAGCCGGTGCACGAGCGCCGCGCGGCCGTCGTCGAGCTGCTGGAATCGCACCGCGGGCTCCTGGGCGTGGCGGACGCGGACCTGCTGGAACGGCTGCTGCGGGAGTCGCGGACGTGGGCGCTGGTGGACTCGCTGGCCGCCTCCGTCGTGGGGCCGCTGACCGAGGCGGATCCCGCGTGGGGACCCGTCCTGGACCGCTGGGCCGCCGACGGGGACTTCTGGATCAGGCGCTCCGCGCTGCTCGCCCATCTGATCCCGCTGCGCACCGGCGGCGGGGACTGGGCGCGCTTCACCCGCTTCGCGGACGCCATGCTGGAGGAGAAGGAGTTCTTCATCCGCAAGGCGATCGGCTGGATCCTCCGCGACACCGCCCGCCGGCGCCCCGAGCTGGTCTTCGACTGGCTGCTGCCGCGGGCGGCCCGGGCGTCGGGGCTGACCGTGCGGGAGGCGGTCAAGTACCTCGCGCCCGAGCAGCGCGACGCCGTCATGGCAGCCCGCTGACTCGGGCGGTCAGGCGGTCGGCGGTGGCGGAGGCTGCTGGGTCGATGGCGGAGGCTGGGTCGAAGGTGGTGGCGGGGACGGGGGCTGCGCCGACGGCGGAGGCTGGGTCGGAGGTGTCGGCGGCGGGAACGGGGGCTGGGCCGACGGCGGGGCGTCGTCGGTGGGCCAACCATCGTCCCAGGTGGGCGGCAGCGGCATCAGCCGTGGGCCGCCAGGCTCGTAGGGGCCCTGGTCCAGCCGGAATGGCGGGTAGTCGTCCGTCATGAGGAGCGTGTAGGCCGTCACGCGCAGCTGCCACCGGCTGAACCCCATGGCCACCCGGTAGACCTGCTGCGGGTAAGTGCCGGACACCAGCACCATGATGAGCGCGATCAGGACGAGGATCGGGACCAGGCCGGGCCAGTTGGTGTCGGTGGTGACCTGCCCCGCCTCGTTGTTGTGGGGGCGGCTGAAGCCGAACAGCACGGCCAGGATGATGTAGTGCGGGATGGCCAGCAGCCACCACTTCAACAGCACCAGCCCGCGGGAGAGCCGCTCGGGGTAGCGCACGTCCAGCCGCGCGGGGTAGTCCGGCACGTCAGCGAGCGTGAACGGCGGGTAGCGGTCCGTGGCGCCGACGTTGTAGAGGTAGTAGGAGAGGCGCCATCCCCACCGCATCATGCCGACGAGGTAGTCGAACGCGGCGCGGGGGTACTGCCCGGTGATGAGGATCGCGATCAACGCCCAGAGCCAGGCGAACACGGCGCCGATGGCGAGAAAGGCGAGCGCGATGTAGTGCGGGAAGGCCAGGAGCCACTTCACCAGCCAGAGAGCACGCGACACGTCCGGTCGTTCGGCGCCCTCGACGGCGACAGGGGCATCGGGACCGCGGAACGTATCCATGTCCATAAGGCGAATTCTTCCACTACGACCGGTAGAAGATGACCGTTCCGGCCGGTCAGGTCACGCGCGGGATCCGGCGACGGACGTCCTCCACCGTCGCGGGTCCCGGCTCCCACGCCGCGACCCACGGCAGGTCGTCGGCGACGTGCAGAACCCCGTCCTCCAGCCGCGCACGATGCCCGTCGAGCACCCGGCGCGCGAGGTGCCGGTCGCTGCGGTCGGAGTTGTGCCACAGCGCCCCGAACAGCGCATCGACCCTCACTCTGGACTGCTCACAGAACGCCGCCGCGAGTTCCACCCCCTCGGGACTGGTCTCCCGCTCCGCCGTCGCCCGCACGCACGCGGCGGACATGGCGAACAGCTCGGCGCCGATGTCGACGATCCGGCCCAGGTACGCCTGCCGATGCTCCAACCGGCCCTGCCAGCGGGCCATCCCCGCGAAGATCGACCTGGCGAGGCGCCTGGCCGCCCGCTCCACGTACCGTAGGTGCTCGGCCAGCGGCCCGTGCTCCCGGTACGCCCCGGGCACGGTGCCCGCACCGACGGCGAGCATCGGCAGCCACTTGGCGTAGAAGGCGGAGGCCCTCGCCACCGCCTCGGCGCGGGCGCGCGTCGTCGCGTCGGGGTCGATGATCTCGCCGGCCACCTCGAGGTGCACGTCGACAGCCTCGCGCGCGATGAGGAGGTGCATGATCTCCGTGGATCCCTCGAAGATGCGGTTGATGCGGATGTCGCGCATGAGCTGCTCGACCTCCGCGGGGCGCTCGCCTCGGGCGGCCAGCGACTCGGCGGTCTCGTAGCCGCGGCCACCGCGGATCTGGACCAGGTCGTCGATGATCCGCCACGCCATCTCGGAGGCGTAGAGCTTGACCAGCGCCGCCTCGATGCGGATGTCGTTGGCGTCGTCGTCGGCCAGCATGCTCGCCAGGTCAAGCATCGACTCCATGCCGTAGGTGGTGGCCGCGATGAACGCGATCCGGGTGGCGATGGCCTCGTGGTCCCCCACGCGTCGGCCCCACTGCACCCGCTCCGCAGCCCAGCCGCGGGCCACGTGCAGCGACCACTTCGACGCGCCCACGCACATCGCGGGCAGCGACAGCCGGCCGGTGTTGAGGGTGGCCAGGGCGATCTTCAGCCCCTTGCCGGCGTCGCCCAGGACGTTGGCCGCAGGCACCCGCACCTGGTGGAACCGGATGAGGGCGTTCTCGATGCCGCGCAGGCCGACGAAGGTGTTGCGCCGCTCGACCGTGATACCGGGCGAGTCCGCCTCCACGACGAACGCGGTGATCCCTCCCCTGCCGCCGGCGGTGGCCGGGACGCGGGCGAGCACGACGAACAGGCCGGCGATGGTGCCGTTGGTGGCCCACAGCTTCAGCCCGTCGAGGACGTAGGAATCGCCGTCGGGCGTGGCCGTGGTGGCGAGGCGCGCGGGATCGGATCCGACGTCTGGCTCGGTGAGCAGGAACGCCGACACCTCACCGGCGGCCACGCGCGGGAGGTATGCCTCCTGCTGTGCCGCGGTGCCGAACATCTTCACCGGCTGCGGCACGCCGATGGACTGGTGGGCCGACAGCATCGCGGAGACCGCGGGGTTGGCCGAGCCGATCAGCATCAGCGCCTTGTTGAAGTAGTACTGGGTGAGCCCCTGGCCGCCGTGCGACTCGGGCACCTTCATCCCGAACGCCCCGATCCGGGCCAGGTCGGCGAAGGTCTCGTCGGGAATCATCGCCTCCCGCTCGATCCGGGCGCCGTCGATCCGGCGGCACGCCTCCTCGACGCGGGTCAGGTAGTTCTCCCCCTTGGCCCTGGCCGCCGGGCTGGGCGTGGGCCAGGGCTCGATGAGGTCCAGCCGCAGTCTGCCGAGGAACAGCTCCTTGCCGAAGCTGGGCTTCGTCCACTCGGTCTGTCGTGCCGCCTCCGCAACTGTGCGGGCCTCGCGGGCGCTGGGACCTTGGGTGGGCGCGGTTGTGGGGTGAGTCGTGGTGCTCATGATGCCCTCCAGGAACTCATTCCACGATACTCCTGGGCGGTCTCCGACGAGGCAGCAACGGCAGCCCACCCTGCTGGCTGAGGTGGGGAGCGAAGCGACGATCCCACCACCGCTGGCTGACTTGTAGGAACGCTCCTCCTTGCGCCACAAGGGACACCCGCGGCCCCGGACGCTGAGGTGCGAGGAGCGAAGCGACGATGATCCCTCCCCGCTGGCTGAGTGCGAGGAGCGAAGCGACGATCCCACCCCGCTGGCTGAGGTGCGAGGAGCGAAGCGACGAGCCTCGAAGCCTCGAGAACGTTCCTTGTCAGCTCAAGTTTCTGAGCCTTCGAGGCTGCTACGCGACACCTCGGCCCGCGGAGGGCGCGGCACGCGACCCACGCGAGACTGCCCGGCAGCCGCCGCTCCTTGTCAGCCGGGGACGACGGCGGGACACTCTGATCCATGGAGGCCGCACCCTCGACGGGTCGTCGCGCCTGGCTCGACACCCTCAAGACCCTGCTGATCTGCCTGGTCATCGTCATCCACGGCGTCCTCAGCTACGCCGGCACGGTCGAGGTGTGGACGTACAGCGAGTTCCGCGAAGTGACCCTGAGCCTTGCGACGGAGGCCGTCCTGTTCGTGCTGGTCGTGCCACTCGGCCTGGTGATGATGCCTCTGCTGTTCCTGGTCTCCGGGCTCGTGGCCGCGCCGTCGATGGCCCGGCGCGGCCCGGCAGGCTTCGCGCGCGACAGGCTCATGCGGCTGGGGATCCCGTTCGCCGTCTTCGTGCTCCTGCTTCAGCCCACCCTCACCTACCTCATGCGCCGCTCGATCGGCCGCGACACCGTCACCTGGGCGGAGGAGTTTCTCGGCACCGGCCGGCTCGACACCGGACCGGCGTGGTTCGTCGGCGTCCTGCTGATCTTCTCGCTCGCGTACGCGGCGCTGGTGCGGCTGACCGGCCGCGACCCCGCGTCGGCGCGCCCGGTCACGCTCACCCACCTGCTCACGCTCGCGGCCGCCGTCGCCGCCGCCTCGTGGGCGGTGCGGCTGCAGTACAGCTACGGGTCGGAGGCCGGCCCGAGCGACCTCAACTTCTGGGAGTGGCCGGAACTTCTGGGAGTGGCCGGCATGCCTGGCCGCGTTCGCGGTGGGTGTGGCGTCGTCGGGTGGGTCTGCCGACGGATCGTGGCTCGACGGCGTCCCGGTGGGACTGGCGAGGCGGTGCCGAACCGTCACGGTCGCGGCGTTGGCTGCGATGACGCTGTTGGTGGTCTCGGCAGGGATGGCGGGGCGGATTCCCGCGTTGCTCGGGGGGCCCGGCCCGTGGGCAGCCGCCTTTGCGGTGGTGGAGGCGCTGTTGGTGGTCTGCGGTCCGGTGTGGCTCGTCGGCGTCGCGCAACGGACCATGGGCCGGTGCTGGCGCGGCGACACGGCGTTGTCGCGGCTCAGCTACGCGGCGTTCCTGCTTCAGGGGATTCCGCTGCTCGCGCTGGCCGTACTCCTCAGACCGGTCGCGGCACCCGCGGAGGTGAAGGCGCTGGCGGTCGCGGCCGGCGGGCTCGTCGGCTCCTTCGGCCTCGCCTGGGTGGCAGTGCGGCTGCGGGGGCTGCGGCGGGCACTCTGAGGCGGGAGCATCCTGCGCCACAGGCGGGTAGCGAGGCCGTCTGACAAGGTTATTCACGTCTCCCGACGGCGTAGCCAACGGTTTCCTGGATGCTCGTCTGGACGGCCAGAAATTGCCCGAAGAATTTCTTGCTGGGAGGGCTTTCCGGGCCTGTTCCTGTCGGTGGTCGTTGACAGAATAGTTCACATGAGCGAGACGGTGATGGACCTGGGGCAGCGGTATCTCGCTGCGCTGTGGGACGCCGCCGGCGCGTCCACATCACCCTGGACTACAACACGCTGGTTACGGGCCTCGGGCAGGTGACGACGCTTGGTGTGGGCGGGATCGACGGGCTGTCGGCCGGTGCAGAAGGAAAGATGGCCTGCGACGCACGCCTGACCCCCATGGTCCTGGGCACCGCATCCCGCACCCTCGACGGCGGCCGCACCCACCGCCACTTCACCCCCGCCCTCCGCGCCGCGATCACCCAACGCGACCAAGGATGCGTGTTTCCCGGCCGCACCGCCACCCCCGCCGCCTGTGAGGCGCATGACATCATCCCCTGGTGGACAGGCGGACCCACGAGTCCGGCCAACCTCGCAAGGTAGGAATCTGCCTACTCGGAGGTGGACCGGGCACCAGCTATGGTGGCCGAGTGCCGCCAGATGACAAGAAGTACGACGTTGCTCTTTCGTTCGCTGGAGAACAAAGGGAGTATGTTGAGGCCACCGCCTCGTTGCTGCGCGATGCTGGCGTCAAAGTGTTCTACGACGACTATGAGGCTGCCCAGCTTTGGGGGAAGAATCTTGTAGAGCATTTTGACTGGGTCTATCGGCAGGCCAGCGAGTACTGCGTGATGTTTGTCTCCGGCGATTATGCCAAGAAGGCTTGGACCTCTGTCGAACGACGGAGCGCCCAGGCGCGGGCGATGAACGATCGCGCGGAGTATATTCTCCCAGTCAGATTCGACGACACAGAGATTCCTGGCCTGCTCCCCACCATAAGCTACCTTCGGGCCGAATCTATGCAGCCACGGGGGCTGGCCTCGGCAATCATCGAGAAGCTCGGCCCGCGTGAACTTGCTCCTGCCTTTCCGCAGAATGTCGACGAACTCTTCAAGGCGCTAGGCGTCAAGGACCGTAGTCAGCGGGAACGGCGGAAGCGCCGAGAAGTCCGCCGTGTGGCTGAGTCGTTCTATGAAGCACTAGGCCGGATGACGGAGGGTGAGCGGTTGGCTGTGTGCGGGTTGCTGGCTTTCGGCTGCCCAGCAGAGTTGCCTGACGGGGTGCACATAAGCCTTGATCTACTCAGCCGCATGATTGACCAGCCCGCGTCAGAAATTCTGGACAATCTGTCGACCATCCGAAGTCTCAACATTCATGTAGTTAATCGAGAGCCATCGGAAGAACACGATGATCACGAACTCATCCCTGATGATCGAGATATCCTGCTGGCCTTCTGGTCCTCGGCAGTTCCGGACTGCGGCGACGCGACGACGATTGCATACCAAATGATTCATTGTGCCACGGAACACTTCTGCGCAGACCATGGACTGTCCGTAGTCACGGGACTAGACTTCACCAACCTAGCCCCCAGCGATCTTGTGAGGCCAGTCCAGATCCCAGCGCCGAAGGCGCTTAACTTGACCAGTTAGCCGCATAACTCGGTTGGATGGCCGGGAGCAACTCGCTGGTGAACTCACGTTGGTTTCGACGCGGGCGCGCGTCGCTTCGCTCCTCACGGCCCGGCTCAACCAGCGGGACTACCGCTGGCTGACTGAGGTGTGAGGAGCGTCAGCGACGAGCCTCGAAGCCTGAGATGAGAAACGTTCCTTGTCAGCTCCCGTTTTCTAGGCTTCGAGGCCGCTACGCGGCACCTCAGCCAGCTGGTAGGGGCACAGGGGCGGCTGGGACAGCAGGGAGGTGGGCGATGGGGGGAGGCAGGGGCGGTGGGTACAGCAGGGCGGTGGGTGGTGGGGGCCGGGGCAGGTTGGGTGGGCGTTGCTGACGGCGCAGGCGCGAAGCGCCACCGCCGGAAGTATGGGCGGCCCGGCCCCCACCACCCACCGCCCCACCCGACCACACACAATGGGGGCCAAGTTCCCTTGTCAACGCACGTTTCTTAGGCTTCGAGGCCGCTGCGCGGCACCTCAGCCAGCGGAGGGGCGGCACCCCGGCCTCGCCCGCGGGCTGGGGTGTCAGTCGGCGATCACCCTCGCCCGGGCGATGTTGTGCACCCGCCCCACGGAGGTGCCGCGATCCGCGGGATCCTGACTGGTGACCCTGGCCGCGACGAAGTAGGTGCCCGGCCGGTCGAAGCTCGTGGAGAACGCCTCCACCCTCGAGGTGCCGCCGTCCAGCTCCCGGGTCTGGCCGAAGTCCCCGACGCCGGCAAGGTCGAGGGCGAGCTCGCGGAGGGGGAGGCCTCCCGACGGCAACTCGGCCGCGACCACGACGTCGACCACCTCACCAGCGCGCACCCGAGCCACTTGGGCGCCGTTGACCAGCACCTCCACCACCGGTTGGACCCCCGCACGCTCGCTCGCGGCCGCAGGAATGGCCACCTGGCCGTCTGAGACGGTGTACGACGTGGTCCGCGCCGGCTCCACCCCGTCCTCCACCCAGGCGGCGAGCTGGCGCAGCGCCGCATGCAGGGCGCCGACGTAGGAGACGGTGTGCGTCCGCTCCTCCTGGCCCTCGGAGTCTCCGTGCGTCGCGTTGTCCATGAACCACAGGCGGAACCGGTGGCTCGCGTCGCCGCCGGCGTGCTCGTCGACGCGGCGCCGGTACCAGTCGGCCTGCCAGGGGAAGGCCTCCCTGTCGAGGAGGCAGGCTACGACGATCATCTTGCCGGTCACCGCCCCGGTAGGCACGGTCCCCGACGCGCTGGCCGTGAACAGGGGGCCCAGCAGCATCTGGCGCTGCGGGTAGATCGCCGAGCCCGACTCGTCGCGGAACTGGTCCCACACCTCGTACTCGGACCCCGGCACCTGGTGCCGGTGGTAGGTCTGGGCGGCGAGGAAGTTGGAGTTGTCCAGGACGACGGGGTTGCCCGCAGCGAGCAGCGCGGCGGTCGCGGCCTGTCCCGGCTCGAGGTGCACGACGTCCCCGTCGACCGACTCCACGCGGAGGGTCTGCCCCGCCGCCGCGCCGCCCGTGACGCGCAGCTCGGCACCCAGCATCCACCCCGATGGGGGCGGGTCGAGCCGAAGCTCCACCGGAGCCGCGACCACCCCGCCCGCGTTCCGGAACGACTCGTCGACGCCCCCGGCGCCGGCGGCATCCAGGCCGGCCTCACCCGACCCCAGGCCCACGATCATGGCCTCGTGCACCACCCGGTCGGCGTGGACGCCGGACTCCGGATCCGCGCCGAGGTAGCCGGGCTGCGTCCAGAAGTCGTCGGGATACGAGGGATCGGCGGCGAGCACCCCGGGGTAGAGCGCGCTGAAGCCGTGCATGCCCATCGTGCGCCAGCCGAACCACGAGCGCACCGGGAAGCCCATGCGGGTGACCTCCTCGAAGGCGGCCCGCTGCTCGGCGTTCAGGGTCAGCGACGACGGGTCACCGCCCACGTCGTAGGCGTCGGCGATGCCGGGGAGCACGTCGCGGAGGACGCGCTGGGCGTGCATCCTCACGCAGAACACGTTGGGCATCGCCATGGGGCTGCCGATGACGTAGGGCACGAAGCCGTCCCACACGCCCGACGTGTTCTCGGCCGCGCCGATGGTGCGGAACCCGCCACCGCTGCCGCCGTACAGATAGCCGTAGGGCCGGTGATCGCCGTAGATCGCGCGGGCGACCTCACGGGAGAACTGCGCCGCGGCCGCGTTGGCACGGTAGGCGCCGATCGTCGGATCCATCCCGGAGAAGGGATTGGCCGCGTCCGGCCCGCCGCCGTTGGTCTCGACGAGGTAGCCGCCGCTCGTGAGGGCGAAGGTGATCTTGTCCTCCTCGCCCGTGGCGAGCGGGGCGAGGTTCTCGCTCTGCGGCACGGGCGTCACGTGCTGGAAGAACCGCACCTGGTAGCCCTCGGCCGGCGGGAAATAGAAGGAGAAGCGCGTGTCGGTGCCGGCGAACCCCCCGTGGACGTACCGGTGCGGCACGGGGAGGGCACGTGCCTCGTCGACGTCGACATAGGGCGCCTCGAACCCAGGAACGTCGAGCTGCCAGGTGTCCGGGAGGCCTGCGTCCGCGTCGGGGCGGAGCGACGAGCGGCTGGGCTCTCCGGCGGGGATCGCCCTGTCGGCGAGGAGGGAGTCGGTCATGGGTCTGCCTTCGTCTCGTTGCGGAAGATGGTGTGGTGGATCCCGGCTCTACCGGGCGCGCTTGACGGGAAGGATGGCCACGGCGGCGATCGTGACGATCACCGCGCCCATGATCCAGACCCCGGAGTAACCGCCCGTGAAGGCGACGAGCTGCCCGGCGAGCAGGGGGCCGAGCGCCTGGCCGAGGTTGCCGCCGAGGGCGCTCATGCCGAGATCCCGCCCGGCCGTGCGCTTGTCCTGGATGACGTCGATGAACAGCGCCTGGTCCACCACCATGTACCCACCCAGCGCGATCCCGCTGATCACAGCCTGGATGAACAAGGCGGGCAGCGAGGGCCAGAACAGCGGCAGGAGGAACGAGGCCGCCATCAGCACCGAGGTCCAGAACACGAACGGCTTGCGGCGCTGGATGCGGTCCGACCAGCGGCCGCACACGAGCATCGACACCACCATGCCCGGGAGGGCGACGAGGCCGAGGAGCGGGGCCAGCTGGGTGGCCTCGGCCGCGCTAAGCGCCGGGCGGATGTAGCTCTGCATCATGAAGAAGCCGAACGCCGTCGACACGGCGTAGCCGAACATCATCACGATCTTGGCGAGCCAGACCCAGCGGTAGTCGGCATCGCGCAGCGGGATCAGGAACGACGCGAAGAACCCGCCCCAGCGCATGGGGGCGACCTCCAGCCCCCGGGAGGAACGGTCGGGCGCCATGAAGACGAATGCCAGGCACAACGCGAGCATCACCCCGGCGAACACGTAGTAGACGTCCAGCCCAATCGAGCCGAACAGGACGCCGGCCAGGACGCCGCCGAACACGCCGCCCACCATGCTGCCCAGGCCCGTGATCGCCGAGGCGCCCCCGAGCTTGTCCTCCCGGACGCGGTCCGCGACGGTGGTGTTGAGCGGCCCCTGGGCGATGTTGACCACCAGCTGCGCCAGCGCCCAGAAGACGGCGACGAGCAGGATCGAGTTCGCGTACCGCAGACCCACCAGCAGGCCCGAGCCGATCACGGCCCCGCCGAGGATCCACGGCGCCCTGCGCCCCCAGCCGGACCGGGTGCGGTCCGACAGCACGCCGGTGATGGGCTGGATGAACATGGTGACGAAGACGCCGATGGCGCTGACCAGCGCCAGGCTCTGGGCGCGGGCGGCATCGAAGCCGGCGAGGATGCCCAGGAGCCGGGTCTGCTCGGCGGTGGGCTGCACCGCCCCGGCGTCGACCTGGGCCTTGAGGTTGTTCAGTGCCACCAGGTCGACGGCGGCGTCGAGCCCCGTGAACCACTCGCGGAAGGCGATGCCCTGGATGTGGTTGGGCAGGATCACCCCGGCAGCGGCGCCCCAGAGCGCGACGATGCCCGCGGTGGCGAGGCCGTACCAGAGCAGGTATTTGCGGTACGGGCGCCCGCCCGAGTACCGGGCGGACGTGCCCGGGCTGGACGGCTCCTCCGTCATGGGGGCTTCGGCCTCGACGGCCGGCGATTCGGGGGTGGTCATGGGTGTGTGCTCCTCCTTGAGCGGCGTGGGCCTCGTGTCCCAAAACCAAGGAAAGCATGCTTTTCAGTCCGGGTCAACGACTGGACTCTGGGCCCAGTGCGCCCAAAGGTTGCGCCAAGCCTTGTTTTGGGTGACAGTGGGAGCGTGACCGACACCACCGCCCCTCGGAAACGAGGTCCCTACGCCAAGACACGTAAACGGCGCGAGCAGATCGGCCGCGCCGCCCTCGCGCTCGTCAACGACAAGGGGCATGAGAACGTGGCCGTCGCCGACGTGGTCGAGCTGTCCGGGCTGCCGGAGGCCACGGTCCTCTACCACTGCCCCACGCGGGACCACCTGTTCGTGGCCGCCCTCGAGCAGGCCGACCTCGACAGCGCGAGCGAACAGTTGAGACGCACGGGGGACCCCGCTGAAGGGATCCGCGCGTTGGCCGCCGCCGACAGGGGGCACCGCAACCGGGTCCGGCTCTTCACCGTCCAGTCCGCCAACGCCAGCGCGCCGGGGCACCCCGCCCACGAGTGGTTCATGGCCCGCGCCGCTATGGTCCGCCGCACCTGGGGGGAGTTGCTGGTGAGTCTCCAGCAGGAGGGCCGGGCTCATCCGGACATCGAGCCTGAGCAGTTCGCCCGGCAGATGGCCGCCGTCTGGGACGGCCTCCAGGTCCAGTGGTTGGTCAGCCCGGACTTCGACCTGCCAGGCGAGGTCGCCGACGCCTTCCGTGCCCTGACCCGGGCCGACTCCCTCGCCGCGCGTCGGGCTATCGAGCTCGCCGTCGCCGACCTGTAGGCCGGCCCTCCCCCCGACAGCTGGTTGAGCCGGGCCGCAAGGAGCGCAGCGACGAGCCGTACTCGCTGGCTGAGGTGCGAGGAGCGAAGCGACGAGCCTCGAAGCTGTGAGTCTGGTGTCACCACCTCATTGGTGGTGTTGTTGGGATCGACGGTCGCGTCGTGACTCTCCTCGAAGCTGGCCCTCCGGGTGCCTTGGTCAGGACATGTCCGGCGTGAGCGTCGACCCCGACCCGAGCAGAAACCAGTGGCCTGATTCAGGAGCTTGACCAACCAGCGTCAGCAGCGCCGGTTGTGTCCCATCACAGTTGTGCCTAGTCCCTGCCCGGATCGGAACCCGATGGTTGACGTCCATGGAAGGGGACGCATGTCCAGTGTGAAGAATCTCCGCGAGCTTGTCGACCTCGTGATCGGGGTCGACACCCACGAGCAGTTCCACGTCGCCGCGGCCGTTGACGCGGTCACCGGCGGGGTGCTCGACACGATCAAGACCCCGGCCGACCCGGCCGGCTATCAGCAGCTCATCGACTGGGCCCACACCCGTCCCGGCCGGCGCGGGTGGGCCATCGAGGGCACCAACAGCCACGGCATCGGCCTGACCCGCGCCCTGGCCGGCGAACTGGTGGTCGAGGTCGACCGACCAGAGCGGATCAAGCGCCGCAACGGCGCAAAGTCCGACTCCATCGACGCGGTCCGGGCAGCCCGGGACGCGTTGGGCCGGGACTCCCTGTCCACCCCGCGGGCGGTCACCGGTGACCGTGCCGCGCTCCAGGTCCTTGTCACCAGCAGACACCTGACGATCACGCAGGCCACCGACACCGAACGCCAACTCCGCTCGATGGTGCTCACCGCCCCCGACGAGCTCCGGTCACGGTTCACCGGCCGCAAGACCGCCCCGATGGTCACCCAGGCCCTGAAACTACGACCCCACACCAATGACGACCCCCTGACCGGGATCCTGATGCCGGTACTGAAGGAACTCGCACAGCGGGCCCGGTCGCTGCGGCTCTACGCCAAGGCCCTGCAACGGCAGATCCTCGACATCGTCAGGAAGTGGCGCCCTGACCTGCTCGACCTCAACGGCGTCGGACCGATCGTCGCGGCGAGCCTGCTGCTGGTGTGGTCCCATCCCGGACGCGTCCACTCCGAGGCCGCATTCGCGATGCTCTCCGGAACCGCCCCCATCCCGGCCACCAGCGGCACACAACAGACCAGACACCGCCTTAACCGCTCCGGCGACCGCCACCTCAACCAGGCCATCCACACCATCATCCTCTGCAGACAACGCAACGACCCAGCCACCAAGGCCTACATCGAACGCCGCACCGCTGAAGGCCGAACCAAGCGAGAGATCCGCCGCTGCCTCAAACGATACGTCGCCCGCCAGACCTTCAGAATCCTC
>NZ_JBUZNN010000008.1:133857-175753 GCF_055326235.1 Tessaracoccus yangjingae | reverse complement strand
TGGGGGTGTTCCGCGATGCGCTGCAGGACGGTGATCGCGGCTGCACGCAGCTCCGGGGGCGCGGTCTCGGTGAGCAGGATCTCGTGGATCCCCTTGAACACCCGCTCATCTGCGCTGTTGTTGCCGGTGCCTGATCTGAGTGCGGCATCCAGGGCGTCCGGGGCCGTGGGCAGGGATGTGATCGTTGATTGGTCTTGTCCGGTGAGCAACCAGAACTGCTGGTCACCGGTGCGCCGGCTCCACAGCCAGCCGTCACGGTCGATGTAGTCATCGAAGTAGGTGACGCCCGAGTCGACTGGCATCGGCTGCTGAGATGAGCCCTGGCCAGCGACGCTGTGTTGCTCCTCCACCCTGACCACGTGCAGGAACGCGTCGGGCTCTCCCACGGGCGCAGCGGCGGCCGCGACGGCCACCGGCCCCAGCATCGCTACGGCCGAAACGTATCGAGGTGACGGCAGGTTGCGGGGTGTGGCCAGCGTCGGTGAACTACTGCCAGTCACCCCAGCCACTGGCGGGTCGGCAACGGAGTGGCCATTGAGGGTCACCAGCGCCTGGAACGCAAGCCCCAGCACAGCCAGGCCCGCTACCGCGGCAGCGACCGCCGCCGGCCAGCGGCGGCTGCGGCGGATCGGCACCACACTGGCACGTGCCTGCACCTCGTGGAACACCGATTCCCGGCGCTGGGCATCGAACTCGGCATCGATGGCCTCATCGGTGGGCCGAATGGACTCAATGTCGCGCATGTCAGTCATACCTTTCCCCGGACAGGTCGCAGCACGGGTGCCGCGGCTGTGGATGGTTCCATCAGGTCGGTGAGCCGGTGGCGGGCCCGTGAGAGCCTCTTCGTGAATGCCGGCGTTGAACATCCCGCCACCGCGGCGGCACTGGTGTGGTCCAAACCGTCCCAGCCGACCAGGAGGAGGGCTTCGCGCTCCTCGTCGCTGAGGCGACGCAGAGCATCGAGGAGGAGCTGCCGGTTCACCACCAGGCTGGCCATCGACTCGTGGCGTCTGTCACGAGAACCCGCAAACAGTGCGTCGGCGAGCCGGTCGCGGCGCTGCCGCGCACGATGCTGGTCCACGAGCGCTCGCTTCGCCGTGACAATCAGCCAACCCATCGGATCGGCGTCAAGAGAGGCCAAGTGGCGCCACGCCTGGACGTAGACCTCAGCCAACACCGACTCGGCCACATCCGGATCGGCATGCCGCCGCAGATAGGCATAGACACGACGCGAGGTGCCGTCATACAACCGCCGGAAAACCTCGTCCCCTGGAGCATTCACATCCCGTATACGTTCCTCACCCAACCGACATGACTGTGCACACCAAAAATACTCAGCCGACGTTTCACGCGC
Organism: Tessaracoccus yangjingae; assembly: GCF_055326235.1. NCBI lineage: Bacteria > Bacillati > Actinomycetota > Actinomycetes > Propionibacteriales > Propionibacteriaceae > Tessaracoccus > Tessaracoccus yangjingae. The sequence goes on along the minus strand of NZ_JBUZNN010000008.1, from coordinate 174,399 downwards.
CGACGGCAGCTGGGGGAAGAGGCTTCGGTGCGGGTCAAGCAGGCGACGTCACAGCATGAACTGAAGACCCGGACGCTCGTCGCCGCACTGGGAACAGTGGAATCGGCCAGTCACCGGAGCCTGAGACGCGTTCAATCCGGCAGGATCGACCGCGCTGGCCGCGGTGGATGCGTGTGTTGTTCACGGTCGTAGGTTGGTACTCATGACGAGGGTCGTGTTCATGTGTGGGCCAGCCGGTTCGGGGAAGTCGACGGTGGCCCGGTCGCTCGAGGACACCGGCATGATTCGCCTATCGTTCGACCAAGAGGCGTGGAACCGGGGTCTACGGCACATGCCCCTGACCCAGGCGGAGCACGCGGTCATCGACGCCCACTTGCGTGAGCAACTGATCGAACTCGTCGGCCAAGGAGGCGACGTCGTCCTGGACTTCTCCTTCTGGTCGCGCCGAATGCGCGACGACTGGCGAGCTCTGCTGAGGCCACTCGGGGTAACCCCAGAAACGATCTACCTGGCCACCGATCGCATCACGTGCCTCGCCCGCGTCGCAGACCGCCGCCGCGAGCACGGCGACGACTTCACCATCGCCCCAGACGTGGCGGCTGCGTACTTCGATCACTTTGAAGCCCCCTCAGAGGAAGAGGGTCCGCTGCTCACCATCAACCCGGCGAGCTAGGGCCGACGTTAGCCCTAGGCTTAACGCGTGCCCGATTCCTTGAGCGTTCGCGAGCTACGGTCCGACGATCGGTCCCTGCTCTTGGCTGCGACATTAGGCAACCTCAACTGGCAGGCGGCAAAATTCACCGAGCAGGAGATTCTCGAACGGAGCGAATTTCGCCACTACATCGACGTGCAGTTCGACCGGGGGGACTTTGGTTGGGTTGTCGAGGACGACGGGGTTCCTGTGGGGGTGGCATGGGCCGTATTCCTCCCCCGCGACGATGCCGGCTACGGGTTCATCGACGAGCAGACTCCGGAAATCAGTGTGTGGGTGAGCGCAGGTCACCGTCGCATGGGGATCGGCCGAAGCCTGCTACAACGCCTTCGAGCGACAGCCTCGTCTCGGCACATCGCCACGCTCAGCCTGTCGGTCGAACCCGACAACTACGCCCGACAGTTGTACCTCTCGGAAGGCTACCTCCCGGTGGCAGGGCGCGAGGACGACGGCGTCATGGCCTGCCCAACGCTTCCTGCAACCGGAGCCTGAGACGCGTTCGATCCGGCAGGATCGAACGCGCTCGCCGCGACCCGTCAGCGGGCCAAGCCGAGCAGCCGATCCAGGTCGGCGTGGCCCTCCAACGCGTCCGCGACCGTCTCGATCATCGACTCCCGCCGCGCGGCGAAACCGGGGGCCCGCGTCGGCGTCCACAACACCCCCGCCGCGGCCGCGACCTCAGCCAGCCAGGCGCGCCGGAACCCGTCGGACTCCAGCGACCCGTGCCACATCGTGCCCCACACGGCACCCGAGCGCACGCCCTCAAGGAAGGGCTCGTGCCCGTCGTCGACCCGCACGCGGCCGTGGTGGATGACGTAGCCCTCGACGTCGTGCCCTCGCCAGCTGCCCGACGGCCGGCCCAGCACCTTGTCCGGATGGAACACCGTGTCGCCGGGCAGCAGCCCCAGGCCGGGAACCGCGCCGGGGTGGCCGGTCTCGACGGGGTCCGTGATGGTACGCGTCAGCATCTGGAATCCCCCGCAGATCCCCAGCACCGGCCGCCCGTCCCCGGCCCGGGCGGCGATCGCCGCCGCGATCCCGGTGTCCCGCAGCCACGCCAGGTCCGTCAACGTGGACCGCGACCCCGGCAGCACCGCCAGGTCCGCCGCGGCCACCACGCCGGGATCCGTCGTCACCACGACGTCGACCCCCGGCTCCTGCGCCAGCGCGTCCACGTCGGTGGCGTTGGAGATGCGCGGCAGACGGACGACGGCGACCCGCAGCGTCGCGCTCGCGGCAGAAGCCGCGGCCCGGGCATCGCCGCGCCACCGGCCCACCTCGAGCGCGTCCTCGCCGTCGAGCCACACGCCGGGCAGCCATGGGAGGATGCCGAACGACGGCAGCCCGCAGCGCCGGGTCAGCTCGGTGAGTCCGGGGTCGAGGATGGCCTGGTCGCCGCGGAACTTGTTGATCAGGTATCCGGTCAGCAGGGCGCGGTCCTCGGCGTCGAGGAGGCCCCAGGTGCCGTAGATGGAGGCCAGCACCCCGCCCCGGTCGATGTCGCCGACGAGCACCACCGGCAGGTCGAAGGCCCTGGCCAGGCCCATGTTGGTGTAGTCGCCGTCGCGGAGGTTGATCTCGGCCGGGGAGCCGGCGCCTTCGCAGATCACCAGTTCGTGGGCGGCGGCCAGCTCGCGGTAGGCCTGGTGGGCGGCCTCGGCCAGCAGCCGCCGGCCGGTGGCGTACTCCCCCGCCTCGAGGGCCCCGGCCGGCTCCCCGCGGAGGACGACGAAGGAGCGACGGTCGCTGCCGGGCTTGAGCAGCACGGGGTTCATCGCCGACGTCGGCGTCTTGCCCGCCGCGATCGCCTGCAGGTACTGCGCCCGGCCGATCTCGGCGCCGTCGGCGCACACCATGGAGTTGTTGCTCATGTTCTGCGCCTTGAACGGCACCACATCGATCCCGCGACGGCGGGCGGCGCGGCAGAGGCCGGTCACCACCAGCGACTTGCCCGCGTCCGACGACGTCCCGGCGATGAGGATTCCGGTCATCGCTGCCGCCTTGCTGCCGCGAGGGCGGCGAGGCCCGTCGCCATCGCCGTCACCACGCCCACCAGGCGGGCGGCCTTGCGCACCTCGGCGGCGCGTGGGCGCGGGCCGTCGCCGAGGAGGCCACGCTCCTCGACCCGGGAGAAGTACACGTTGCGGCCGCCGAGCTGAACGCCGAGAGCGCCGGCCCAGGCCGCCTCGCACCAGCCGCCGTTGGGCGAGGGGTGGTTGCGGGCGTCGCGGCGCAGCACCCGCCACGCCTCCGCCGTCGACCCGCCGACGACGGGCGCGGCCACGCACGCCAGCGCGCCGGTGATGCGGGCCGGGACGTAGTCGAGGGCGTCGTCGAGCCGCGCCGAGGCCGCCCCGAAGCGGGCGTAGCGCTGGTTGCGGTGGCCCACCATGGCGTCGAGCGTGTTGACCGCCCGGTGGGCGAGGAGGCCGGGGATCCCGGCGACGGCACCCCAGAACAGCGACGCGACCACGGCGTCGGCCGTGTTCTCCGCCATGGACTCGACGGTGGCGCGGGCTAGCTCGGGCTCGTCGAGGCCGGCGGGGTCGCGGCCGCAGAGGCTGCCGAGGCGGCCGCGGGCTGCGTCGAGGTCGCCGTCGTCGAGCCGGTCGGCCATCAGCCTGCCCTCCCGGGCGAGGCTGCGGGCGCCGAGGACGGCCCAGGTGGCGAGCGCGGTCGCGGCGATGTGGGCGACGGGGTGCCGGCGCGTGGCTCGCTCTATGGCGACCCCGCCGGCGAGGACGGGCGCCACCGTCGCGGCGGTGAACGCGGCACCGTGTGCGTGTCCGTCGGCGTAGAGGGACCGCTCGACTCGCCCCGCGTAGGTCCCGAACCACGCGACGGGGTGGTGCCGGGCCGGATCCCCGAGCACGGCGTCGGCCGCCACCCCGAGGACGATGCCGAGCGCGCGCGTGATCACGGCGCCGACGCTAGCAGTAGCCAGATGCCCGTCGGTCGGGCGCCTCGACAAAGGCGCCCACTTCTGCCGCTACTCCAGGAACTCCAGGAAGGCGTCCATCGCGCGCGGGCCGTAGACCGTCGCCGGGCCCCCACGCATGAGGATGGCCACCCCGAGCGCCTCGGCCACCTCGTCGGCGGTGGCCCCCGCGCGGGCCGCACCTCGGGCGTGGCTCGCAATGCAGCCGTCGCACTTGTCCACCACACCGATCGCGAGCGCGATGAGTTCCTTGGTCTTGGTGTCGAGCGCGCCGGGCCCGAGGACCGCCTTGTGCATCGCCGAGTAGCCGGCGTAGACCTCCGGGATGCGGGCGCGAAGTTCCTTCGCGGGCCCCTGGAGATCCTGCAGCACCTTCTTGCCGTGTTCGTGGGTGGTCATGTCTCTCCTGACTGCCGTAGTGCATGGACGACCTTGGGCAATTATCTGCCGCCGGGGGGATCGACGCCGGCGACGGGCGACTTTCGCCCGAGGTCAGCAAGAATGGGGCCATGACAACGCTCGCCCCCTTGATCCCCCTGACCGGCGGAACCACCATCCCCGCGATCGGCGCAGGCACCTGGCCTCTGGACGACGACGAGGTCCGCGCCATGTGCCTGACTGCCTTCGAGATCGGCTACCGGCTCGTCGACACCGCGGAGAACTACCGCAACGAGGCCGGCGTCGGACGGGCGGTGCGAGAGTCGGGGCTGGCGCGGGAGGACGTGTTCGTCACCACCAAGTTCAACAAGAGGTGGCACGGCGACGCCGTCGCAGGCGTGGAGGGTAGCCTCGGCCGGCTCGGCCTCGAGTACGCCGACCTTGTCCTCATCCACTGGCCCAACCCAGACCAAGACCTCTACGTCCGCGCCTGGGAGGGGCTGATCCTGGCCCGCGAGCGCGGGCTGACAAGGGCGATCGGCACGTCGAACTTCAAGCCGGAGCATCTGCAGCGGCTGATCGACGCGACGGGGGTCGCGCCGGAGGTCAACCAGATCCAGTGCAACCCGTTCACCGAGCGCACGGCCGAGCGGGCGTTCCATGACAGGCACGGGATCGTGACGGAGTCGTGGGCCCCGCTGGCAGCGGGCACCGGGCTGATCGGGCATCCGGCGGTATGGGAGGTCGCCGACGCGCACGACGCGACCCCCGCCCAGGCCGTCCTCGCGTGGCACATCCAGCAGGGGCTGCTGCCGATCCCCAAGTCGTCGAACAGGGAGCGGCTGGCCGAGAACTTCGCGGCGCTCCATCTGCGCCTGACCGACGACGAGGTGCGGACCCTGACCGCGCTGAGGAGCTCGGACTACCACCTCATGGACTCCGACCACTTCGGGCACTGATCCGCGAGGCTGCCGGAGAGAGGCCTCTACGCGTCAGTAGGCCGGCCGTCGGCCCCGGGGTGGCGCCTGCGGTAAGTCTTGACGCCTGCCCTATAGAGCAGGCGACTGAACCCAAGACAGGCGACGGCGAGACGCCTGCGCTAGAGGGCAGGCGTCCAGACACAACGCAGGCGTCCGAACATAGGGCAGGCGTCTGCACAGAAGACAGGTGGCGACGCACAACGCAGGCGAGGGGAGAGCGGGCCAGCGGCGGCGTCAGATACGGGTGAGGAGGTCCTGGACCGCCGCCCTGGCCTCCATCGCGTTCTGGCCGCTGATCTCGCGGAACGCCTCGGTGATCTCCTCGGTGAGGTCGAAGTCGCGACGGATCAGCCAACTCTGCTGCAGCCCGTCCCACACGGCGACGAACTGGCGCGCCATCCGCACCGGGTCCCGGTCCGGATGCGCCAGGCCCACCTCCTGCCTGGACTTCATGAGGTCCACCATCTCCGCCATCACGCGCTCGTAGTGGCGCTCGAAGAACGCATGGGCGGGGTGAGCCGGATCCTGCGCGGCCGACGCGAGCGCCACCTGCAGTTGGAGGCGCTTGTCCTCGCCGGGTGACCTGTGGGCGAGGTTGTCGATGATGTCGCGGAACTCCTCCGGAGGGGCCAGCGGGACCTCTCCCTCACGCACCTCGCCTGCGTGGATGAATCCCTCGAAGTACTCGATGGCCGCCACCAGCAGGTGGTCACGCGTCGGGAAGTGGTAGAGCATGGTGCGCTCGAGCATCCCCGCCCTGGCCGCGACCGCCGCCGTCGTCAGCTGCGGGTGCCCCACCTCCATCACCACCTCGTAGGCGGCCTTGGCGATGGCGGCGCGCTTCTCCGCGGACTTCGCATACGGTCCGCGCTTGGATTGGGTCGACGCCATCGCCACCTCCCTCAAATCTTTCCCTACCCCAAACCTTGAGCCGTTCACCCCACTCATGTCAAGCCTTGACCAAACTTGAACTATGCTGTTCACTACGAATTGAGAACGTCGACGTCGACCCGAAGGATCCCCATGACCACCAGCCCCGCCTACCGCGACCCTGCCCTCCCCGTCGAGGAGCGCGTCGAGGACCTCCTCGGCCGCCTGACCCTCGAGGAGAAGGCCGGGCAGCTGACGCAGTACTTCTACTTCGGCACGCTCGAGGCGGCGGAGCCCACGGACGAGGACACGTCGTCGCTCCCGATGGAGCAGCGCCAGTTCGTCGACTTCCCCAAGCTGGTGGACAAGGAGATCGACGCCGGGCGCGTGGGCTCGCTGCTGTTCGTCCGCAACGCGGCGCTGGCCAACCACCTGCAGCGCAAGGCCATCGCCGGCAACCGCCACGGCATCCCGGTGCTCTTCGGCTTCGACGTCATCCACGGGCTGCGGACCACCTTCCCCGTGCCGATCGCGGTCGCGGCCAGCTGGGACCCCGAGGTGGCCGAGAAGGGCCAGAGGGTCGCGGCCCGCGAGGCCCGCGCCGCCGGCATCCACTGGACGTTCGCGCCCATGGTGGACATCGCCCGCGATCCCCGCTGGGGCCGCATCATCGAGGGCGCCGGTGAGGACCCCTGCCTCGGCGGGGCCATCGCCGCCGCGCAGGTGCGCGGGTTCCAGGGCGACGGCGGCGCCGAGTCCGTCATCGCCGGACCTAAGCACTTCGCCGGGTACGGCGCGGCCCGCGGCGGGCGCGACTACGAGGATTCCGACATCTCCGATGCGGAGCTGCACAACATCTACTTCCCGCCGTTCAAGGCGGCCATCGACGCCGGCGCCAGGAACATCATGAGCGCCTACATGGACCTCAACGGCGTGCCGGCCAGCGGCAACCGCTGGCTGCTCACCGACATGCTGCGCGATGAGCTGGGCTTCGACGGCTTCGTCGTCTCCGACGCCAACGCCGTACGGTCGCTGGAGACCCAGCACTTCGCCAAGGACCTCACCGACGCCGGCGCCCGCGCCGTCTACGCCGGCCTCGACATGGAGATGGCCATGTACGACGCCGCCTACACCCGCCTGCCGCAGGCGGTGGCCGACGGGCTGGTCGACGAGGCCACCATCGACCTGGCAGTGCGCCGTGTCCTTACCGCCAAGTTCGCGGCGGGCCTGTTCGAGCAGCCCTTCGTCGACGAGGCCACCAGCGCCGCCATCCTCGGCGACCCCACCCACCGCGACGCCGCCCAGTCGGCCGCCGAGCGCACAGCCGTCCTGCTCAAGAACGACGGCGCCCTCCCGCTGGCCGCCCCCGCCTCCATCGCGGTCCTCGGCGACCTCGCCGACTCCCAGCGCGACATCCTCGGCCCCTGGATCTTCGACTTCGACGAGTCCGAGTCGGTCACCATCCTCGACGGCATCCGCCGCCGCGCCGGCGAGGCGACCCGTGTCGAGTACGCGCCCGCCACCGCCGTCGCCACCCGGGTGTTCCCTTCGATGTTCGACGCCCACGAGGCGGGCGAGCTGCCCAGCACCCCCGAGGGCTTCGACGAGGACGCCGAGCTGGAGCGCGCCGTCGCCTTGGCCGCGGAGTCGGAGGTGGCCGTCGTGGTGGTGGGCCAGCCGCAGAACATGATCGGCGAGAAGGCCTCGGTCTCCACGCTCGACCTCCCCGGCCGCCAGCTCGAACTGCTCCAGCGCGTCCACGCCACAGGCACGCCGATGGTGGTGCTCGTGATGTCCGGCCGCCCGCTGGACCTCCGCTGGGCCGATGCCAACGCCGACGCCATCGTCGAGGTCTGGTACCCCGGCGTGCGCGGCGGTGACGCGGTGGCTCGGGTGCTGTTCGGCGACGTCTCCCCCGCCGGCCGCCTCCCCTTCACCTGGCCGCGACACGTGGGCCAGGTGCCGATGGTGCACTCGCACTACCGCACCTTCCAGCCCGAGGAGGCGGACAAGCGCTACTGGGACGAGGAGAGCACCCCGCTCTACCCGTTCGGCCACGGCCTCACCTACGCGACGGTGGAGTACTCGGGCCTGCGGGCGCCGTCGAGTGTCGCGGCGGGTGAGACTGCCACCGTCTCGGTGACGCTCACCAACACCTCCGAGGTGGACTCCGACGAGGTGGCTCAGCTCTACATCCACCAGCGCTACGGCACCTCTACCCGCCCGGTCCGCGAGCTCAAGGGCTTCAAGCGGGTGCACGTGCCGGCCGGCACCTCGGTGGAGGTGGAGTTCGAGCTCGGCCCGGACCAGCTGCGCTACTGGAGCGCCGCCACCCGCACCTGGGTGCAGGACGCGACGGTGATCGATCTGTTCGCGGGTGGAACCTCCGCGTGCGACCTGACCGCGTCGATCGAGGTCACCGCCTGACCTCCCCCGACCCGCTGGGTGAGGTGCCCACACCCGCTGGCTGAGGTGCGAGGAGCGCAGCGACGAGCCTCGAAGCCTAAGAAACGTGCCTTGTCAGCTCGCGTTTCCTAGGCTTCGAGGCCGCTACGCGGCACCTCAGCCAGCGGAATGGCGTCACCTCAGCCAACCGAAGGCCAAGCAGCGCAGCTCCGCTCCCTTCCCCGCTGGCTCAGATGCGAGGAGCGCAGCGACGAGCCTCGAAGCCTAAGAAACGTGCCTTGTCAGCTCGCGTTTCCTAGGCTTCGAGGCCGCTACGCGGCACCTCAGCCAGCGGAATGGCGTCACCTCAGCCAGCGGAATGGCGTCACCCCAGCCAGCGGGATCGGGACCCCGGCTCGGCCGGATCGGGACCCCCGGTCGGCCGGATCGGGACCCCCGGTCGGCGGGATGGGGCATCCCGGGTCGGCGGGAGGGCGGCTGCCTAGCCCCGCGACACCGTCGCGGCGTCCTTGACCTCACCGATCAGGCGCTCGACGACGTCCTCGAGCATGGCCGCGCCGACGGTGTCGTCGCCGTCGATCACCAGCGCGAAGTGGGTGCCGCCCGCCTGCATCGCCGCGAGCGTTGCCTCCAGGGTGGCGTCCTTGGCGATGGTGGCCAGCGGGCGGATGACCCGCTCGTCGAGAGCTGTGCCCATCTCGTCGTCCGTCAGCCCGAGGAAGTCCTTGAGGTGGACGTACCCGTCGATCTGGCCGTCCTCCTCCGCGACGGGGAACCTCGAGTAACCGGTGCGGACGAAGGCCGCCTCCACGTCCGCGGGGGTGGAACCGCGGCGCACCGTCGCCAGCTGCCCCAGGGGCACCATGACCGCCTCCACCGTCTCGGTGCCGATGCTCACCGAGCCGCTGAGCAGCTGGTGCTCTCGGTCCTCCAGCAGCCCCTCCTCGCGGGACTCGGCGATGAAGGCGGCCACCTCGTCGGCCGTGAACGCCGAGGCCACCTCCTCCTTGGGCTCCACCTTGAGCAGCCTCAGGACCGCGTTGGCGATCCAGTTGAGCAGCCAGATCACCGGCCGGAGCACGAACACGATGCCGTACAGGACGGGGCCCAGGATCATCGCGGAACGTTCGGGACCGGAGATGGCGATGTTCTTCGGCACCATCTCGCCCAGCACCATGTGCAGGAACACGACCACGGCCAAGGCGATGATGAACGCCACGGTGTGCAGGGCGGCACCCGTGATGCCGACTGCCGCCAACGGGATCTCGAGGGCATGGGCGACGGCCGGCTCGCCGATCGCGCCCAGGCCCAGCGAGCAGATGGTGATGCCCAGCTGCGCGCCGGCCATCATGAGCGACACCCGTTCCATGGCCCGCAGCGTGATCCGGGCGGAACGGGAGCCGGCGGCCGCGCGCGGCTCGATCTGGGTGCGGCGGGCCGCGATGAGCGCGAACTCGGCACCGACGAAGAAGGCGTTGCCGATCAGCAGCGCTACGGCGATGAGGATGGCGGTGGTATCAAGCATTCTTCTCACCCTCCTCGACGTCGGCGAGGTCCTCGATGGTCAGCACCAGCCTGTCCACGCGCCAGCCGTCGAGCCGCGTGACGTGCAGGCGTGCGACGGCCGGGGACGCGAGGCCGTCGTCGTCGGGTCTGGACTCGTCGCGGACGGCAAGCAGCACCTCGTCGCCCACCCGCGGGAATCGGCCGAGCTGCTCGGTGATGAGGCCTCCGAGGGTGTCCGACTCGCGCCCCTCGGGCAGCTCGATGTGCAGGGTCTCGCCGGCCTCGTCGGGGCGAAGCAGCCCTGACAAGGACCATCGCCGCTCCCCCAGCTGGCGGTGGGCGCGCGTGGGGTTGTCCTGCTCGTCGTCGATCTCGCCGACGATCTCCTCCACCACGTCCTCCAGCGTCACGATGCCGTCCGTGCCGCCGTACTCGTCGACCACCACGGCCATCTGCACGCCCTGGCGCAGCGCCTCGAGGACGGAGCCGAGCGGCATCGTCGAGGGGACGGCCCGGATGGGGCGGATGAGGCCCTCGACGCTCGTGCCGGAACGCTCGCCGGCCGGCACCGCGAGCGCGTCCTTGAAGTGGACGACGCCGCGGACGTCGTCGACGCTGTCACCCAGGACGGGGAAGCGGGCGTGGCCGGTGGCGCGGACGGCGTCGAGGACGTCGGCGGCGCTCTGGTCGAGCTCGAGGAACCGGACCCGGGGGCGCGGGGTCATCGCGTCTGACGCGGTGCGCTCACCGAGCGCGACGGAGTGCTCGAGCCTGCGGGCGAGGTCCTCGCCGAGGAGGCCCTGCTGCGCCGAGCGGGCCGCGAGCGAGCCCAGCTCCTGCGCGGAGCGCGCTGAGGCGAGCTCCTCCCGGGGCTCCATGCCCAGCGCGCGCACGATCGCGTTCGCGCTGCCGTTCAGGAACCACAGCAGCGGGCGGCTCACCCAGGTGAACCCGCGCTGGAACCCCACCACCGCGCGGCCCACCTTCAGCGGCTCGGCGATGGCCCAGTTCTTCGGCACGAGCTCCCCGAACACCATCTGCACGCCTGTGGCGACGACGAACGCCGCGGCGAACGCCACCACTGACGCAGTCTCCTCCGGCAGGCCGACGGCGCGGATGGGTACCTCCAGCAGCGCGGCGATAGACGGCTCGGCGATGAAGCCCACAACCAGGCTGGTCACGGTGATGCCCAGCTGGGCGCCCGAGAGCTGGGTGGACATCGTGCGCAGCGCCTCGCGCAGCGACCTGGCCTTCGGATCGGTCTCGGCGAGCCGCGCGACGGTGGGCCGGTCCACCGTGACCAGCGAGAACTCGGCGGCCACGAACATGGCGTTCGCGGCGATCAGTGCCACCACTGCCAGCAGCAGCAACCACTCGACGATCATCGTCCCCTCACCCCCGTCGCGGGGATCGAGGCATGCAGGGCGGCCCCGGAGGGCCTGGGACTATGACAATCGCTCACGCGTCGATGATAGACGCGCCCCGCGGGAGCGCAGGCGTGATGCGCCGACCTCCGCCCATGCGCGACGCGCCCACAGCAGCCCCACCATCACGATGACAAGGAGCAACACCGCGACACCGGGCATTCCGATCTCTGCGCCGAGAACGCCGGCCAGCGGATAGGTGAACAGGAAGCAGGCGTGCGACAGCGAGAACTGGGCGGCGAACACCGAGGGGGCGGTCTCGGGCGTGGAGTTCCTGCGGAGCAGACGGGCCGACGGCGTCAGCACCGCCGAGGTGGCGGCGCCGATCACGCACCAGATCCCGAGGAGGAGCGGCCACACGAGGTCCCCGTTCACGGCCAGGACGAGGGCCGCCGCCGCCAGCCCCACGGGCAGCATCGACGCCCCCGCCAGCATCACCCGGCGGTCGGGCAGCCGGTCCAGCAGGCCAGGCAGCGCCAGCGCGACCAGCATCGACCCGGCTCCGTAGGCAGCGAGCAGTAGGGCCATGTCGCTCTGGCCGCCCCCGAGCTGCCCGCGCACGATCACGACGGTGTTGACGATGACCATCGCCGTCGAGGCGGCCACCACCAGGTTGAGGCCCAGGAGTCCGCGCAGCTCGGGCGCGTCCCAGAACCACCGCGTCCCGCGGGTGAGCCGGTCCAGGAAGGGCGAGGACGGCGGCGCCGCTACGCGGGGAAGCCCGGTCACGGCGACCAGGATTGCCGAGCCCGCAAACCCGAGGACCGTGCCCAGGAACAGATCCTGGTAGCCCACCACCGTGAGCAGGACCGCCGCGAGCATCGGGCTGACGAGTGCCTCCATATCGTAGGCAAGCCGCGACAGCGACAGCGCGCGGGTGTACTGCCGCTCGTCCGGAAGCACCGAGGGGATGAGCGCCTGGAACGCCGGCGTGAAGGTGGCCGACGCGGCCTGGAGGACGAAGATCAGCACGTAGATCTGCCACGCCTGGCTCACGAACGGCAGGCACAGCGCGACGGCGGCCCGGGCGAGATCGGCCGAGATCAGCAACGGCTTCCGTGGCACGCGCGCCACGAGCGCGGACACCACGGGCGCGACGCCCACGTAGGCCACCATCTTGATCGTCATCGCGAGGCCCAGGACTGCGCCGGCGCCCTCGGGGGCGACCTCGAAGGCCAGCAGCCCCAGCGCGACAGTGAGCAACCCTGTCCCCAGGAGTGCGATCACCTGGGCGGAGAAGAGGTTCCGGTACGTGCGGTTGCCCAGAACGGTCAGCATGGTGTCCCCCTCGCTCAGGCGTCGCCGGACCTGCGGCGCGGGCTCTGCTCCGGGGACCCGAAGCGCGGCGCGGCGTCGTCGCCGACGGTGTGGTGCAGCGGGGTCTGCCCGGCGGCCGCGACGGAGTGCTCAGCCTGCCTGACGGCCTCGAGGATGACCCCGAGCGCGTGCTCGTCGGCCAGCTTGTACAGGACCTTGGTGCCGTCCTGGCGGGTGGTGACCATGCGCGCCATCCGCAGCCGGGCCAGGTGCTGCGACACCCCGGAGGGGTTCTTGCCCACCACGTCGGCCAGCTCCCCGACGGAAAGCTCGTCGGCGGCGTGGAGCGCGAGGATGAGCCGGATGCGCGTGGGCTCCGCGAGGAGCGCGAGCACCTCCGCCGCTAGGTCGACGAACTCGGAGGACACGTCTAGGGTCTCGTTATCCGCGTGCATACGCAGATACTAATCGATTCGAGGTGGGCGCTCAGACGTAGCGCATGGTGGTCATCATCCCCACCTCCGCGTGGTAGATGTTGTGGCAGTGCAGCATCCACTCGCCGGGATTGTCGGTGATCAGGTCCGCCTCGATGCTCTGCATCGGCGCGATCAGGACGGTGTCCTTGCGCAGCCCACCGCTGGCCGGCAGTCCCCAGGTGTGGCCGTGGATGTGCATGGGGTGGGCCATCATCGTCATGTTGGTCATCCGCATGCGGATGCGCCGATCCGGGCCGACCTCGAAGGGCTCGTGGTCGCCGAACTTCCGCCCGTTGATCCCCCAGCCGAACGGGTCCATCTGGCCGTTCAACTCGACGTCGAGGGTGGTGTCGACGTCTCGGTCCGGCAGCCGCGACGCCGCGGCTGCCCGCAGCTCGGTGCCCAGCAGAGCGCCACCCTCGAGCTCGCGCACGGGGGTATTCGGGGTGGGCGCCTCCCCGGACGCCGTCCGGACCACCGCCAGCGCCAGCCCCTGCTTGCCCTCCGGGCGTGCCACCAGCGGGAACACCCCGGCCCCCAGGGTGACCGTCACGTCGTACCGCTCCCCCATCGCCAGGTACAGAGCACGCGTCTCCTGAGGCTCCACCGCGTACCCGTCTGAATGGGTCACGGTGAGCGTGTGCTCCCCCAGCGCCAGCCGGAAGATGGTGTCCGAGGCGGCATTGATGAGGCGCAGCCGGATCCGCTGCCCCGGCCGACCGTCGAGCGTGGCGGGGGACTCGGGCACGCGAGAGTTGATCAGGTAGTGCGGGTACTCGATGTCGCCCGCGTCACCCAGCGGGGATCCGGCGCCGGGCATCCCGCCCATGTCGTGCCCGCCGTGCCCCATCCCCCCGGACACCGCGCCGTTCTGGGCCCTGAACTCCTCGACGATGTCGTCGGGGCTTCGGCCGACGCCGTCGGTCCAGTCGTCGAGGACCACGACCCACTCGTCGTCGTAGTCACCCGGCTCGGCCGGGTCGTCGACGATGAACGGCGCGTAGAGGGCCCGGTCCAGCTGCACCCCGGAGTGCGGATGGAAGAAGTACGTCCCGGGGTCGGGCGCGACGAACTCGTACGCGAAGCCGGTCCCCGGCTCGATCGGGTGCTGGGTGACTCCGGGCACGCCGTCGGCTGCGTGGTGGAGGCGGATGCCGTGCCAGTGGACGCTGGTGGACGCGGGCAGTTCGTTGTCGACGGTGACCCGGAACAGGTCCCCGGCGGTGCCGCGCAGCAGGGTGGCCCCCGCGTCGTCGTACCCCCAAGTCCGGGCGGTGACACCGCCCAGATCGAGCGTGACCGGCCTGGGGCGCAGCGTTGCCTCCACGGTGGTGCGACCGGGCGCGGCCGTCAGCGCAGGCGTCGGGTAGACCGCCGGTGTGCCGCCGTGGGCCGATGGCGATCCGGGCAGCGGCGCGCCGCACGAGGACAGGAGTCCCGCACCGGCGACGCCGACGCCGCCGAGCAGGACATGCCGTCGGGTGAGGTGCCTCATACATCGAGCGTGCACCCTCGGAGGGCCCAAACCCAAGCCGGGACGGTGAAGATCCGGTCAAGATCAGCGCGACCCTTGATTGATACCCCCTGGGGGTATATAACGGAGACATGGAGCATTCCGGGCACCACGATCATCACGTTTCGGCCCCTCCCTCGGCCACCCCGGACGGGAGGCAGGTCCACACGCAGGGCCAGCACGCCGGGCATTCGACGGCGATGTTCAGGAACCGGTTCTGGGTGTCGCTGATGCTGACCGTCCCCGTGGTGGCCTTCAGCCCGATGGTCGCGCACCTGCTCGGGTACCACCTGCCGGTGTTCCCCGGGTCGACGTGGATCCCACCGGTCCTCGGCACGGCGATCTTCGCCTACGGCGGGGTCCCATTCCTCAGGGGTGGATGGCACGAGCTGAGAACGCAGCGGCCCGGGATGATGCTCCTGATCTCGCTGGCCATCAGCGTCGCATTCCTTGCCTCCTGGGTCACCACCCTCGGCCTGGGCGGCTTCGAACTCGACTTCTGGTGGGAGCTGGCGCTGCTGGTGACCATCATGCTGCTGGGCCACTGGCTGGAGATGCGGGCGCTCGGCGCGGCGTCGTCCGCGCTGGAGGCGCTGGCCGAGCTGCTGCCCAGCGAGGCGGAGCGGGTGACCCACGACGGGACGGTCGTCGTCCCGATCGGGGACCTGGCGGTCGACGACGTGGTGCTGGTCCGGGCCGGCGCCCGGGTGCCCGCCGACGGCACCATCGTCGTCGGGGCGGCCGAGTTCGACGAGTCGATGATCACCGGGGAGTCACAGCCGGTGGCGCGCGGCGAGGGCGAGCTCGTCGTCGCCGGCACCGTCGCGACCGACAACACCGTTCGCGTGCGCGTCCAGGCCACCGGCGACGACACCGCCCTCGCGGGCATCCAGAGGATGGTGGCCGATGCGCAGGCGTCGTCGTCCAGGGCGCAGGCATTGGCGGACCGCGCCGCGGCCCTGCTCTTCTGGTTCGCCCTCGGCGCCGGCATCCTCACGGCGATCGCCTGGACGCTGCTGGGCAGCCCGGACGAGGCGGTGGTGCGGACGGTCACCGTTCTCGTGATCGCCTGCCCCCACGCGCTCGGCCTGGCAATTCCGCTTGTCATCGCCATCTCCACCGAGCGTGCGGCCAGGAGCGGCGTCCTCATCAAGGACCGGATGGCGCTGGAGCGGATGCGCACGATCGACGTCGTGCTCTTCGACAAGACCGGCACGCTGACCGAGGGCGCCCACGCGGTGACGGGTGTCGCGGCAGCGCCTGGTACCTCCGAGGGGGAGCTGTTGGCGTTCGCCGCAGCTGCCGAGGCGGACAGCGAGCACCCCGTCGCGCGGGCGATCGTCGTCGCGGCGGCGGAGCATCCGGAGGCGGCCGGCGCGCGGCGGCGCGCGACAGAGTTCTCCGCCTCGACCGGCCGCGGCGTCAGGGCGATGGTCGACGGCGCAGTGATCCGGGTCGGGGGCCCGGCACTGCTGCGCGAACTGTCGCTGGAGGCGCCGGCGGCCGTCGCCGAGCAGACGCGATCGTGGTCGCGGCGGGGGGCCGGTGTCCTGCATGTCATCCGCGACGGCGAGATCATCGGCGCGGTCGCCGTCGAGGATCGGGTCCGGCCGGAGTCGCGCGCAGCGGTCAAGGCTCTGCAGGATCGCGGCGTGCGGGTGGCCATGGTCACCGGCGACGCGCGCCAGGTGGCCGAGGCCGTCGGCGCGGAGCTGGGCATCGATGAGGTGTTCGCCGAGGTGCTGTCTCAGGACAAGGACACGAAGGTGACCGGGCTGCAGGGTCGCGGGCTGACCGTGGCCATGGTGGGCGACGGCGTCAACGACGCGCCCGCCCTGGCGCGCGCCGAGGTGGGCATCGCGATCGGGGCGGGGACGGATGTCGCGATGGAGTCCGCTGGGGTGGTGCTGGCCGGCAACGATCCGAGGGCTGTGCTGTCGATGATCGACCTCTCGCGGGCGAGCTACCGCAAGATGCTCCAGAACCTGGTGTGGGCGGCGGGGTACAACGTGGTCGCGGTGCCACTGGCCGCGGGGGTGCTGGCGCCCGTCGGGGTCGTCCTGTCGCCTGCAGTTGGGGCCCTGCTGATGTCGCTGTCGACCATCATCGTCGCGTTGAACGCGCAGCTGCTGCGTCGAGTCGATCTCGACCCCGCCCGTCTCGCTGGCTGAGGTGGCGCTCCCCCTGGCTGAGGTGCCGCGAAGCGGCCTCGAAGCCTCCGAAACGTAGGCTGACAAGGAACGTTTCTCAGGCTTCGAGGCTCGTCGCTTCGCTCCTCACACCTCAGCCAGCGGTGAAGGACGGCACCTCGGAGTGCGGCGGGCGGGTCAGGCCAGCCGCAAGGCCCGGCCTTCCCGCACCACGGCGATCGGGTCGAGGATCTCGCCCTGGAACACCCCGCCCACCTTGTCGGAGAAGCCGACGATGACCCAGTCACCCGGCGTCCGCTCGATCAGGCGGGCCGCGTAGAGGCTCGGATGGTCGAACGTGCCCGCGGCGTCGAAGTCCCAGGGACCGAGCGACGACTCCCCCGGCACGAACCACATGCCGCCCGTGGCCTGCTCCCGTCGCCGGTCGTCCTCGAGGTCGGTCCAGCAGCAGAAGATGAGGAACGGCTGCCCGTCGACGACGACCGCCTGCGGCACCTCCATCTGCCCCCAGCCGGCGGGCGCCGACAGAGGTGGCCGCACCTCCCACGAGTCCAGGTCGGAGCTGACGGCATGACCGATCACGGACCGGGTGGCAGGATCACCCGACGCGGCGCGGGCCGTGACCAGCATGTGCCAGAGCCCGTCGTCGCCCCGGAACACCCACGGATCGCGCCAGGCCTCGTCGAACCACGCCCCGGACGAGAGCTTCTCGTACCAGCGCGGGTCCGCCTCGCAGACCGGGCCGTCGAGGCGGCGCCGCCACGTGACGAGGTCGTCGGACTCCGCCACCCCGACCCGCTGCACCAGCCAGCCCTCCGCCCGCGACACCCCGGTGTAGAACATCCGCCAGGTGCCGTCGTCGGCCTTGACCACCGAGCCCGTCCAGGTGGAGCCGTCGTCCCAGGCGGGCTCGTCGGAGGTCACCAGCGCGTCGGGGAGCAGCTCCCAGGTCGCCAGGTCCGACGACCGGGCGTGCCCGACGGAGGCCCGACGGTGCCGCCGGTCCGGGTCGAGCAGCGCCCGCGATGCCCGCAGGAAGAACAGGTGGTGCTCCCCGTCGTCGCCCCGCACGGGCCAGCTGTCCCACACCCAGTGGTCAGCGAGTCTCAGCACGCGATCACCCCTTCACGCCGCTGGAGGCGATCGAGCTGACGAAGGCCCGCTGGAACACCAGGAACACGAGCAGCACCGGCAGCGTGATGAGCGACGTGTACGCCATCACCTCACCCCAGGCCGTGTTGAGCTGGAAGAAGTACTGCATGCCCACCATGACGGGCCGCAGCGACTCCTGCTGCACCACCATCAGCGGCCACAGGTACGAGTTCCACGCCGGGAGGAACGTGAGGATCGCGACGGTGGCGAACGCCGGGCCCGACAGGGGGACGATGATGCGCCAGTAGATCCCGAACCAGCCCGCGCCGTCGATGCGCGCCGCCTCGTCAATGGAGGCCGGGATGGTGGAGAAGTACTGCGTGAACAGGAAGATCGAGAACGCGTTGGCGATGAACGGCACGATCATCACCTCGTAGGTGTTGAGCCAGCCGAAGTCGTACTTGAGCAGCCCGTCCTCGAACACCAGCGTGGGCAGCTTGCTGACCCAGTAGACCATCGGGACCGCGATGGTCTCGAACGGCACGATGAGCGTGGCGATGACCACGGTGAGCAGCAGCTTGCGGCCCTTCCACTCCATCCGGGACAGCGCGAACCCCGCCAGCGAGTTGACCACCAGGCCGAGGCCGACGATGAGCACCGTGACGACGATCGAGTTGAACAGGAACTGCCAGAACGGCACCCGCTCGAACACGTCGGCGTAGTTGTTGAAGGAGATGTCGCCCACCGGGAGGAATGCGCGGATGTTGTCCACGTCGGCCAGGATCTGGGCGTCGGGCTTGAGGCTGGAGACGAACATGAAGATCAGCGGGAACATGAAGATCACCGCGAGGATCGCCATGGGGATGTAGATCAGGATCTTGCGGCGGCGCTTCTCCGCCGCCATGCCGGCAGTCTTGGCCATGTCAGTCCTTGTCTCGGGTCAGGAAGCGCTGGATCATCGCGATGATCAGCACCAGCACGAAGAAGATCAGCGAGATCGCGGCGCCGTAGCCGGTCTGCTGCTCGCGGTATCCGCGCCGCACGGCGTGGAAGACCAGCGTGGTGGTGGAGTCCACCGGGCCGCCCTGCGTCATCACGTCGATCTGCACGAAGAGGCCCAGGGCCGCGATGGTGATGGTGACCAGGATGAAGATCATCGTGGGCCTGAGGCCTGGCCAGGTGACGTTCTTGAACTGCTGCCAGGCGTCGGCGCCGTCCATGCGGGCCGCCTCGTAGAGCTCCTCGGGAATGGTCTGCAGCCCGGAGAGCCAGATGATCATGTGGAATCCGACCGCCTGCCAGATGGACATGATGATGATGGCCGGCAGCGCGGTGCTGGGGTTGTTGAGCCAGGCGATGTTCTCCCACGCGCCGAAGGTGATCATGTCGATGAAGGAGTTGACGATGCCGTCGGGCTGGTACATGAACCGCCAGAGGATGGACACCACGACGATGGAGGTGACCACCGGGATGAAGAACACGATGCGGAAGAACGTGGTGCCGCGCAGCTTCTGATTGACCAGGATGGCCAGCAGCAGCCCCAGGCCCGCCTGCACCGGGACGACCACCACCGCAAAGAGGAACGTGTTGATCAGCGACCGGACGAACGTGGGGTCCGCCGTGAAGGCGCGGATGAAGTTGTCCAGGCCCACGAAGCGGGGCGGGTTGGGAGAGATGAGGCGGGCGTTGGTGAACGAGAGACCGAACGCGAGCCCGACGGGGACGACGAGGAAGAGGAGCAGCAGCAGTGCCGCGGGGGCGACCATGGCGTAGGCCGCGCCGTGGCCCTGGCCCTTACGTCGCTTCTTCATGGGTGCGGCCGTGGTGGCGACCGGGACGGCCGCGGCGGGCGCGGCGGAGCGTGGAGTTGTCATGGGTGTGTGTCCTCCGGATGATGGGGGCCGGGGCCCGGAGGCCCCGGCCGGGGTGCATCAGAAGCCGTAGCCGTCGTTGTTGGCGATGTCAGCGTCGATGTCCTTGACCGCCTGGTCGAGGACGACCTTCACGTCCGCGCCGTTCATGATGTCCATGGCGGCGGTCTCGAAGGTGGTGGAGATCACCGCGTAGGCCGGGGTCTCGGGGCGCAGCACCGCGAACTGGGTGAGCTCGGTGAACGGCCGAAGCACGCCCTCCTCGCCGAAGTACTCGCTGAGCGCCGTGCCCTCCTCGGTGGCGGGGATGACGATCTGCTTGTCGGCGAACGCCGCAACGTACTCGGGGGCGAAGGAGAACTCGAGGTAGGCGCGGGCGCCGTCGAGGGCCGCGCCGGAGCACTCGGACGAGATGCCCCACTGCCACGAGCCGCCGCCGATCTTCGGGCCCTGGCCCAGGTCCGGCGGGGGCAGGATGACAAGGTCGTCGCCGACCGCCTCGATCGAGCCGAGCGCGTTCCACACGCCGGTGTAGCTCAGGCCCACCTCGTCGCGGTTGAACTCCTCGTTGCCGATGGTGCCGGTGTTGGAGGCAAGGCCCTCGGTGAACAGGCCCTGGAACCACTCGCCCCAGGCCACGGCCTCGGGCCCGTTGAGGGCGCCCTCGGCGGTGAGGAAGGTGGAGCGGTCGATCAGGTCGCCGCCGAAGCTCTGCAGCATCGGGGAGTACGCGTAGGGCCACCACTCGCCGGCGTCCTCGGCGCCGATGTCGAGCGGGGTGTCGTAGCCGGCGGCCTTGAGGGTGCGCAGGGCGCCGTCGAACTCGTCCTGGGTCCACGGCTGATCGATGGTGGCCACGCGGATGCCGTTGGCCTCCAGCACCGACTTGCGGGCGAAGATGGCCAGGGCCGCGTCCCAGTAGCCGGCGGAGTAGACCTCGTCGTCCCACATGCCGACGGCGGTGGGCAGCAGGGAGTCGGTGATCTCGGAGGAGATGCCGAGCGGCTGGATGTAGCCGGCCCACGCCCAGTTGGGGACGATGGGGCCGTCCATGTCGAGGAGGCAGGGGAGGTCGCCGGAGGTGGCGGCCGCGACGATCGCGTCGTTGTAGGCGCCCTGCGGGAACGACTCGGAGACCACCTCGTAGTCGTCCTGGGACTCGTTGAAGTCCGCCATGATCTGGTTGTAGACCTCGAGCTCGGCGGGGTTGCCGGCGGAGTGGGTCCAGAGGGTGACCTGCGTGGGGCCGTCGCCGTCGGTCCCGCCGTCGGTGCCGCCCTCGCCTGCCCGCCCGCAGGCCGAGAGTGCGAGTCCGGAGACGATGGCCATGACGGCGAGTGCTCGTCCTGTGCGCTTCATTGCGTGTCCTTCCAGTGCTGGCCGCCTGCTCTGGCGGGCCGTGATCCTGAGGTTTCCTAAATCGAATTAGGTGACTACACTATGCAAAGAGTTGGCGCCCCGTGTCAACCCCGCCGCAGCTTCCGTGATCATTTCGTGACCTTCGGCCGGGGATCGTGAGTTAGGGGCGTCGTCGAACTAAACCGAGTTACTACCCGTGAGGATGAACCGTGACCACTGGAGCTCACACCGACTACCACCTGCGGCCCGCCTCGGGCGGGTGGCTCAACGACCCCAACGGCATGACCAGGGTGGGTGACGTGTGGCACGTCTTCTACCAGCACAACCCTGCCGGGCCCTGGCACGAGGCGATCGCGTGGGGCCACGCCACCTCGCGCGACCTCGCCACCTGGACGCACCACCCCATCGCCTTCTCGCCCACGCCCGGGGGGCCTGATGAGTTCGGCTGCTGGTCCGGCTGCTTCGTGCCCGGCGGGGAGCACCCGACGGTGGCGTACTCCGCGATCGCCGACGCGTCGCACCGCAGCACCGTGTGCCTGCGGTACGGCTCAGACGACCTCCTCACCTGGGGAGACCCCGTCGTGGTGGCCGGCACGCCCGAGGCCGACGACATCGCGGTAATGCGCGACCCATTCGTCTTCGACGTGGGCGGCCGGCGCTGGGCCATCCTCGGCGCGGGGCTCCGCGACGGCTCGCCGGCCGTGCTGCTGTTCAACCGCGACCACGAGACGGCCTGGACCTACGAGGGGCTCTTCGCCACCTCGGCTGACCCGGCGTTCGCCGCCGCCGATCCGGCGGACATCTGGGAGTGCCCGCAGCTGGTCCGCGTCGACGGCCGCTGGGTGCTCATCCTGTCGCTGCAGCACCGGGGCGTGCTCGGTCGCGTCGTCGCGGTGGTGGGCGATGTCGAGCTGGTCGACGGCCTGCCCCGGTTCACCGGGGAGCGGCTGAACGTGCTCGACAACGGCAACGACTTCTACGCCCCCCAGGTCACCGAGGCGGACGGTCGCCCCCTGCTGCTCGGCTGGGTCAGGCAGGCCGACCAGGACCCCGCCGTCGCCGACCACGCGGGGTGCATGACGCTCCCCCGCCGGCTCTCCCTACGCGACGGGGTGGTCACGTCCGCCGTCGACCCGTGCGCCGCGGGGGCGTTGCTGCACGGTTCGCGGCCGTTCACCGGCACCTCGCTGGAGGGGCTGCACGCCTGGCTCGTCGTCGACGGACAGGGCGCAAACCTGGTCAACGACCGGTTCGGCACGGTTGCCGTCGGCTCGGGCGCGGAGATCTGGGTGGACGGGCCGGTGCTGGAGCTCTACCCGCGGGGCGGGGTGCCGTCGGTGTGGCGCGGCGACGCGGGCTGGCGCCTGGACGCGACCGACGGCGCGCGGGTGTCGATCAGCGAGGTGGCGCCGTCGACTCCCTGACCAGCAGCTCGCAGGGAAGGGCGCGTCGCGGCTCCTCCACCGGCCGGCCGACAGCGGCCGCCAGGGCCATCGACACCGCCTCGTCGCCCATCCGGGCGTGCGGCAGGGCGACGGTGGTCAACGGCGGGACCGTGAACTCGGCCATCTTCTCCTGATCGTCGAAGCCGACCAGGGACAGGTCGTCAGGCACCGAAAGCCCGAGCCGCGCGGCGGCCAGCAGTGCGCCGACGGCGGCGCGGTCGGTGATGGCGAACAGGGCCGTGGGCCGCTGGTCCGCGGGCCGGTCCAGGGCGGTCATCGCGGCGCGGTAGCCGTCGTCGATCTCCCAGCCGGACTCGACGGCGGTCGCGTCCACGCCCCGTCGACGGGCCGCCGCCAGGAAGGCGTCTCGCCGGAGGGGGCCGGAGATGTTGCCCTGATCGTCTCGGGGCCCGAGCGGGTCCCAGTTGCCGCTGAGCATCGAGACGCGGCGGTGGCCGAGGTCCGCGAGGTGCTCAAGTGCGTGGGTGGCCCCGGAGGCGTCGTCGGGGAAGATGCTGAGGGTCTCGTCGCGCTCGGTGGTGCAGTTGGCCAGCACCAGGGGCAGGTGCGTCTTCGGGGGCGCGGTCATGATGCGGAATCCCATGCTGGCATAGATGAGCGCGTCCACCTGGCGTCGCTCGAGCTCGTGGATGGCCGTGGTCTCACGGTCGTCCCTGGAGTGCAGATCCATCACCAGCATGACGTGCCCGTGTGCCTCGGCGCGCTCCGCCGCCGCGGCGAGGAGACGCCCACCGAACGGGGACGAGGCCACCGCGTCGGTGACGAGCCCAAGCGAGTGCGTGGTGTTGCTGCGCAGGGACCTGGCAGTGTGGTGCGGCTCGTATCCGAGCCGCTTGGCGGTCTCGAGGATGCGCTTGGTGGTCTCCGCGGAGATGTTGCCGCCCTCGCGCCCGTTGAGGACGAAGGAGACCGCCGTCGGGGACACCCCGGCCGCGGCCGCCACGTCGGCGGCGCGCACCCGTCGTCGCGGCTGACTTGCCATGCAGCCATTGGGCCAGCCGGGTCGCTGGGGTGTCAAGCGGCGGTCGCGTCAGGTGAGGGTGAGCGCCGCCACCGGCGCGCCGCGGAGGTGATCGGGGACCACTGCCACGCCGCGGTCCACGACCGCGGTCGACCCGTCTGCCCACACCGCCGTCGCAGGATCCGCCAGCTCCGGAGGCAGCTCGACGGCCCCGGCCGCCGGGTCCAGGACGTGCAGGTGGACCGCCCCCGCCGACGCCGTATAGACCCTGGGCACCCCGGCCTCCTCGCGGCAGCGGATCCACGGCCGGGTGCCGTAGACCGCATCACCGTTGACGCGCAGCCACGCGCCCAGCTCCTGCATCGCCGCACGCTGGAGGTCCGGAATGGAGCCGTCAGCCCGCGGACCGACGTTGATGAGCAGGTTGCCGTTCTTCGCCACGACGTCGACGAACATCCGGATCAGCGCGGCCCCGGACAGGCTGTGCCCCGCGTCCTCGGCCTGGTTGTAGCCGAAGGAGAAGCCGAGGCCCCGCGTCGACTCCCACACCTGGTCCTGGATGTCGGCGATGTAGCTGTACTCGCGGGTGAGGAAGCCGTGGTACGGCACACCCCAGCGGTCGTTGACGACGCCGTCGGGCACGGCCGCCAGGTAGCGGCCGAGCAGGGCCGCGACGGCGTGGTCCTGGCGGCCCTTGCCGCCGTCGGGCCACTCGATGTCGTTCCACAGGACCTCAGGCGCGAACCGCGCGATGAGTTCCTCCAGCTGGGCGGCGGAGTACCGGGAGAACAGCTCGTCGTTGCGGCGGAAGCGAAAGAGGTCGGTGTCGGACTCGATGGGCGGGAAGTCGCTGACGTGCCAGTCCAGGGCCCCGGAGAAGTAGACGCCGAAGCGGGCGCCGGCGCGGCGGGTGGCGTCATGGATCTCCGCGATGAGGTCTCGGCGCGGGCCGCGACGGACCGAGTTGAACCCGGTCGTCTGCGTGTCCCACAGGCAGAAACCCTCGTGGTGCTTGGTCGTGGGGATGATGTACCGGGCTCCGGCGTCCACGAGCTCGCTCACGAGCGTCTCCGCGTCGAACGCCTCGGCCCGCCACAGGTCCGCCAGATCCTCGTAGCTGGTGCCGGTGCCGTAGACCTCCTGGTGCCGCACCCATGTGGGGCTCCCGGGGATGCGGACCGTGTTGCCGTACCACTCGGCGTACTGATGGTGCGTGTAGGCGTCCTCGACGGGGATGGCCCGCTCGCCGTGCGCCGTGGCCCATGCGGGGACCGAGTAGAGGCCCCAGTGGATGAAGAACCCGAGCTTGGCGTCGCGGTACCAGTCAGGGACCCCGGCCACCGGGTAGACGGGGGCGTCGGCGCCGAGGTCAGGGCCGGTGCGTTTCTCGAAGTTCAGCATGGTCAGGGTCCTTGTCAGCGTCGGGTGACGACGGGGGTGAGGTCAGGATCGGGCACGGAGGTGTCGAAGGGGTAGACGCCGGGCGCGAGGCTCCGGTGGCCGAGGCGCAGCAGGTCCTGGTCGACCCCGCCCGGGGTGAGCGCCAGGGTCCAGCGGGCCGCCAGCTCGTGCAGTTCGGGCTCGAGGTAGCCGATCTTCACCACCACCACGTCCGCCTCCGTGGGCTCCAGCCCGAGCATGCGGAAGTCCGCCAGGTGATGGAACGGCTTGCGGCGTTCCGTGATGATCGCGTGGACGCTGCCGGCCCGGATCACCACCTGGGTGCCCGCGGTGGGATCACCGTCGGTGACGGAGAGCACTTCGCCCGTGAGCGCGACCGGGCCCCGCGGGCCTGGGTCGACGCGCCCGCCCACCTCGAGGGTCACCGTCGCGCCGGTGCCCGCCGCGACCGCCCGGGCGACAGCCTCGGCGTCGAAGATGGACGCGTGGATCACCACCCGTCCGGGCCCCTGCAGCTCGGGCCTTGCCAGCAACTCCCCGAGGGACCATGAGACGTCCCCGGCGCCGCCGGCGGTGGGGTTGTCGCCCGAGTCCGAGATGACGGCGGGGTGGCTGGCGCCGTCGGCCAGCGCCGCGTCGAGGGCCTCGGCGAAGGTCGCCGTCGGGCCGACGAAGGCGAAGTCGTCGCGGGCGTCCCAATAGCGTTGGGCCAGCCGCTGCGCCTCCGAGGCGATGAGACCCGGGTCGTCCCCCGTGACGACGACGGCCGCCTGGCAGCGCGGCTCGTCGGCCCAGGCATATCCCACCCAGAGCGCGGCGTCGACCACGCCCGGCAGCGCAGCCACGTCGGCCACGTCCGCGTAGATCCCGCGGGCCGGCTCGAGCCTCGTGCTCGTCTTCTCGCCGGGCAGCAGCAGCGGCACCTGCAGCCAGGCCTTCCATGGCCGGCGGGCGACGGGATCCGCGCCCGTCGAGGAGCGCAGCCGGGTGAGGAGCGTGTGCACCGCCCGCTCCTTGGTGTTGAGCCAGTCCTCGTGGGGCGCCATCCGGTAGCACGTGATCAGGTCGACGGCGTCGAGAAGTTGCCGCGACACGTTGCCGTGCAGGTCCATCGACGTCGCCACGAGGGTGTCGTCGCCCAGTGCCGCACGGACCGCGGTGGCGAGGTCGCCCTCCGCATCGCGCATGCCCACGACGCTCATGGCGCCGTGGATGTCGAGGAAGAAGGCGTCGAAAGGACCGTCTTCGGCGATACCGCTGAGGATCTCCTCCTTCATCCGGCGGTAGGTCTCGGGGCGCACTGCGCCGCCAGGGAGTGAGCGCCCATGGTGGAGCGGCACCCAGTCCGCGGCCTCTCGCAGGTCGCGCCCCGGGTCGAGGAACGGGTAGTAGGCAAGCAGGGCGGCGCCCGCGCGGAGGGTGAACGCCTCGTCGCCCGAGAGGTGCGGCGAGAACGTGCTGGACTCGATGGAGATGCCGGCTATGCCGATGCGAGGCCGGGCCAGGCCGCCCGGCCGCAGCGCGGGCAGGGGGCCCATCCAGATCTCGTGGGCCTCGGGCCTGGTCATGATGCGATCCTCGCCGCCGATGGGAGGTGGAGACGGGCGGCCGCGACGGCGCCCAGCGCCACGGCGTCGCCCCCGAGCATCGCCGGCCGGATGTGCAGGGCGATGCCTGAGACGGGTGAGTCCGTGGCGAGTGCCTCGGTGATCGCCGGCTCCAGGAGGTCCCAGGCAAGCGCCACTCCCCCGCCGACGATGACGGTGGTGAGGTCGAGGAGGCCGGCGGCGGTGGCTCCGGCGAGGGCGACCGCACGCCCTGCGTCGGCGTAGACGCAACGGGCGTCGTCGTCACCGGCCCGCGCCAGTTCGGCCACCGCTTGCGCGTCCAGGCCTGCTGTACCGGTGCGTTGCGCATAGCGCAGCCCGATGGAGCGACCGGAGGCCACCGTCTCGAGGTGCCCCGTCTGGCCGCACGTGCACACGTCGGTGCTGTAGCCGGGCGTGTGGCCGATCTCGCCGGCCGCGCCGTGGGGACCGTGCCTCAGCTCGCCGTCGAGCACCACGGCGCCGCCGACGCCCGTGCCCAGCATCAGGCCCAGCACGTCACGGCCGCCGGCGCCCCAGGACACCTCGCCCTGGAGGAAGGCGTTGACGTCGTTCTCGATCCTGACCGGGACCGCCAGCCTCGCAGCGAGTTCGTCGGCGAGGGGGAACCCGGCCCAGCCGGCGAAGAGCCCGGAGGCGGCCCGGACGACACCGCGCTCCGAGTCGATCACCCCGGCCGCACCCACTCCCGCGGCTACGAGCGGTTCGCCCGCCCCAGAAGCGAGGCCCAGGACCAGCCCGGCGGCCGCGTCGGCCATCGCCGGTCCGCCATCGAGGGCCGGTGCGGCCACCACCCCCCGGGCGCGGATCCGGCCGTCGTCGTCGACGAGGAGGGCGGAGATCTTCGTCCCCCCGATGTCGATTCCTGCGATCAGCCCCATGTCAGCGCCCCCCGAGACCGGCCATGGCGATGCCCTTGACCAGGTGCTTCTGCAGGATGACGACCAGCAGCGTCGTCGGGATCATCGAGATGATGGCGGCAGCCATCTGCAGGTCCCACCTGGTGCCGGTGAGGCCCGAGAAGCTCGCCAACCCGATCGGCAGCGTGCCCTTGGCCTGATAGTCGACGGTGACGATGAGCGGCCAGAGGTACGCGTTCCAGAAGCTGAGGAAGGTGAAGACGCTGAGCACCGCGATCGCCGACTTGGACAGCGGCAGAAGGATCAGCACGAAGGTGCGGATGGGGCCGGCGCCGTCGACGCGGGCCGCCTCCTCCAGCTCGTAGGGGATCCCGCGGAAGAACTGGCGCATCAGGAACGTGCCGAACGCGCCGAACGCGAACGGGAAGATCAGGGCCTTGAAGGTGTCGACCCACGAGAACCACTGCATGACCTGGAACATGGGGATGACCAGGACCTCCGCGGGCACCATGAGGGTGGCGAGGAACGCGATGAAGACCAGGTCGCGGCCCCTCCAGCGGAGCCGCCCGAACGCATACCCCGCGGTGGTGGAGACGATGAGGACCACCAGGGTGCCCGCGACGGCCACGAAGAGCGAGTTGCGGATGTAGGTCCAGAAGGGGCCGAAGGCGAACACCTCTGCGAAGTTGCTCCACCGCACCTCGGAGCCGATCAGCCGCGGGGGCATGGCGAGCATCTCGCCGTTGGGCTTGAGCGCGGAGAAGAACGCGTAGATGAGCGGCAGCATGAACAGCAGCGCGGCGACGTAGACGGTGACGTGGGCCAGCACGAGCCGGACGCGCTCTCCGCGGCCCATGAGGGCACGGCCGGCGACCCGGTCCTCGGGTGGGGTGTGGGACTCAGTGCTCATAGTGCACCCATCGGTTCTGGGCCTTGAACTGGATGGCGGTGATGCCGATGATCAGCGCGAACAGGATCCACGCCCCCGCCGCAGCGAGCCCGAGGTCCTGGAACTTGAAGCCCTGGTTGTAGATCCACATCACCAGCGGCATGGTGGCATTGCCCGGGCCACCCCCCGTCAGGAGCTGGGGCTGCACGAACACCTGGAGTGCCGTGATCATGGTCATGATCGTGGCGAAGAAGATGGCTGGGGAGATCATCGGCAGGACGACGCCCCACGTGAGCCGCCACCCCTGGGCGCCATCGATCAGGGCCGCCTCGATGGCCGAGTCGGGCAGCTGTTCGAGGGCGGCCGAGAATATCAGCATGTTGTAGCCCAGTCCCTGCCAGACGCTCATGACGACGACCATGATCATCGCCCAGCTCTTGTCGGCGAGGAAGTTGGGCAGTTCGACGCCGAACCAGCTGACCGCGATGCCGTTGAAGAGCCCCTGCGGCTGGAGCAGCATCTTCCACACCAGGACGTTGGCCACCATCGGCGTCACCACGGGGATGAAGAACAGCACCCGGAGCGCGCCACGTCCGCGGATCCTCGGGCCCAGTCCAAGAGCCAGCGCGAGGGACAGGATGATGTTGGTCGGAACGTAGAGCAGCGTGAACACCAGCGAGTTCCGAAGCGCCGGCAGGAAGTTCGGGTCCTCGAACAGGCGCGGGAAGTTGGCGCCGCCGTTGAACGTCCGCTCGCCGAAGGTCGGCCAGTCGAAGAAACTCATCACCACGGACAGTGTCACCGGGACGACGGTGAACAGGGCCAGGCCCACCAGGGCCGGGGTTGCGAACCCCAGCGCCTGGCGGGCCTCCATCCTGGCGAGAGCACTACGTCGACGTTGTGTCGCGTGGGTGGTCATCGCTGTCTTTCTCGTTCGATGCTCGTGGGCCGTCAGTTCTCGAACTGCTGCTGAGCGGTCTCGAGGACGGTCTTCATGTCCTGCTGACCGTTGTAGATCGCGACGAGTTCCGGGGTGACGTAGCTGCTGACCTTGGCCCAGTTGTCGCTGACGTACTGCCCCTCGACCTGGGAGAAGGCGGCCTCGAAGACGGCCTTGACCTGGTCACGGTAGGCCTCGTCGAGGGACTCGAAGTAGAGCGGTTGGCTCTCGGCGCGGGCCGGGTAGCTGCGACCGGAGGAGGCGATGCCGTCCTGGGCATCCTTGCTCAGCAGGGAGCCGAGGACCTTGAGAGCCGCCTCCTTGTTCTCGCAGGTCTCGGCAATGCCATAGCCGGAGCCCAGGATGAGGCTCAGGTTGCCGTTGTCACCCTTGGGCAGCGGCACGAGGCCGGCCTTGAAGCCCGCGTCATTGGTCAGGTAGCCGACGGCGTTCCAGGTACCGTCCACGGCCATCGCGGCGTTCTCGCCGGTGAACTGGTTCTCGCCCCAGCCGATGTCGGAGGCCGAGCCGGCGGGCGCCGCGACCTTGAGGTCGGTGACCAGGCCCGCGTACCACTCCGCCGCCTCGACGAATGCCGGGTCCGAGATGCGCAGCTCGCCCTCCTGGGAGACCGGCTGCTGGCCGGCGCGGGCGATCGGAAGAGCCTGCCACTGGAAGTCGCCCATGCCGATGCCGAAGCCGTACTTGCCGCCCGTCGTGGCAGCCTTGGCGATGGCCTCGAAGTCCTCGAAGGTCCAGTCGACCTGCGGGATGTCGGCGCCCGCGGCCGTGAGCATGTCCTCGTTGTAGTAGGCCAGCATCGTGGCCACGTCGAACGGCAGCCCGTAGAGCTCACCCTTGTTCTTGAGGATCTCGGTGGCGCCGGGTGCGAAGTCGTCCTCGGAGAGGCCCGCGGTGGCGAGGTCCTCGTCGGTGAGGGAGACGAAGCCCTCGGTGTAGCTGGCGAGCTGGCCGCTGTTCATGCCGGTGACGCAGGCCATGTTGCCGGAGGCCATGTTGGTGGTGAGCTTGGTGAAGAAGTCGCCCCACGGTGCGGTGCGCAGCTCGATGTCGATGTCCGGGTTCGCCGCCTTGGCGACGTCGATCTGGGCGTCGAGCGCGGCGATGTCGTCCTCACTGCCGGCCCACATGTCCACGACGATGCTGGCCCTCTCGTCGCCGGTCCCCGTGTTGGAACTGCCGGAGGGAGTAGAGGCGCTGCTGCCGCCGCACGCGGTCAGGATGAGAGCGGTGCTGGCGGCGAGGGCCAGGGCACTCAGGCGAACTTTCTTCATTGAGGTCCTCCATCTGGGATAGTTATTGCGCGGATCGCAGTAACTTACTAAGCTTTGATGCGCCTCATCCTGGCACATCCTGCGTTACTTGACCAGCACGCTGCGGATCGTGACCAATCTGTGACCTTCGGCGGCGCCGGTCACCGGAGGCCATAAGCTGCGCTTACTTCGAGATCGAAGGAACACCATGGAGACCAGACACGACGACGACCCCTATGCGAGGCGCATTCTCGAGCTGATCGCGCGCGGGGATGCGACGTCGCGCAGCCAACTCGCCGAAGTGCTCGGCATCGCCGCGTCCACCGTCGGCGTCAAGGTCCAACGGCTGATCGACGCCGGCCTCCTCAGCGAGGACGGGACGGCCACGTCACGCGGGGGCCGCCCGGCCCGCGGCCTCCGCGTCAACGATGACGGCGGTGACATCCTCACCGTCGACCTGGGCGGGGGGCACGCGCGGATCGGTCGGCACGCCGTCAGCGGGGCCCTGCTCGCGACGCTCTCGATCGCCGTCGACCTCACTGACGGCCCGCGGGCCACCATGGACGCGGTATCGGCGGCCCTGGCCAAGATCGCGGACGGCGGCGCAGTCCGCGCCGTGGGGGTGAGTCTGCCGGGGCCTGTGGACCTCGCCACGGGCTCGGTCGAACTGCCTTCGCGGATGCCTGGGTGGCCGGGGTTCCGGGTCGGGGAGGCGCTGGCCGAGCAGTTCGGGGTTCCGGTGGCCGTCGACAACGACGCCAACCTCGCCGCACTCGGGGAGCACTCCGTCCGCTTCGGCTCCACCCACCACAGCATCACCGTGAAGGCGGGCACGGCGATCGGCAGCGGGATCGTCGTGGACGGGCGTCTCCACAGGGGCGCGACCTTCGCCGCCGGGGACATCTCGCACACCCGGATCGACCGGGCCAACGACGTGCCGTGCAGCTGCGGCAACATCGGCTGCCTCGAGACGGTCGCCAGCGGCGCGGGGCTGGTGCGCCAACTCCGCGAGCAGGGCGTAGACGTCTCCACCACCGCCGACGTGCTGGCATTGGCCAGGGATGCCGACCCGGCGGCCTCGAGAGTGGTGCGGAGGGCCGGTCACCGGCTGGGCGAGGTGCTTTCCGGGGTGGTGAACTTCTTCAACCCGCACGCTGTGTTCCTGACCGGGTCACTGAGTTCCTCGGAGCCGTTCATCGCGGCGGTGCGCAGCCGCGTCTATGAGGGCTGCCACCCGCTGGTGACGCGGGACCTGCGGATCGAGGCGGCGCAGACCGGCGCGGACGCCATTCTCTTCGGCGCCGCACGAATGGTCCTGGACACGCTGCCTTTCACCACGCCGACGGCGCGCTGAGGGCTCCCCTCCAGGGGGCGCGCGGTCAGGCGGCCGCGACCCTGTCCAGCGCGGCCTTGAGCGCCTCACGTACCTCCTGGGCCACGGGTTCCATCTCGGGGTTCTCGGTGAGGGTCACCATGGTCTCCGGGTCGATGGTCTCCACGACGGTGACGCCGGCCTGGTGCCGCACCACCACGTTGCACGGCAGCAGCAGGCCGAGCGAGGGCTCCACCTGCAGCCCCCGGTAGGCGAAGCGGGGGTTGCAGGCCCCGAGGATGATCTGGTCCTCGATGTCGACGTCGATCTTGTTCTTCAGCGTGGCCTTGAGGTTGATCTCGGTGAGGATCCCGAAGCCGCTCTCGGCGAGCGACTCCTTGATCATGGCCAGCGCCTCGTCGAAGGGGCGCTCCAGGTCGATGCGCAGTGCATAGTTCATGTCTGACCTCCTGGCTCGATCATGCCCGCCGCGGGCCGGCCTGGGGCGCTAACCGGGCAAAGGCGTTCACTCGGCGGGGGGCCGCAGGGCCGCGGCGACGGCAACCGCCGCTCCCACCACGGCCAGCGCCCCCGTCACCACCCACCACAGGCCCAGGGTGGCCGGCGGCAGGCCGGTCACCGCGAGGACGGCCGCCCCCGCCGCGACACTCACCGCGGCGAACCCCACCACCGCCCGCGACATCTGCGCCCCGGCGCGCCCCGTGATCACCGCGTACGACGGCGCCGCGGCGGCGAAGGCCGAGGTGAGGTGGAAGACGGCCACCAGCGCGGCCACCGCTAGCCACTGCCACCACTGGCCGGCTGCTCCCCCGGCCAGCCACCACACGGCGACGACGACGGCGTGGAACAGGCCCGCGGAGGAGTCCGGCCGCACGGTCGAGGCTGCCGCCAGGAGCACGGCGGTGACCAGCAGCGCCGTCGAGATCACCACCGGGAACCACGCCTCGCACAGCGCGGCCGCGCCGACCCCGGAGCCGAGGACGACGAGCCGCAGCAACCACTGCTGCCCACTGGTGATCCGCAGGGTGTAGATCCACCCGGCGACCAGTTCCGCGAGATCCCTCATCTGCCCAGCACCCGCCTCGGGGCCGAGCGCGCGGCCTCCATCGAGAGCAGCACGCTGGCCAGGCTGCCCGTCCCCCGCCACGGGGTGACGGGGATGCCGATGCTGCGGAGCCGGGCGACGGCGTCGTCGCGCTCCATCCGGCGGATCATCCAGGCCTCGCCGAGGAAGGTGTCTCGCCGGAAGGACGCGATGTCCTCGAACCGGCCGACGCCGTCGGGCAGGGTGTCCACGCCGATCACCTCGGCGCCCAGCCGTCGGAGCCGCACCAGCTCGTCCTGGGCCTCGCGCTCCAGCAGCGGCGAGCAGAAGAACACCAGCATGCCGCTGGTCACCGTCGCGACGGGGCGGAGCATGTCCCAGTCGGGCACGCTGCGGTTGGCCCGCGACAGCACCTGAAGGACGACGCGCGCCTGTCGCGGCCCGGTGCCGGAGCGCACGTGGCCGATGCGGCGCCCCAGGTCGTGGATGGCGACGCGGTCCCCGAAGCCCACGTAGTGCCGGGAGATGGCGGCGATGGCCCGCACCGTCGCGTCCAGGCTGGTGGGCGCCGTCGGGTCAGCGGGCGCGATGTCCAGCAGCGTGTCGGCGACGATGAGGACGTCGGTGTCGCGCTCGGTCAGCGTGGAGTTGACGTGCAGCTGCCCCAACCGCGACGTGACCCGCCAGTTGATGCGGCGCAGCCGGTCCCCCGGGCGGAACTCGCGGACGTCGGCCAGGTCGCCGCCGTCGCCTCGGTGCCGCGAGCGGTGCATGCCCACCAGGCCGATCGGGTGCGAGACGCCGCTGCCGCCCTCGAGGGTGGTCGACGCGGGCCGCACGGTCACCGTGACGCGGGGCGTCCTCGACGACGCCTGCCAGCTGCCGCTGGGGTCGCGCACGGCCGCCACCCCAGGGCCCACGTCATAGCGCCCCCATCGCTCAGGCTGCACCGCCACCCGCACGCCGTCGGGGGCGGCGATGTCCAGCACCGTGCCGGTGTCCGGCTCCAGCGCGATGCCCGGCCGCACCGGCCACTGGGCTGCGACAAGGCCTGATGGCCACCCGTCGGCGACACTGACCACCAGCGGCACCGACTCCCCCTCGGGGATCACCACTGCCTTCGGCCGTGCCTCCACCCGGGGCGCGACCCGCAGTCGGCCCGCGAACGCCCACGCGAGGTGGACGGCGAACGGCGCCATCAGCACCGCCAGGTCGCCGCGCTGCGCGACGACCGCCAGCACCCCCAGCGCGGCGGCGGCCAGCACGGACCGCAGCAGCGCCGGGGTGTGGGTGAGGTCCATCACGCGGCCTCCGCGTCGGGCACCGGGACGTGCTCGAGGACCGCCTCGACGATGGTCTCCGGCGCCACGTTGTTGAGCCACAGCTCCGGCCGGATCACGATCCGGTGGGCCAGCGCCGGGATGGCCAGGCGCTTGACGTCCTCGGGGATGACGAAGTCGCGGCCCTCGATCAGCGCCAGGGCCCGCGAGCACAGCAGCAGCGCCAGCGAGCCACGCGGCGACGCCCCCACGAGGGTGTCCTGGTGCTCGCGGGTGGCCCGCACCAGGTCGATGGCGTAGCGGCCCACCGATTCGGCCACGTGGATGCCCTCCACGCACTCCTGGACGGCCAGGAGCCCGTCGGGGTCGAGGACCGCCCCGATGCTGGTCTCCTCGCGACGCCGGTCCATGCGCCGGGTCAACACGTCCCACTCCTCGTCGAGCGACGGGTACCCGAAGGCCAGCCGCAGCAGGAACCGGTCCAGCTGCGCCTCGGGCAGCGGGTAGGTGCCCTCGTGCTCGATGGGGTTGGCGGTGGCCAGCACATGGAAGGGCCGGGGCAGCACGAAGGTGTGCCCCTCGACGGTGACCTGCCGCTCCTGCATGGCCTCCAGCAGCGCGGACTGCGTCTTGGGCGGGGTGCGGTTGATCTCGTCGGCCAGCAGGAGACCGGTGAAGATGGGGCCCTCGCGGAAGCTGAACTCGGCCTTGTTCTGGTCGAAGATGTAGGACCCGGTGAGGTCCGCGGGCAGCAGGTCCGGGGTGAACTGGGCCCGGGTGAACTCCAGGCCCAGCGCCTGGGCGAGCGAGCGCGCGGCGAGCGTCTTGCCCAGCCCGGGGAGGTCCTCCAGCAGCACGTGGCCGCCCGCCAGCACGCCGGCCAGCACCAGCGTCATCTGGTCCCGCTTGCCCACGAGGGCGGTGTCGACGGCGTCCAGCACCCGCTGGACGAGGGCGGTGGCCTGGGGCTGGGTGAGCGCGGTGCTCATAGCGAATCGATCTCCTTGAGGTGGGCGTGGAGGGTGCGGCGGTTGAGGGGCTGCGGGCGGTCGCCGTCGGCGCTGCGCAGGTAGGCGAGCAGCGCGGCCGAGAGGTGCGGCTGGGCGTCGGCCAGCGGGTCCGCGCCCGGCCCGGGGGCCGGGATCCGGCCCGAGTCGACGAGTCGGCGGACGGCCAGGCCGGACAGCTGGCGGGCGACCCGTCGGGCGTCGAACGCCTGCCCGGGCTGGGAGTGGACCAGCGTGGAGGCCAGCCGGCGGGTGCGCACGTCCGCCTGGAAGTGCGGGGAGCGGGTGTGCCAGGAGGGCTGCTGCCACTCCGGCCCCGCGTCGGGGCTGGTCAGGTGCGTGAAGACCCACGAGCCGCCCGCCAGCACCACGGCGGCCAGGAACGCGAGAAGGGGATCGACGCGGAGGCTCAGCACGTCGTCGAACGCCACGAGGAGCACCGCCGCGCCGATGAAGACCGTGAGGCGGACCGCCAGCCCCCACCAGGGCGTCACGACGGTGTCTTCCGCAGTTGGGCGGTGACCGCGTCGAGGGCGGCGATGGCGCGGTCGCGGTGGGCGTCGGTGAGGCGGTGGGTGGAGAACATGGCCTGGCGGTACAGCTCGGCGAGCTCGGAGATGGCGTCGGCATCCACCACGGCGTGGCCCAGCACCTCGGCGGTGAACTCGTGCGAGGTCTGGGTGGGCTTGCGCCAGATCCCGCTGGAGGCCGCCACCCGCTCCAGGCGCCGCCAGCACTCGACGATGGCGCCGCTGACCGGCACCCCCTGGCGCAGGGACTCGACGGTCTCGGTGAGGGCCTCAGCCAGCTCCTCGTCGTCGATCTCGGGGATCTCGGCCTCGCGGCCGGTCGGATCGGCGGCGTGGCGGCGGTCCGTGCGCACCAGCTCCGCGTTGAGGCGCACGAGGAACGCGACGATCAACGCGAGGACGGCGGCCGCGGCCAGGAGCTGCACCACGTCGTCGGCCCACTCGGGGAGCACCAGCGGCTCGGCGTCCGGCATCGGGAAGAGCGGGGACGGTGGGGGCCCCAGGGTGAAGGGCGGGGGCGAGGCGGGCGGTGGTGCCGCGGTGGGGGCGGGCCGGGGGATGATCTCGACCGCCGCCGGCCGTGGGCTGACCGCGCCCAGCGCGACGAGCACCAGCACCACGAGCGCGCCGGCCACGGCCAGCAGGAGTGTCCTGCCCGGCCGGGGCGTCGTCGGTGCGTCCACAAGCCTGGAGTCTACGTTTCCGTCCATTCCGGCACCGGGCGCCACGAGGGTCCCGGCCGGGCTCAACCCGTGGGCAGGGCCCGGGTGACCACCTTGCCGTTGCCGAACTCGACCCACTCGACGTCGCGGTGGCTGCGACCCTCCAGCACCGCGAGCAGGATCCGCAGCGTGTCGCCGTGGGAGACGACGGCGAGCTGGGCGTCGGGGGCGTGGGTGTCGCGGAGGTGGCCGAGGAAGGTGGTCAGGCGGGCGTGGACGTCCTGGACCGACTCTCCCCCGCCCCACCGCACCTCGCTGATGTGGAGGCCGTCGGGGACCGGCTCCTCCGTGAGGTCGTCGTAGGTGAGGCCCTCGAGGGAGCCCAGGGCCTGCTCCCGGAGGAGGGGCGTGGGGAGCACGGGGGCCTCCACGAGGGCCGCGATCGCCTCGGCCGTCTGCACCGCGCGGAGCTGGTCCGAGGTGACAACGGCGGTCAGTGCCGCGGCGGCGAGGGCGCGGGCGGCGCCGTCGGCCTGGGCGCGCCCGAGCTCGGTCAGCGGCACGTCCATCCGCTGGCCCTGGAGCCGCCGCTCCAGGTTCCACGTGGACTGCCCGTGCCGGACCAGGTGCAGGATCACGGGCCGAGTCTAGGGAGTGCCCATCGTCGTTTCTGGCCGGGTCTGACCGGCGAGAACCGACACTGGGGATCTACCAGCCGCGGCCCGTGGGCCCCGGCGACGGCTCGCTGGCGCCGTCGACGAAGGGCTGCGCGCCGCCGGGCCACGCCCTGGCGTCGCGGCCGGTGATCCAGCGGTAGCCGACGGTCAGGCGCGCGGACGCCCGCTCGATCCCCGCGACGTCCGGGCGCGCGTCGCTGCCCACCATCACCAGGTTGCCGAAGCGTTTTCCCTTGTGGACCACCGGTTCCATGCCGACGAGCAGGTGCGGCCAGCGCTCGGCCAGCCCGCCGGCGAGCCGCTTGCCCCACGCGAAGGGCGAGCGGTCCGTGACGTTGTAGACCACCACCGCCTCGTTGCGGGCCACGCGACGGAGCTCGTCGAGGCATCCGACGGTGGCGAGCTCCCCGGGCACCTGGGCGCCGTCGAAGGCGTCGACGATGATCACGTCCGCCCAGCCGTCGGGCATCTCGCGCAGGCCCGAGCGGCCGTCGGTGTCGCGGACCTTGATGCCGGAACGGGGAGGCAGGGGGATCTTGCGGCGCACCTCCTCGGTGAGGAGGGAGTCCGGCTCGCACACCACCTGCGCCGTGCCGGGGCGCCGCCACGCCAGCCAGCGCGGGATGGACATGCCGGCGCCGCCGAGGTGGACCACGCGGAGGCGCCGATCCTCCGGGGCGTCGAGGACGGTGTGGTCCAGCACCATGGCGATGTGCTGGACGTACTCGAAGGCCAGGAAGTCCGGCCGCGTCGGGTCCACCCAGGACTGCGACGTGGGCCCGAACCGCACCCAGAACGCGCCAGGGGTGTCGCGGTCAGGGATGAGGCGGTCCATCCGGCGAGCCTAGCGGCCGGTACCCCCGGCGCTGCCGCGGGAACGGTCCCCCAGTGCCGGTCACCGCGCGTGGAGCCGAACGGGGTGACCGGCACTGGCGGCTCGTTGCCGCGTAGACTCCCGCTCGCCATGAGCATCTCCCGCCGCATCCTCGCCCTTGCCGTCCCCGCGTTCGCGGCGCTGGTGGCGCAGCCGCTGATGATGCTCGCCGACACCTGGATCGTCGGCACGCTCGGCACCTTCCCCCTGGCAGGGCTGGGCATCGGCAGCGGGCTCCTCACCACGGTCACGGGCCTGATGATCTTCCTGGCCTACGGGTCGACGGCGGTGGTGGCCCGGCAGATCGGAGCGGGTCGTCGCTCCCACGGCATCGGTCTCGGGGTGCAGGCGATGTGGCTCGCGGGCCTCCTCGGCCTGGTCGTCGGGCTCCTGGTCTGGCTGGGCGCACCCTGGCTGGCCACCGCGCTCGGCGCCTCCGGCGACATCCACGCCCAGGCGGTTGCCTACCTGCGCTGGTCCATCCCCGGGCTCCCGGGCATGCTCGTCATGCTCGCCGCGACAGGCACGTTCCGCGGCCTCGCCGACGCCCGCACCCCGCTGGCGCTGTCCATCGGGAGCGCGGCGCTCAACCTCGGGCTCAACGTGGCCCTGGTGTTCGGCGCCGGCATGGAGATCGCGGGGGCGGCTCTCGGCACGGCGTTGGCCGAGGTGGCCCTCGGGACGACGGCCGCCGCGCTCGTCGCCGTGCACGCACGGCGTGCGGGGGCACGTCTCCGGCCCTCCTGGACGCAGATGATGGGCAGCCTCGCCGTCGGGGTGCCCCTGCTGCTGCGCACGGTGACGCTCAGGGTGGCGCTGCTCGTCACCACCTTCGTCGCGGCGGCGCAGGGGGCTGCCGGCCTGGCCGCGCACCACGTCGTCATGCAGGTCTGGGGCCTGATGGCCTACGCGCTGGACGCCCTGGCCATCGCCGGGCAGACGATCATCGGCACAGCACTGGGTGCCGGAGACGCCCGCGAGGCCCGCTCGTCGACCCGGCTCATGACGTGGTGGTCCGTGCTGGGAGGGGCGGCGATCGGCCTTGTGGCGGTGCTGCTGCGCCACCCCGTGGCCTCCTTCTTCGCCCCGGACGACGAGGTGCGCGCGCTGGTGGCGTGGCTGCTCGTGATCGTCGCGGCCACCCTGCCGCTCGCCGGCTACGTCTACCTGCTCGACGGGGTGCTGATCGGGGCGGGAGACGGACGCTACCTCGCGATCGCCGGCGTGGTCACCGTCGTGGTGTACGCGCCGGTGGCGCTCATCGCCCTGACCATGCCCGTGGGACAGCCGGGGCTGACGTGGCTGTGGGTGTCGTTCAGCGTGGTCTTCATGGGGGCGCGGGCCGTGACGCTGGGGCTCCGCGCCCGCGGCGACCGGTGGATGCGCCTCGGCGGCTGACGGCTCAGGCGCCGGCCCGGTCGGGCATCGCGACGGCCGTGGCCGCCCAGCTGGCCAGCAGCTGGAGCGCGTGCCCGGAGGGCGAGCCGGGCTCGGCGGCGTACACCGTCATCGACACACCGCCGGCGGCGCGCAGGTCCACCGTCTCGCAGGCCAGGTGGAGGCCGGTAACCCGACCCGTCCCTTGCGAAGGGTGCCCTGCTGGTACACGTCACAACAGGCCCTTTCCCAGCGCACTCGGACCCGGTTTCATGGGTGATGGGTGAGTGCGGGCATCGGTCCGCACCCCAGATCCATAGAGGAGAACACCATGCATGGAGTTGTGATGTACGGGCCGGGCGACGTCCGGGTCGAGGACCGCGAGCGCCCCGCCATCGTCAAGCCCACCGATGCCATCCTGCGCGTCACCGCATCCTGCATCTGCGGGTCGGACCTGTGGCCGTACCGCGGCATCGAGCACCAGGACGGCCCCACGCCGATGGGCCACGAGTACGTCGGCGTCGTCGAGGAGGTGGGCGCGGACGTCACCACCGTGAAGCCGGGCGACTTCGTCGTCGGCTCCTTCTTCGCCTCCGACAACACCTGCGAGATCTGCGCCTCCGGCTACCACACGCACTGCGTGCAGCGCGAGGCCGCAGCGTCGACCGGCGCCCAGTCCGAGTACCTGCGGGTGCCCCTGGCCGACGGCACCCTCGTGGCCACCCCCGGCATGCCCGACGCAGACCTCGTCCCCTCCCTCCTCGCCGCCTCCGACGTGCTGGGGACCGGATGGTTCGCTGCTGTCGCGGCCGAGGCCGGACCGGGCAAGACGGTCGCGGTGGTGGGCGACGGCGGCGTGGGGCTCCTGGGCATCCTCGCCGCCAGGCAGCTGGGCGCCGAGCGGATCATCGCCATGAGCCGCCACGCGGACCGGCAGGCGCTGGCCCGCGAGTTCGGCGCCACGGACATCGTCGAGGAGCGCGGCGACGAGGGCGTGGCCCGGATCAAGGAGTTGACCGGCGGGCTGGGCGCGCACTCCACCATCGAGGCGGTGGGCACGCAAGAGTCGATGATGCAGGCCATCCACGCCACCCGCGCCGGCGGGCACGTCGGATACGTGGGAGTCACGCACGAGGTGACGTTGCCCGGCCTGGAGCTGTTCTTCTCCGGCGTCCACCTGCACGGCGGCCCCGCCCCCGTGCGCCGCTTCCTGCCTGAGCTGATCGACCTGATCTGGCGGCGTGAGATCGATCCGGGCAAGGTGTTCGACCTGACGCTTCCGCTCGACCGCGCGGCCGAGGGCTACACCGCCATGGACGAGCGGACGGCCATCAAGGTGCTGCTGACCCCGCCCACCGCGGGCTGAGCATGGCGGCGGGAGACGGGCAAAGGAGTTGCGCCCCTGCAGCAGAATCCCCAAGGACGGT
>NZ_JBUZNN010000008.1:0-133847 GCF_055326235.1 Tessaracoccus yangjingae | reverse complement strand
ATCAGGGGTTTTCTGCCCCCGCCCACCGTGGGGTGAGCATGGTGTGGTCTGCCGGCCGAGGTATTCAGCCTCGGCCGGCGGCCGTCCGAGTGATGCGGGGGCGCGCCGCTACGACGCGTCGTTGTCGATGGTGAACTGCTCGACGCCGCAGGCCTTCGTCACACCGTTGTTGAAGGTGTCACCGGTGTAGACCACCAGCCACCGCCACGTGCCTTCCGCGGACGCGACGAACGTGGTGTTGGCCGTCGCCGCAGTGAAGGTCGCCGGGGTGGTGCCCGCAGCGGTCAGTGCGACGGAGTTGGCCTGGAGCGCCGGCGTGCCGGAGCACGTCGCGTCGGTCGGGGCGAACAGCTTGAACGAGACCGTCCCTCCCGGCACCGTCGCGCCGGACGCGACGAAGGCTCCCGACAGGGTGAAGGTGTCGTTGGGGATCAGGCTCTGCGCCGTCGTCGCGGTGGGTGCCGCCTTCGTGAAGGCGTTGGTGAACGTGCAGGTGACGTTCTGCCTGAGTCCGAGTGTCACCGAAGCCGTGGTGCCAGTGCCCGTGACGGTGGAGAAGCCGTTGTCACCCGCGCACGAATAGCCCCCATAGCTCCAGAGGCTGCTCGGCAGCGTTCCTTCCGTGGCGCTGTAGGTTCCCGGCTGGAGCGCCGCGAACGACTGCGTGTCGTTGTGGCCCAGCGAGAAGCTCGCCGGGGACAGGGCGGTGCCCGCCGTGGACGTCTTGGCCGCGGTGAACGGGAACGACTCGTCCAGCCCGTCGGGCTGGCCGGTGGTGACCTTCTTGACGATCAGGCTGCCGCAGTTGGCCAGGTTGATCTCCTCCGGCGAGATGAAGTCCTTCAGCGATGCGTCGACCGAGGACCCCGACGAGCGGCTCTTCACGAACGCGCTGCCGTAGGCCGTGCAGGACCCGGCCGGGATGACGCCGGACGCGGTGAGGTCGATGGCCGCCTCACCGAACAACCCGGTGTCGGCGTTGACCGCGGCGATCGCCTCGGTGGGATCCAACGTGCCGGGACCGGCCCAGCACGGCACTCCCTTTCCGGCGACGCAGGTGGGGCTGCCTGTCGTGGTCCACACGTAGAGCCCGATGACCGGGGTACCGGACCCGCCGAAGTCGTAGGTGACGAGCAGGTCACCGGCGCTCCGCCCGAGGTCGATCGTGCCCCGTGTGTCCTCGGTCCAATCCTCGTTGTAGACCTTGTTGATCTCGAAGTCGAGGTTCGCGCTGCCGGAGTTCTCCAGCCGCTCCCAGGCCAGGTAGAGGAAGACGTGGTCGTTGGCGCCCAGCTCGTACGCCACGTAGAAGTTCGTGAGGTCGTTCTTGTTGGGCGGGATGCCGCCCTCGACAATGACGGGATTGGTCATCGACTCTTTCGAGCCTTGCCCGAACGAGTTGTCGCCGGACCCGGACGTCTGGTCCTGACCCGTCACGGCACCAGGGACGTTGTCCCAGTCGAGCTTCCCCGAGGCGTCGACAGTCTTGTTGCCGTCGTCGCCCTCGAACGTGCTGCCCGTCAGGAAGGCGCCGGCGGACGGGAGAGTCATGCCAACAAACAAAAGAGCCGCACTGGCTGCAACCAGAAGTAGGCGGCGGAGGCGGCCAGCACTGGCCGCGTGGGAACCGGGAGTGCCCCGGTGTGCGAGTTTCATCGTTTTCCCCCTCGGATGATCCGTGGAATGCAGGTAGGGGACCGCCCGCCACCGTCGGCGGCGCGGAGCTTGAATCAACCCTTGTGGGAGGCCACGCCAGCGCGTCGGCACTCCTTGTGTGGGACCGTGGCGGGTCTCGCCCGCGCACCCGAGCCGCGGTGCCCGTGCCGGTGGCGCGGGGCCCCTGATTCCGTACCATGACAGCTTCCCTCTGAGAAGACACTTGGACGTTACTCGCTTTCGGGTCTAGCGCATCCCTCGGTTTTCTGGTAATGCAGCGCAACAATCGGGCGGGCAACGTCTGGTCCCTCGTTGAAGGTGGCGGGTAGCGTCGATGCATGCGACGACTCGCCCCAGCCGCCCTCGCGCTCGCCGGACTCGCCGCCTGTTCAGGCCCGGCCGGCACGGCCACCGACATGCCCACCCGCGTGCCCGCGGAGTCGACGGGTAGCGCGCCCTCCCCCGCTTCGACAACGCCTGCCTCACCGAGCCCCTCGACGACCACGATCCCGGAGACGCACGAGTTCGTCGTCGTGGAGCACGAGGCCTTCGACGAGCCATGGGCCCTGGCGTTCCTCCCCGGCACCGCAACGATGGCCATCACTGAACGCGGGGGCACCCTCAAGCTCCGCGACCCCGACGGCACCGTCCGCGAGGTACCCGGCGTGCCGGAGGTGGCCGCCGCAGGCCAGGGCGGCCTCGGCGACCTCATCCCCGGCCCCACCTTCCCCGACGACGGCACCGTCTACCTCTCCTGGGTGGAGCGGGGCGACGGCGGCACCGGCGCCGTCGTGGGGCGCGCCCGGCTGGACGTCGAGGCGGCCACCCTGACCGCGGTCGAGACCATCTGGGAGCAGGCGCCCAAGGTGGACGGCAACGGGCACTTCTCGCACCGGCTGCTCATCGAGGGCGAGCACCTGTTCGTCAGCTCCGGGGACCGGCAGAAGTTCGACCCTGCCCAGGCCATGGACGGCACCCTGGGCAAGATCCTGCGGCTCACGCTCGACGGCGACCCGGCGCCTGACAACCCGTGGGCCGCCGAGGGTGGCGTCGCTGACCAGTTCTGGAGCATCGGCCACCGCAACCCGCTGGGCTTGGCCCTCGACGCCGACGGCAGTCTCTGGGCCTCCGAGATGGGCCCTCAGGGCGGCGATGAGCTCAACCTGATCCAGCCAGGGCTCAACTACGGCTGGCCGGAGGCCTCGAACGGCTCTCACTACGGCGGCGGCGGGATCCCCGACCACGCCGACGGCGACGGCTTCGAGCCTCCCAAGGCGTTCTGGACGCCCAGCA
The DNA here is from genome assembly GCF_055326235.1 of Tessaracoccus yangjingae. Taxonomy (NCBI): domain Bacteria; kingdom Bacillati; phylum Actinomycetota; class Actinomycetes; order Propionibacteriales; family Propionibacteriaceae; genus Tessaracoccus; species Tessaracoccus yangjingae. Next base: position 130,898 of record NZ_JBUZNN010000008.1, on the reverse strand, counting down.
TCTCGCCCGGCTCGCTGATGATCTACACGGGCGACGTGTTCCCCGCCTGGAAGGGCGACGCCTTCCTCGGCGCCCTCTCCGGGGAGGCGCTGGTGCGGGTGGACCTCGACGGCGAGTCGGCCACCCAGGCCGAGAACTGGCCCATGGGCGCCCGTATCCGCGCGGTGGCCGAGGCACCCGACGGCGGAATCTGGCTGCTTGAAGACGGCTCCGGCGGCCGGCTGCTCGAGCTGATTCCCGCCTGACTCCGCGACGTCAGGCCGACGGTGTATCAACAGGGGCGGGCCTCTGCTCTTGACGGGTAACCGCCCGGTCTGGGGCGTTCCCGGAAGGAGCCCGTCATGCCATTCCCCACCTCCATCGTCCACCCCAGCGGCGCCAAGCTGACGCTCGTCCCGTCCCAGGTGCTCGTCAAGCTGCCCGTCACGCGCGCGGCAGGGCCCGACGACACGCTGTCCGCCCTTGGCCTCGTCCCGCTCGAGGCCCAGGGCGAGGCGGGCCCGGCCGCCCGGGGCGCCGGGGCGGACGCCATGCCGCACGCCTCGATCAACAACACCCCCGAGCTGGTCTTCACCCGCACCAGCGACGGCAAGAAGTTCAAGCCCCCCTCGGAGGCCATCGCCTCCGGCGACGGGGCGGAGTGGGTGGCCCCCGTCTACGCCGCCGAGTTCGCCGGGTCCACCGAGTACCTGTCCCCCAAGGCCGACGCGGTGGTGATCCCGAGCGTCACCGCCGGAGACCCCGCGCAGGTCAAGGTGCTGGAGCAGTTCGGGCTGGTGCGCGACGACGTCCGCAGCCAATGGCTCGGCGACTACGACGTCTACACCGTCACCGCCGGCAACCGGCCCGCCTACGAGATCCGCGACGAGCTGTCGAAGAAGCTGGGCACGGAGGTGAAACTGGAGTTCATCCCGCTGGTGGTCCCCGTCGCCATGAACCCCAACGACCCCCTGTTCGCCTCGCAGTGGGACATGGTGCGCATCAATGCGGGCGGCGCCGGCTCGACGGCGTGGGACGTCCAGTTGGGCGCCGCGTCGGTCACGGTGGCCATCCTCGACGAGGGGGTGGACCTCAACCATCCGGACCTGGTGGGCAGCTTCGCCGGCAACGGCATCAACCTGGGCACCATGTCCGGCACGGGCGCGCCCACCGGCAACCACGGCACCCCGTGCGCGGGGATCGCCGCGGCGCCGCTGAACAACTCCGTCGGCACCGCGGGTGTCGCGGGCGGTTGCCGGATCCTGCCGATCGCCTTCTCCACCTGGTCGGACACCGAGGTGGCCGCCGGCATCCGTTACGCCCGCACCCAGGGCGCGCGCGTGATCTCGATGAGCTTCGGCTGGAACGGCTGGGACGCCGCCATCATCGACCCCGCGATCGCGGAGGCCCACGCGGCGGGGCTGGTGATGTGCGTGGCCACGCACAACCACAACACGGCCAACGGCATCACCTACCCGGCGACGAACCCGCTGGTCATCGCCGTCGGCGCCTCCGATCAGGCCGACAACCGCAAGTCCCCCGCCAGCCCCGACGGGGAGGGATGGGGCTCCAACTTCGGCCCCCAGATCTCCGTGGTGGCCCCGGGCGTGCTCTGCCCGGCACCCGACCGCACCGGCGGTGACGGGTACGCCGCGGGCGACTACACGATGACCTTCAACGGCACCTCCGCCGCGACACCCCACGTGGCCGGCCTGGCGGCCTTGCTCATCTCGAGGAAGCCGTCGCTCACCAACACGGCAGTGCGCAACGTCATCGAGACGACGGCGGCCAAGGTGGGCACCGTGGCCTACGCCACCACGCCCGGATACGCGAACGGCACGTGGAACAACCAGATGGGCTACGGCCGCATCGACGTGCTGGCCGCGGTCCAGGCGGTCAAGATCCTCAAGATCAAGTGGGAGGACGACATCAAGCCCATCCGGCGGGAGATCGACCTCAAGCGGTTCACCGACGAGTTCGACTGGTTCAAGAAGATCCGCGAGTTCGACAAGATGAGGGTGGAGATCGACGAGATCAAGCGCAGCGGCCGGGAGGTGCCGGACTTCCGGCCGGAGGACCTGCGCGACCCGGTCGTCAACGAGCTCCGGGTCCGCCTCGACCAGCTGGAGCGCTCCGTCGAGAGGATCGGCGCGGCGTTCATCGACCCGGAGTCGCGGCCGGACCTCGACTAGGGGCCGGCGGTGATCGTGCTGCTCGCCCATCAGGTGGATCCATGGGCGCCAGGGCTGGCCCGGCGGGTGGCGGAGCTGTCGGGCGGACCGGTGGGGGTCATGACTCCCCGGGACCTGTCGCGGCGTGGCTGGGCCCTCGCCTCACCGCCGGGTGCGCCTACCGACCGGATGGTGGTCGACGGCGAGATCATGGCGGCGTCGGAGGCGTCGCTGGTGGTGAGCCTGCTCGACGACGTGTACCCGGCCGAACTGGTCTGGATCCGTGAGCAGGACGCGGAGTACGTGGCCGCGGAGATGGCGGCCTTCCTCCGTTACTGGATGACCTCCGTCAGCGGCCAGGTGCTCGTCCCCCCGGGCGACCAGTCGCTGGCGGGGCCCGACGCCCCCCTCGCGGCCTGGGCGCGCGCCGCGGGCGTGCCCGTCGCAGGGCGCGCTGGGACTGACGGCGACTTGTTCCGGGAGGTGGCGGTCACGGGTGGCGTGGTCACCGGGGCCGCCGCCCCCGCGCTGCGGCGGGCCGTCACCGCCATGGCCGCGTGGGCGGGGGTGCCGTGGCTGCGGGCCTTCTTCGCCGCCGAGCGTGAAGAGCTGGTCTCCGTGGTCCCGCTGCCTGCCCTCGCCGACGCGACCCACCAGGCCGCTGTCGTCATCGCGACCGCGCACCGGGGGAGGCGGGCGGCATGACCGGCGGCGGTTTCGCTACCGCGACCGCGCCGGCCGGCCCCGACGGCGCGTCGGGAGAAGTCCCGCGGATCCTGATCGCGGGACGCCCGGACGACCCACCGCTGGCGGCGGCCTGGGCCGCAGTCGTGCGCCTCGGGCTGCCGGGGGCCTTCGCCGACCTCACGCGCGACGGCGTGCAGCTGTCCGGCGGCAGCCTCCACATCGCCGGCACCGAGGTGGCCCCGGACGCCGTGTCCGGGTGCTACCTGCGCGCCCACGGCGCGGCCGATCCCCTGCTGGCGGCGGGGCTGCGGGACTGGGTGGAACTGGCGCCCCCGTCGGTGCGGGTGGTGAACCGGCGCGCAGCCTCGGCGTCCAACTTCTCCAAGCCGGCCCAGGCGCTCGCCATCCGCGCGGCCGGGTTCGAGGTGCCCACCGGCCTGCTCACCACGGACCCGGCTGCCGCGCGGGCGTTCGTGTCGCGGCACGGCCGGGTCATCGTCAAGTCGACGAGCGCCGTCAGGAGCATCGTGCGGCTCGTGGCCGAGGACGAGGACTTCGCGGCGGTGGAGTGGTGCCCCACCCAGTTCCAGGCGTTCGTCGACGGCGTGGAGTTCCGGGCGCACGTGGTGGGCCGGCGGGTGTTCGCGCACCGCATCACCTCGGACGCGGTGGACTACCGGTACGGCGAGGCGGAGCTGACCCGCGACGAGCTGCCCGACGGCGTGGCCGGCCGGTGTGTGGCCCTGGCCCGGAGCCTCGGCCTCGAGCTGGCGGGCCTCGACCTGCGCCGCACCCCCGACGGCCGCTGGTGCTGCTTCGAGGCGAACACCTCCCCCGTCTGGTCCGCCTACGACGCCGACGGCGAGATCGCCGAGGCGCTCGCCCGTCACCTCGCGGGGTAGGCGATCAAGGGTCGCTCCTGCTCTCGGCGACGTCCGATCCGGTGCGCCGCGGCCGCGACATGGACGATCAGCGCGTCCTCAGGGTTGCAGCCTGGTGGCCGCCCAGCCGTCGTCGGTCAGGCGGCAGGCCACCCGGTCGTTGAGCCGGCTCGGCTGGCCCTGCCAGAACTCGAAGTCGTCCACGATGAGCCGCCAGCCGCCCCACCCGGGAGGGCACGGCACCTCGCCGCCGTCGGCGAAGCGCTCCGCCGCGGCGGCCACCGCGGCCTCCAGCTCCGCCCGCGACCCCAGCTCCCGCGACTGCCGCGACGCCCACGCCCCCACCTGGCTCGCCCGCGGTCGACTGCGGAAGTACTCCACGTTCTCGTCCCTGGTGAGCGGGTGGACATCGCCAACCGCGCGGACCTGGCGCATCAGGGTGGGCCACCAGAGGTTGACGGCGGCCGACGGTGTCGCGGCCAGCTCGTCCCCCTTGGGGGAGTCGTAGTGGGAGAAGAACACCAGTCCCGAGGGTGAGGCCTCCTTGAGGAGGAGCACCCGGCTGCGCGGGCGGCCGTCCAGGCCGACGGTGGACACGGTCATCGCGGTGGGCTCTGGCTCGTCCGCGGCCAGCGCGTCCGCGATCCATGCGTCCAGGAACGCCCACGGGTCGAAGACGGCAAGGTCCTCGGGCAGCCCCTGCCCGGAGTAGTCGCGGCGGACGTCACGGAGTGTCGCGTTCATGACCCCATCCAACCAGCGCCGCGCCCACCGGGAGCCCCGGGCCCCCGCCAACCCCTCGATCCCCACCCCGTTCACCCCCCGGGAGCCCTGGCCCCGCCAACGCCCGGACATCCACCCCTTCTCGACCCCGCCACCCCCTGTGCACGACACGCCGTCGATCTCGCCCCCGGGTGCCGCCACCGCACCCGAGGTGGCTCCCGACCGCACATTCGTGCCAGCGAGACCCCCGAATCGGCCAGCGACCCTCGCCCGAGCCAGGAGCGGGCTATCGTCCTCGACAAGGAGGTATCCCCCATGAGCTACGACATCCTGGTCTTCGACCCCGCGTCCGCCCCTCGCGACATCGAGGACTTCCTCGCATGGAGCAGGGGCCTCGGGGCCGGAGGCGCCGGCCTGGACCTCGACGATCCGGAGAACGGCACCGTCGCCCTGCGCAACTGGTACTCGGACTTCTCCGACAGGTTCCCGCCCATGAACGGCCCACTGACGGACGCGGACGACGGCACCACCACCTACCGGTGCGGCCCGTCGTCCACACTGGCACAGTGTCCCGACAGCGAGGCCACGAAGGCGCGGGAGGCAGGACGGAACCTGGCGGCCAAGCACGGGGTGGGGTTCTTCGATCCCAACGACGACGCCGACCCCATCTTCCCCGCGGAACAGCCGTAGATCACCTCACAGGGCCGGATCGCCCCTAGCCGTGGAAGGTTCGGTCCCTCATCGACGGGGTCCCGGGCTGACGTGGGAACGCCGTGCGGGAGTAGGCTGTTCTCCATGGCCAACGACGAGATGCGGATCGGCGACCACGAGCGCGACGAGGCGGTCGAGCTGCTCCAGGAGCACATGTCGTCGGGCCGTCTCACCTCGGACGAGTTCAACGAGCGGATGTCCAAGGCCCTCGAGGCGAAGACCGGGAGCGAGCTGGCGGTCCTGTTCACCGACCTCCCGGGCCGGCGCCCCGGGCAACCGGAACAGCCCGCGATGCCCTTCGCACAGCCGCAACCCGCATGGGGCGCGCCGGAGGTGCCCGCCACGTACGGGTCGCCGTCGCCGGAGACCGCCGTGCACCACCATCAGGCGCCGCCCACGCCCTGGTACGCGCAGTGGTGGCTGATCCTGGTGGCCGTCGGCCTCACCACGCTCACCGACGGCCGGCTGGGATTCCTCATCCCCGCCATCGCTATCTGGGTGTGGGTCATCGCCCCGTCGCTGACGAAGGAGCGGCAGCGGCGCCAGCAGGCCGTCGCGGCGCCTCCGCGTCCGCTGACGTTCTACGAGCGCGAGGAGCTCATCGCGGAGATCAACGCCGGCCGGCCGATGAGCGCCATCCGGCGCTACCGGGACCTGACCTGTACACCGCCAAGATGACGGTCGAGGCACTTCGCCGCGAGATCGGCCGCTGACCGCCGCGCCTGGGCCTGTGCCTCGCTGACGTTGAGCCTGACACGGCTCTCGGTGGGGTGAGTTGAGCCTGACACGGCTCTCGGTGAGGGCACTTGAGCCGGAAATGGATCTCAAGGCCCCGTTCCGCCGATGTGATCGATCCCTCTGGCGTTGACACCCAGATCCGGCTCAACACCCCACCGCGAGAGCCGTGTCAGGCTCAACACCCCACCGCGAGAGCCGTGTCAGGCTCAACACCCCACCGCGACAGCAGGATCCCTCAGACCTGCCCGATCCCTTCCCCGATCCGGTCGAACCGCACGGTCTGGCCGTCGTGGATCTCTCCCGACAGCAGCCCGCGGGCCAGCTGGTCCTCGATGGTGGTCTGCACCAGGCGACGGAGCGGGCGTGCGCCGTAGACCGGGTCGAACCCCACCTCCCCCAGCCACAGCCGCGCAGCCTCGGACACGTCGATCGTGATCCGCCGCGACTCCAGCCGACGGTTCAGCTTCGAGATCTGGATGTCGACGATCCGCCCCAGCTCCTCGCTGGTCAGGGCGTCGAACAGCACCACGTCGTCGAGCCGGTTGAGGAACTCGGGCCGGAACGCCTGCCGCACCACGCTCATCACGGAGTTGCGCTTCTCCTCCACCGACAGCATCTGATCGGCCATGAACTGCGACCCGAGGTTGGAGGTCATGATCAGCAGCGTGTTGCGGAAGTCCACCGTCCGGCCCTGGCCGTCGGTGAGGCGTCCGTCGTCGAGCACCTGCAGCAGGATGTTGAACAGGTCCGGGTGCGCCTTCTCCACCTCGTCGAGCAGCACGACGGAGTACGGCCGACGGCGGACCGCCTCGGTGAGCTGGCCGCCCTCCTCGTAGCCGATGTAGCCGGGAGGGGCGCCGACGAGGCGGGCGACGGAGTGCTTCTCCGAGTACTCGCTCATGTCGATGCGCACCAGCGCGGTCTCGTCGTCGAACAGGAAGTCCGCCAGCGACTTGGCCAGCTCGGTCTTGCCCACGCCCGTGGGGCCGAGGAACAGGAACGAGCCGGTTGGCCGGTTCGGGTCCGAGATGCCGGCGCGCGAGCGGCGGATGGCGTCGGAGACCGCCTTGACGGCCTGGGCCTGACCGATGAGCCGCTCCCCGATCCGCTCCTCCATGTGGAGCAGCTTCTCGCTCTCACCCTGGAGCAGGCGGCCGACGGGGATGCCCGTCCACGCGCCCACCACCTCGGCGATGTCGCCGGCGCCCACCTCGTCGGAGACCATCTGCGACGTGGTGTCGGTGGCCTCGGCCTCGGCGAGCTCACGCTCGACCGCCGGGATGTCGCCGTAGAGGATCTGTGAGGCCCGCGTGAGGTCGCCCTCGCGCTGCGCCTTGTCGGCCTCCACCCGGAGCTGGTCGATGCGCTCCTTGAGGTCGCCCACCCGGTTGAGCCCGCTCTTCTCGGACTCCCAACGCGCCTCGAGGCCGCGCAGCTTCTCCTGCGCGTCCGCGAGCTCAGCCCGCAGCGCGGCCAGCCGCTCCTTCGACGCCTCGTCGGCCTCCTTCTCGAGGTGGAACGTCTGCATGGTCATCCGGTCCACGTCGCGGCGGAGCATGTCGATCTCCTCCGGCGAGGAGTCGATCTCCATCCGCAGCCGCGACGCCGCCTCGTCGACCAGGTCGATGGCCTTGTCAGGGAGCTGCCTGGAGGTGATGTACCGGTCCGAGAGTGAGGCGGCGGCCACCAGGGCGGAGTCTGTGATCCGCACCTTGTGGTGCGCCTCGTAGCGCTCGCGCAGCCCGCGCAGGATGGCGACGGTGTCCTCCACCGACGGCTCCCCCACGTAGACCTGCTGGAAGCGGCGCTCCAGGGCCGGATCCTTCTCGATGCGCTCGCGGTACTCGTCGAGGGTGGTGGCGCCGATCATCCGCAGCTCGCCGCGGGCCAGCATGGGCTTGAGCATGTTGCCGGCGTCCATCGCGCCCTCGCCGGAGGCCCCGGCGCCGACGACGGTGTGCAGCTCGTCGATGAAGGTGATCACCTGGCCCTCGGCCTCACGGATCTCGGTGAGGACGGCCTTGAGCCGCTCCTCGAACTCGCCGCGGTACTTCGCGCCGGCCACCATCGACGCCAGGTCCAGCGAGACCAGGCGCCGGCCCTTGAGCGAATCGGGCACGTCTCCCGCGACAAGGCGTTGCGCCAGGCCCTCGACGACGGCGGTCTTGCCCACGCCGGGCTCGCCGATCAGCACGGGGTTGTTCTTCGTGCGCCGGGCGAGCACCTGGACCACGCGTCGGATCTCGGAGTCGCGGCCGATGACCGGGTCCAGCTTGCCGGAGCGGGCGCGCTCCGTGAGGTCGATGGAGTATTTGTCCAGGGCCGACTCGCCGCCCTCGGACTCGGCCGACGTGACCCGCTTGCCGCCCCGCAGCTCCTCGAACTTCGCCTTGAGCGCGTCGGTGGTCACGCCCGCGCGGTCCAGGATGGTCTTGGCCTCTGAGGCCACCATCGAAAGGCCGATCAGCAGGTGCTCGGTGGCCACGAAGTCGTCGCCGAGGCTGTCGGCCAGGGTCTCCGCCGACGCCAGCACCCGCGCGAACGGGCCGGACAGAGCGGGCTGCGAGACCGACGAGCCGGAGGTGGAGGGGAGCTTTCCGATGGCCGCGGTGGCGGCCGCGTCGATCTGCGCCGGGTCGGCGCCGGCCGCTTGCAGCAGGGCGCCCACCGTGTTGTCGGGGGTGAGCAGCAGCCCGTGCATGAGGTGGACCGGCTCGGTGTTGGGGTTGCCGTGCGTGAGGGCCTGCCGGACCGCCGCCGTGACGGCGTCGCGGGACTTCGTCGTGAGCTTTTCGGTGTTCATCAGGGTGTCTCCTTGAAGCAGTTTTCAGAGTTGAGTCTACTACACTCAACCTCGATTTCACCCTTCGCGTGGACGTTGGCGGGGTAGCCTCGGTGGCGTGATCAAGCGCACCGACGACACCGCCGAGAAGACCGCTTCGAAGACCGCCCCCGCGGATCAGGCCCCGGCAGAGCCCGAGGACCCCGCCGACGAGGTGATGCCGGAGATCACCTTCGACGAGGCCCGCTTCGCCGCCCGTCCGTCGCGGCTGCGCCCCCGGGCTCGCCGTCGTCAGGGCGACGAGAGCCCCATCACTCCTCCGTTCGAGGCCTCGGGGGCGAACCGGGCCTACGTCGAGTGGCTCGAGGAGCAGTCGATGCTGCACGACGCGGAGAAGGTGGCGCGGCAGCTCGCCGGCAAGCACACCATGTGGTCCAACCCGTACGCCCACCCGGACCCACGCGCCGCGCTCCAACGCGCGTCAGTCTGGTACACCGCCTATCCCCTGTCCCACATCACCGCGCCCGGGCAGTCCTTCCTGGGGGCGCTGGGCTCGAACGAGCTCTGGGACGCGTTCTCCGCCGTCGGCATCGACGCGGTGCACACCGGGCCGGTCAAGCTGGCGGGAGGCCTCGACGGGTGGGAGGTCACGCCCAGCGTCGACGGGCACTTCGACCGCATGTCCATGGCCATCGACCCGCTCTTCGGCACCGAGGACGAGTTCCGCGAGATGGGCGAGACGGCCAGCCGGCACAACGGCACGATCATCGACGACATCGTCCCCGGCCACACCGGCAAGGGGGCCGACTTCCGCCTGGCCGAGCTGAACTACCGCGACTACCCGGGCATCTTCCACATGGTCGACATCCCCGAGGCGGCCTGGCATCTCCTGCCCGACGTGCCCCCCGGCCGAGACTCGGTCAACCTCACCGCCGAGGCGGAGCGCGCGCTCTCCGACGAGGGCTACATCATCGGCGCGCTGCAGCGCGTGATCTTCTACGAGCCGGGCGTGAAGGAGACGAACTGGTCCGTCACCCCGCCCATCCGCGACTACAAGGGCACGCTCCGGCGCTGGGTGTACCTGCACTACTTCAAGGAGGGCCAGCCCACGATCAACTGGCTGGACCCCACCTGCGCCGGCATGCGCCTGGTCATGGGCGACGCGCTGCACTCCCTGCTGGACCTGGGCTCCGGCGGACTGCGGCTCGACGCCAACGGCTTCCTCGGCGTGGAGCGCACCTTCGACCGGTCCCCGGCCTGGTCGGAGGGGCATCCGCTGTCGCAGGCCGCGAACCAGTTGATCGGCTCGATGGTGCGCAAGGTGGGCGGCTTCACGTTCCAGGAGCTCAACCTGGCCATCGACGACATCCACCGCACCAGCGCCGTCGGGCCGGACCTCTCCTACGACTTCATCACCCGCCCCGCCGCCCAGTTCGCGCTGGCCACCAGCGATACCGAGTTCCTGCGGCTGGTCCTCCGGGAGGCCATGGAGATCGGCATCGACCAGGCCTCGCTCGTGCACGCGCTTCAGAACCACGACGAGCTCACCTACGAGCTCGTCCACTTCGCCGCCGCCCACCGCGACGACCTCTACACCCTCGGCGGCCGCGACTACCGAGGCCACGAGCTGGCCGAGCACATCCAGCAGACCATGCGCGACACCCTCACCGGCCCGGCCGGACCCTACAACGCCGTGTTCACGCAGAACGGCATCGCCAGCACCACCGCGTCCATCATCACCGCCTCCCTGGGCATCACGGACCTGTCCACCATCACCGACGGCGACGTGCGCCGCATCGCGAACGCGCACCTCCTCATGTGCATGTACAACGCCTGGCAGCCGGGCGTGTTCGCGCTGTCCGGCTGGGACCTCGTCGGCGCCCTGCCCCTGGAGCGCGACGCCGTGAAGAGCCTGATCAGCAGCGGCGACACCCGGTGGATCGAGCGCGGCGCCTACGACATCCTCGGCGTCGCGCCGGACGTCAAGAAGTCCGCCTCGGGCATGCCCCGCGCCCGGACCCTCTACGGCCCGCTGCCCGAGCAGCTCAAGCGCGACACGTCGTTCGCCTCTCGGCTGGCGGCCATCCTCAAGGTCCGCAAGCGCAACGGCCTGGCCTCGGGCCGCCTACTCGACGTGCCGGAGGTGGGTCACCGGGCGCTGCTGGTGCTGGTCAACGAGCTGGAGATCGGCGCGGTTCAGATCACCGCGCTGAACTTCGGGTCCGAGAAGATCGAGGCCAGGGTGCAGTCGGACCACCTGCCGGGCGGGCGGGTGTTCGACCTCAGCACCCGCCGCAAGGTGGGCACCGTCGACGACCTGGGCGGCTTCTCCGTGGAGCTGCCCGCCTTCGCTGGCCTGGCCATGATCATCCGCGACTGAGAGAATCGGCCCATGTCATCAGCCCAGTACAGGGAAGGCGCCAAGCTGGCCATCGTCGGCGCGGGCGCGGTCGGATCGTCGCTGGCCTATGCGGCCCTCATCCGCGGGGTGGCCCGGCACGTCGTCCTGCACGACGTCAACGGCCCCAAGGTGCGCGCCGAGGCGCTGGACCTCGCCCATGGCGGGCAGTTCCTGCCCGAGGCGGTGATCGAGGGCTCCGACGACGTGGACATCACTCGCGGTGCTGACGTCGTCGTCGTCACTGCCGGAGCCAAGCAGAAGCCCGGGCAGACGCGGATGGACCTCGCTGGGTCCACCGTGGCGCTCATCCGCAAGGTGATCCCGCCGCTGGTGGAGCGCTCCCCCAACGCCACGTTCATCATGGTGACCAACCCCGTCGACGTCACCACGCAGGCCGCCCTCAAGATCAGCGGGCTGCCGTCGAACCGCCTCTTCGGTTCGGGCACCGTGCTGGACTCGTCGCGCCTGCGGCAGCTCATCGCCACCACCTGTGACGTCGCGGTGGGTAACGTGCACGCCTACGTCTGCGGCGAGCACGGCGACACCGAGACCCCGCTGTGGAGCACCGCCACCATCGGCGGCGTGCCTCTGACGGAGTGGGAGCGCACGACGGGGCGGCTGGGCCCCGGCGAGCGGGAGAGCATCGCGCACCGTGTGGTCAACGCCGCCTACGAGGTGATCGAGGGCAAGGGCGCCACCAACTACGCCATCGGGCTGGCCGCCACGCGCATCATCGAGTCGGTGCTGCGGGACGAGCGACGGGTGCTGCCGGTGTCGCGGATGCTGGAGGGCTGGCACGGCATCTCGGGCGTCTGCATGGCCGTGCCGACGGTGGTGGGGCGCGACGGGGCGGGCACCCAGCTGGAGCTGCCGGTCTCCGACGACGAGCTGACGCAGCTGCGCGTGAGCGCGGACCACATCCGGGCGATGTCCGAGGGCCTCGGCTTCTGACGGCGCCCGCGGACGTCAGTGGAGGATGGCGAGCACGTCGTGGCGGGGGCCCGCGTGGTCCGTCCAGCGGCCGATCAGGGAGCCGGCCGCGTTGTCCGGGGTGGGGATGGCGCGCTCGAGCAGGCGCATCACCTCGAGCCTGCTGCCCTCCCCCGGGAGGGTCCCCGTGCCCCTGGCCGTCATGGTGATGGGCAGCTGGTTGCCATGGGCATCGCGAAGCTCGGCCTCACTGCCTGCCTCGCTGATCACCCGCGTGGCCTCCGCCACGAAGACCGGGTCCGTGGCCGCGTCGTAGCAGTAGCGCAGCCCCAGCTCCGAGTGCTGCAGCGTGCCGATCAGGTCCGCGCCGTCGAGGGGCTGGGCGCGCCAGGTGACCGGCACGAAGTAGTAGTCGCCCTTCGCCTCCACCACCATGCAGTCCAGGCCCACCTCACCATCGGGGTCCACGAAGCGGAAGTAGGCGGCGCGGCGCAGGCCCGCCTCGCCCCCGTGGAACCACTGCTGCCCCGGCAGCCACCGGGCCAGCAGCTCGAGCTTCGACGGCTCCAGCGTTGCGCCGACGTGCAACTCGGCGGCCCGGCTCACGACGCGACCGGGGTTCCGTAGCGCTTCGCAGCCCTTGCCTGCGCCTTGACGCGTTCCTCCTCGCGGTCCTTCGGCGGGGCCGTGGTGACCAGCTCGTCGAGCAGGTCCGCGGTGATGTGGGCGATGGCGTGGACGGCGCGGTGGAACGCCTCCTCGTTGGCCTTGCTGGGCTTGGTCACGCCCGCGACCTTGCGCACGTACTGCAGCGCAGCCGCGTTCACCTCGTCGCTGGTGGCGGGGGGCTCGAAGTTGTTCAAGGGCCGGATGTTGCGACACATGCCACAACCCTACGTCGGGTCAGGCGGGCACAGCCTCGAACCGCGACACCGACTCCTCGGCCGCGACCCTGAATCCCGCGTCGTCGACGCCCGTCACATGCGCGGCGGCACAGGCCGACGCCCAGGCGACGGTGTCGCGGGGTGCGCGACCCTCCAGCACGCCGATGGCCAGCCCCGTGACGAAGGCGTCGCCGGCGCCCACCGACAGCTTCGGCCGCTCCACCCGGCATCCGCCGCGCCACGCCTTCCCGCCGTCGAGGAAGGCGACGCCCTTCGCGCCGAGGGTGATGATCGGCAGCCCGACGCCGAACCGGGCCAGCAGGGTGAGGTAGCCGACGAGGTCGTGGGCCTCCCCCAGCACGTCGAGCGCACGGACCTCCTCGTCGTTGGGCTTGACCGCCGCCAGCAGCCCCGTCGCCACGGCCGCGACCAGCTGAGGGCCCTGGTTGTCGGAGATCACGCGGGCACCCCTCGCCGCGAGCGACACGACGGTGGAGGCCAGCGACGACGGCGGCACCACCGCGGGGATGGAGCCGTTGAGCGTCACCACATCGCCCGGCTGCGTGTCCGCGACCACCGCCGCGAGCAGCTCCTCGGCCGGCCGGGCCGAGACCAGCTGGTAGCCGGGCGAGACCATGTGCGCCGCGACGTGGCCCTCCATGAGCAGCGTGAGGTTGTGCCGCGTCCGCCCGGGGACGGGGACGCTGTGCACGGTGACCCCCGCCGCCTCCACCTCCGAGACGTGCTGCGCCTGCTCCCGCTCGCCGATCAGGTAGTAGGCGTGCGCGGGCACGCCGCACAGCGCCACGCGCCGGGCCACGAACACGCCCTTCCCGGACGGCTGCGACTCGTACGCCCTCGCCTTCTCGACGCCGCCCCAGGTGACGCCGTCGACGAGGAAGTGATCGTCGAAGCCGGTGTTGAAGGTCACCGTGCGCACCACCGGGCCCATGGCCTGCCGCCTCTCCGCGCCGCCGTCGGCGCTCGGGAACACTGGTCGATCATCACCTGGCCGGCTCGATCGGCGCGTCCCTCGCCCCACGGTAGCGATCCCGCCCCTGCGGGGGCGGCCATGGGGCGCATCTGCCACGATGGGGCACATGCTGGCACTTGCGAAGACGCGGCCCGGCCCGGGGCTGGAGCTGATCGAGCTCCCGCGACCCACGCCCGGCCCCAACGAGGTGCTCATCCGTGTCATGCGCACCGGCATCTGCGGCACGGACCTGCACATCGACAGCTGGGACGGCTGGGCGTCGCAGGTGGTCACCACGCCGCTGGTGGTGGGGCACGAGTTCTGCGGCGAGATCGTCGAGCTGGGTTCCTCGGTGACCGGGCTCGAGGTGGGCCAGTTCGTCTCCGGCGAGGGGCACTACGTGTGCGGGCGCTGCCGGGCCTGCCTCGCGGGGAAGCGGCACCTCTGCCGCAACACGCGCGGCATCGGCTACCACGTCGACGGCGCCTTCTGCGAGTACTTCGCCATGCCGTCGTCGAACGTGTGGGTGCACCACACGGCGGTGGATCCGGATGTCGCGGCCATCTTCGACCCGTTCGGCAACGCCGTCCACGCGGCCCTGCAGTTCCCGGCGCTCGCCGAGGACGTGCTGGTCAGCGGCGCGGGTCCCATCGGGATCATGGCGGCCCTGGTGGCAAAGTTCCAGGGGGCGCGCAACGTCGTGGTCACCGACCTCAACGACGAGCGGCTCGAGCTGGCCCGCCGGCTGGGGCTGACAAACACCGTCAACGTGTCGCGCGAGGACCTGGCCGACGTGTACGACCGGTTCGACATGCGGGAGGGGTTCGACATCGGGCTGGAGATGTCCGGCTCCGGGGCCGCGCTGTCGTCGATGATCGCGCACATGACGCACGGGGGACGGATCGCGCTGCTGGGCACGCCGTCGAGGCCGCTGGAGGTGGACTTCTCCACCATCATCTTCAACATGCTGACCATCCAGGGCGTGACCGGGCGGCAGATCTTCGAGACCTGGTACGCCATGAGCGCGCTGCTGCGCTCGGGTTTGGACATCTCGGGGGTCATCACCCACCGCTTCCCGGCGTCGTCGTTCCGCGAGGCGTTCGATGTCGCGGCGGCGGGTCACGCCGGCAAAGTCATCCTGACCTGGGACGAGTGAGGACCACCATGGCATTCCTGGACCACATCCGCGGCGAGCTCGCGCAGCTGCGCGCCGACGGCCTGTACAAGACGGAGGCGCCGTTGACGACGGCGCAGGCCGCGCACGTGGGCACCCCCTCCGGCGAGGTGATCAACCTGTGCGCCAACAACTACCTGGGGCTGGCTAACTCGCCGGTGCTGATCGACGCCGCCAAGCGCGCCTACGACCGGTGGGGCTTCGGCATGGCGTCGGTGCGGTTCATCTGCGGCACGCAGACGCAGCACCAGGAGCTGGAGTCGCGGATGACGGCGTTCCTCCGGACCGGACGCAACGGCTTCGACGGCTGGGACACCATCCTCTACTCCTCCTGCTTCGACGCCAACGGCGGCCTGTTCGAGACCCTGTTCGGGGCCGAGGACGCCATCATCTCCGACGAGCTCAACCACGCCTCCATCATCGACGGCGTCCGCCTGAGCAAGGCCGCCCGCTACCGCTACCGCAACCGCGACATGGCTGACCTGCGCGCCCAGCTGGAGGCGTCGCGGGGGGCGCGGCACCGCGTGATCGCCACCGACGGGGTCTTCTCGATGGACGGGTTCGTGGCGCCGCTCGACGAGATCTGCGCGCTGGCCGACGAGTACGACGCTCTGGTGATGGTCGACGACTCGCACGCGGTGGGCTTCGTCGGCGAGACCGGCGCGGGGACGCCGGAGCGCTTCGGCGTGATCGACCGGGTGGACATCCTGACCGGAACGCTGGGGAAGGCGCTGGGCGGGGCCTCGGGCGGGTACACGTGCGCCCGGTCCGAGGTGGTGGAGCTGCTTCGGCAGAGGTCGCGGCCGTACCTGTTCAGCAACTCGCTGGCGCCGTCGATCGTCGCCGCGACGATCGCCTGCCTGGACCTGCTGGAGACCTCGTCGGCCCTGCTGGAGCGGTTGGCTGAGAACACGGCCTACTTCCGCCGTCGGATGGTCGAGGAGGGGTTCGACATCCCCGAGTCCGACCACCCCATCGTCCCGGTGATGCTGGGCGACGCCGTCCTCGCCGCGCGGATGGCCGACGAGGTGCTGGCCCGGGGCGTGTACGTGCGGGCGTTCTCCTTCCCCGTCGTGCCCAGGGGCGCGGCCCGGATCCGGACCCAGATGTCGGCCGGATTGTCGCGGGCGGACCTTGATGTCGCGGTGGGCGCCTTCGTCGCGGCCCGCGCCGCCGTCGGCGAGGCTCAGACCGATTGATCAGTGGTTCCCAACCGCGGAGAGACGGTCCCCCAGTGACGGGCTTCACGCTCAGGCCGGCAGGGGGCACCGGCACTGCGGGCACTTTTTCGCGGTCAGCGGGGCGGGAGGGCCCACTGGTAGGCTCGCCGAAGCCGGGGTGCCCCGAAGTCGGGGCTGAGAACACACCCGCAACACCTGATCTAGGTCGTGCTAGCGAAGGGAGCCACCTCTCATGACCATTCCCACCCCCTCCACGCCCGGCGACGCCACCGACGTCGCCCCACCGCACCCCACGAGCGCCATCCTCGCCGCCCTCCGCGACACCACCCCGCTGGTGCACTGCATGACCAACACCGTGGTGCCCGAGATCACCGCCAACGTGCTGCTCGCCGTCGGGGCCGCACCCGCCATGATCGACCTCCCCGAGGAGGCCGCGATCTTCGCCACCGTCGCCTCCGCCCTGCTCATCAACGTGGGCAACGGCCTCTCCGAGCAGCACGAGGGCATGCGCCGCGCGGCGGCGGCGGCCGACGGCGCGGGCACCCCCTGGGTCCTCGACCCGGTCGCGGTGGGCGCCCTCCCCGTGCGCACGCAGCTCGCCCGCGACCTCCTCGCCCACCGCCCCACCGCCATCCGCGGCAACGCCTCCGAGATCCTGGGCCTCGCCGGCGCCAGCGGCGGAGGTCGCGGGGTGGACGCCACCGACGAGGTGGAGGCCGCCGTCGAGACCGCCCGCAGCCTCTCAGCCGCCACGGGCGCCGTCGTGGCCATCTCCGGCCCGGTGGACGTGGTGGTCAGCCCCACCCAGACCACCAGGATCACCGGCGGGCACCCGCTGATGCCGCTGGTTATCGGCACCGGCTGCGCGCTCGGCGCGACGGTGGCCGCGACACTCGGCGCCTGCCGCGACACGCACGCCGCGCATGACGCCGTCGTGGCCGCCCACGCCCTCTTCGGCGCCGCGGGGCTCACGGCCGCCCAGCACGCCCGCCACCCGGGCAGCTTCCGCACCGCCTGGCTAGACGCCCTCCACGCGCTCACGCCCGAAGAGGTCGCCGCCCTCGTCACCATCGAGGAGCAGGCATGACACAGGCCTCGCCCGGCCTCGCCGACGGCGTCGACTGGCGCCTCTACTACGTCACCGACACCGCCCTCTCCGGCGGCCCGGACCGGGTCCCGCACGTCGTGGAGCAGGCCGTCCTCGGCGGCGCCGGGGTGGTGCAGATCCGCGACAAGGACCTCCCCGGCTACGAGTTCCTCGCCCTCGCCAGGGCCTGCGTGCAGGCCGCCCGCCGCGCCCAGGATCAGACGGGGCGCCCCGTCGCGCTCGTCGTCAACGACCGCCTCCACGTGGCCGAGGAGCTGGGCCTCCACTTCCATCAGGGCCAGGACGACGGCGACATCACGCAGGCCAGGCACCGCCTCGGCGCGGATCTCCTCATCGGCCTCAGCATCTCCACCCAGGACGAACTGGACGCCGAGCTCGCGGACCAGACGGCCGACGTCCTCGGCTTCTCCCCACTGTGGGCCACACCCACCAAGACCGACGCCGCCCCCGCGCTGGGGTCCGACGGCACCGCACGGCTCGTCGCAGGCACCGCGGCCCGCGCGAAGACCCTCGCGATCGGCGGCATCAACGCCGCCAACGCGGCGCAGGCCATCGCCACGGGCGTGGACGGGATCTGCGTCGTGTCCGCCATCACCACCGCCCCCGATCCGCGAGCCGCCGCCGCCGGGCTGCTCGCCCTCTGGAGAACCCGATGACCACCACCACCCCGAAGATCGCGTTGAGCATCGCAGGCTCGGACCCCAGCGGGGGCGCCGGCATCCAGGCGGATCTCAAGACGTTCACGGCCCTCGGCGTCTACGGCGCCGCCGCCCTAGCGGGTCTGACCGTGCAGAACACCCAGGGGGTCCGCGCGGCCCGCCCGGTCGACCCGTCCTTCGTCCGCGACCAGATCCTGGCGGTGTTCGACGACCTCCCCGTCGCCGCCACGAAGCTCGGCATGCTCTCGAACGCGGAGGTGGCCAACGCGGTGGCCGACGTGCTCGAGGAGCGCCGCGACCACGCGGGCCTCATCATCCTGGACCCCGTCATGATCGCCACGTCCGGCGACGCGCTGCTCACCGACGACGCCGTCGACGTCGTCCGCACCCGCCTGCTCCCGCTCGCCGATGTCGTCACGCCCAACGTTCCCGAGGCCGCCGTCCTCCTCGGCCAACCGCCCGTCACCGACACCAACGGCCTCATCCGCCAGGCGCGCCAACTCGTCGACGCCGGCGCCCGCGCCGTCCTGGCCAAGGGCGGGCACCTCACCGGCACCGAGCTCACGGACGTCTTCGCCCACGGCGACGAGCTGTCCCTGCTGACCGGCCCCCGCATCGCGACCCGGCACACCCACGGCACCGGCTGCACCCTGAGCTCGGCGATCGCAGCCGTCGCGGCCCGCCGGGGCGACACCCGGCGCACCGGCGTGCGGCTCGAGTCCGTGGAGGAGGCGCGCGACTACCTCATGCGCGCCCTCGAGTCCGGCGCGGGCTGGCGGCTCAGCCGCACCGCTGACCAGGGCCACGGCCCGGTGAACCACCTCGTGGGCCGGGTGGAGTCGTGGCTGTGAGCCCCGACTGGACCCCGGGGCCCTTCAGCGCCGAGGCCTGGGACGCCACCGCCGCCATCCGCGGGCGCATCGACACGCTCCCCCTCCTCACTGAGCTCGCCGACGGCACCCTGGAGGCGCACCGCTTCGTCGAATACCTCGGACAGGACGACTTCTACCTCCGCGGCTACACCCGGGCGCTGGCCACCCTCTCCTCCCGGGCCCCCACCTCCCAGGCCGCCGCGTTCTGGGCACGCAGCGCCGGCGAGGCGGTGGAGGCCGAGGTGCTCATGCACGACGCACTCTTGGCCGACGAACGGCTGAGCGGCCTCGCCCGCCCCGCCGTCGCCTCCCCCACCACCCGCGCCTACGTCAACTCGCTCCTCGCGGCGACGGCGTTCGAGCCGTATGCGGTCGGTGTCGCGGCGGTGCTGCCCTGCTACTGGGTGTACGCCGACGTGGGCGCCACCCTCGCCCACCGGGCCGCGCAGCTCGACGACCATCCCTACGCCGGATGGGTGGCCGCCTACGCCGATCCCGCCTTCCAACAGGTCACCCGGGAGGCCATCGCCCTCCTCGACCACGCCGCCGCGGAGGCCGACGACGCCACCAGGGGGCGGATGCTCACGGCCTTCGTCGACGCCACCTGGTACGAGGAGCAGTTCTGGCGCCGGTCCTACGAGGTGGAGGCCTGGCCGGCCTGAACGTGTCACAGCCGTCTGGCTTGGCGTTATGGAATCGTTACCAACCTGACACGTCACCGAGACAAACGGTTTGGGGGTTTCCACCGCGGCTCAACTAATGTGTGCGCCATGCCAGATACAGCGCTGCATGGACGCCCGTTGCCCGCCGACGAGACGCCCAACACCGACACCCGCACGTACGGTCCCGCGTCCACCCCGACGCACCCCCTCGCCACCGCACCGGTCGGCGCGCCGCCCTTCTCCGTCGACGGGTTCGTGAAGGAGTTCCTCCACGAACTCAACACCAACCAGGGCGTCACCCTGTCGCGCTCCAGCGTCAACGACCAGTACCTGGCCCTCGCCAGCACCGTCAAGAACTACCTGATGGCCCGCTGGCTCGAGACCAACCGCAAGACCCGCGAGGCCAAGGTCAAGACCATCGGCTACCTGTCAGCCGAGTACCTCCTCGGGCGCCAGCTCGGCAACGCACTGCTGGCCACGGACCTGAGCGACATCGCGAGGCAGGGCCTCGAGTTGTGCGGCATCGACATCGCCACCCTCCGCGCCCAGGAAGTGGAGCCCGGCCTCGGCAACGGCGGCCTCGGCCGCCTCGCCGCCTGCTTCATCGACTCCATGGCCACGATGGACGTCCCGAGCATCGGCTACGGCATCCGTTACGAGTACGGCATCTTCCGCCAGACCTTCGTCGACGGCCGCCAGGTCGAGCAGCCGGACACGTGGCTCGCACTCGGCTCGCCGTGGGAGTTCCCGCACCCCGAGGCTGCCGTCCAGGTCGACTTCGGCGGTCACACCGAGACCTACCTCGACGACGACGGCCGCGAGTGCACCCGCTGGGTCCCCGCCTGGAACGTGCTCGCCGTCCCCTACAACTACATGGTCCCGGGCTACCTCAACGGCCGCGTCAACACGCTGCGCCTGTGGAGCGCGTCGGCCACCAAGGCCTTCGACCTGCAGATCTTCAACGCCGGCGACTACGCCCAGGCCGTGCGGGCGCAGACCTTCGCGGAGAACATCTCGAAGGTGCTCTACCCCGAGGACTCCACGCCCCAGGGCAAGGAGCTGCGCCTGCAGCAGCAGTACTTCTTCGTGGCCGCCTCCCTGCATGACTTCCTCACCAACGAGCTCGAGGAGGGCTTCGACCTGCACAACCTGTCGGAGCGGATCATCTTCCAGCTCAACGACACCCACCCCGTCATCGCGGTGCCGGAGCTCATGCGCGTCCTGATCGACGAGAAGGGCTTCGAGTGGGACGAGGCGTGGGAGGTCACCCGGTCCTGCTTCGCCTACACCTGCCACACCCTGCTGCCCGAGGCCCTCGAGGTGTGGTCCACGGACCTCCTCGGCCGCCTGCTCCCCCGCCACCTGGAGATCATCTTCCGGATCAACGAGGAGTTCCTCGACGAGGTCCGCAAGGCGTTCCCGGGCGACGAGATGCGCGCCCGTCGCATGTCGATGATCGCCGAGTACCCCGAGCGCGGCGTCCGCATGGCCTTCCTGGCCACCGTCGCGGGCACCAAGGTCAACGGCGTGGCCGCGCTGCACTCGCAGCTGCTGCGCGACAAGGTGCTGCCGGACTTCTCCGCCCTCTGGCCGGACAAGTTCACCAACGTCACCAACGGCGTCACGCCCCGTCGCTTCGTGCGGATGGCCAACTTCAAGCTGGCCGAGCTGATCAGCGACTACATCGGCCACGGCTGGGTCACCGACCTGGAGCGCCTCAAGGAGCTTGAGCCCTACGCCGACGACCCCGAGTTCCAGGACCGGTTCCGCGCCGTCAAGGCGTGGAACAAGAAGCGCCTGACCAACCTGCTGCAGCAGCGCGACGGCATCGAACTGCCGGCCGGCCACATGCTCGACGTCATGGTCAAGCGCCTGCACGAGTACAAGCGGCAGTCGCTGAAGGTCCTGCACATCGTCTCGCTGTACGAGCAGGTGGTCTCGGGCAAGATCGCCGCCTCGGAGCTGACCCCGCGCACCGTCGTGTTCGGCGCGAAGGCCGCCCCCGGCTACCGGATGGCCAAGGACACGATCCACCTGATCAACTCCGTGGCGAAGAAGGTCAACGCCGACGAGCGGCTCGAGGGTCGCCTCAAGGTGGCGTTCCCGGCCAACTACAACGTCACCCTGGCCGAGAAGCTGATCCCGGCGGCGGACCTGTCGGAGCAGATCTCGCTGGCCGGCATGGAGGCCTCGGGCACCGGCAACATGAAGTTCGCCCTCAACGGCGCGCTGACCATCGGCACGGACGACGGCGCCAACGTCGAGATCCGCCAGCTGGTGGGCGACAAGCACTTCTTCCTGTTCGGCATGGTGGAGCCGGAGGTCGCGGAGCTGGGCGCCAAGGGCTACAACCCCGGCTCCTACTACGAGTCCAACCCGGAGTTGAAGGCGGCCCTGGATCTCATCCTCTCGGGCGAGTTCAGCGACGGCGACCCGCACACCTTCGATTCGGTGGTGTTCAACCTGCTGCATCAGGACCGCTTCATGGCGCTGGCGGACTTCCAGCCCTACATGGAGGCGCAGGCCAAGGTGGAGGCGAAGTACGCCGACGAGAAGGCCTGGACCCGCTCGGCCATCCTCAACGTCGCGCGCACGGGCTACTTCAGCTCGGACCGCTCGATGCGCGACTACCTGCAGCGCATCTGGCACACCACCCCGATGATCTGAGTCCCGAACTGCACGCAGTTGAGGGCCCCCGCCGCATGGCGGGGGCCCTCACGTATCCAGGGCAGCGGGGACTCGGGAGGAGTCTTGACCCTCACACCTCGAAGGTTGCCACTCCGGTCAAGCCCCTTGTACACACCGCCGTTGACACGCCCGTCGTCCACGACCCGTAGACCGTGGAGATCAGCGTCCCTGATGAATAGCAGCGGAGCTTGACTCTGACGCGTTGCCCATTGGGACAGCTTGCGTGACCGGTGTACTGGGTCCCGAGCCAGTTGGTATTGGTCGTGACCCAGGCGGCGCAGGACGGCTCGGCAACCGCCGCCTGCGCAGCGAGCCCAGCACCGGACCAGCCCTATGCCAATGCCATCGAAATCGCGCCAACCAAGAAGCGCCTCACTATGTTCCCCTCTCGTCTTCCCGGACAGCGCCGGCCAGCGTCTGCATTGATGCCAACAAGCGCTCTTCCACTCTCTCAAGCTCTTTTGAAATGTACTGCCGCGTGGCCATCCCCGTGACGGAAGTCCGAACATCCATGAGTTCTCGCGCCAGAAAGTCTGTATCCGCCCGGCTCTGGTCGAGCTTCGACCTGTCGAGTTGGGCTTGAGCGCGGTCCGTTGCCTCCTGCTTGTACTGAGCGAGAAGAATGAGAGGTGCGGAGAACGACGCCTGTACCGAAAGCATGAGGGTCAGGAACTGAAACGGATAGGGATCGAACCGCAGGGTAGACGGCAGTAGCGTGTTCCACAAGACCCACGTCACAAGAACTGCGGCCATCCAGTATATGAACCCGGTCGTGCCCATGAAGGCTGCCATCGCCTCCGAAATGGGCGTCCCCGTGTGACGAAGACGCGGATACGCGAATCGCCTGATTCTCGGCTCCGAAAGCGACCCCTGATGCTTCATGAGCGCATCCTAAACGCCTCGGCGCCCGCCTTGGTCGAGCGCGGGAACTAGCAGAGACCTCGAAGCTCCACCTCTCTATGGCTGCACGTGGTGGCGGCCGATCGGGACAACCAGCGGCGTGCCCGACACCGGGTCCGGGATCACCCGGCTCGGCACCCCGAAGACGTCGCGGACCAGGTCCTCCGTCACCACCTCCGACGGCGCGCCCGCCGCGACGATCGCGCCGTCGCGCATCGCGATCAACCGGTCGCTGTAGCGGGCGGCCAGGTTGAGGTCGTGCAGCACCATCACCACCGTCGTGCCGCGCTGCGCGTTGAGGTCGACGACGAGGTCCAGCACCTCGACCGCTCGAGCGATGTCGAGGAACGAGATGGGCTCGTCGAGCAGGAGGGTCGCGGTGCGCTGGGCGAGCACCGTGGCGATCCACACCCGCTGCCGCTGCCCACCTGACAGCTGATCCACGCGCCGCCCGGCCAGCTCCGCGGTCCGGGTCATCGCGAGCGCCTCGTCGACGGCGTCCTGATCCGTCCGCGACCACCCGCCGAGCATCGCCCGGTGCGGGTGCCTCCCCAGGCCCACCAGCTCCGCGACCGTCATGGCCTCCGGCGTGATCGGCGACTGCGGCAGCAGCCCCAGCCTGCGCGCCAGCTCGCGCGCCGGGAGCGTGGCCACGTCGTCGCCGTCGAGCAGGATCTGCCCGGACGACGGCGCCAGCAGCCGGCTGAACCCGCGCAGCAGCGTGGACTTCCCGCAGCCGTTGGGGCCGACGATGCTCGTGATCCGCCCGGCCGGCACCTCAACGTCCAGGCCGCGCGCGACGACGCGGTCCCCGTAGCCCAGCGTCACCGAGCGCGCAATGAGCTCACCCATGGATCTCCTCCTCCGAGGTCGAACGCAGCAGCAGCGCCACCAGCATGGGGGCGCCGAGAAGCCCGGTGATGATCCCCACCGGAAGGGGCCCCCACGGCCAGCGGGCGTCCCCGAGCAGGTCCGCGCCGAGGACGACGGCGGCGCCGACCAGCGCGGCGAGGGGCAGGGACGAACGGCCGGCGTTGAGCCGACGCGCGATCGGCCCGGCCAGGAGGCCGACGAAGGCGATCGGCCCGGCCACCGAGGTCGCCGAGGCGGTGAGCAGCACCACAACCAGCAGCACCGCGAGCCGCACCCGCGACACCCGGACGCCGAGCCCGCCCGCGAGGTCGTCGCCCACCTCGATCAGCCGCAGCGGACGCCCCAGCAGCAGGAGCAGCGGCAGCCCCACCGCGACGGCCACCCAGATGCGGCTGACGCCGTCCCAGTTGACCCCGTTCAGGCTGCCGCCGAGCCAGCGCATGGCGTCGCGGGCCTGGTAGACGCTGCCGCGGATGAGCAACCAGTGGATGACTGCCTGCAGCGCGAAGGCCAGGCCGAGGCCGATGAGGATGATCCGGTTCGACGCCGAGTGGGCGCCACCGGAGAGCACGAAGATGCCGAGCGCCACCGTGAGCCCGCCGGCGAACGCGGCGGCCGTGACCTGCGCCCCGCTGAGCCCGAACACCACTAGGCCGGCGACCGCGGCGGCGCTGGCCCCCAGCGTGACGCCCATGACGTCCGGGCTGGCCAGCGGGTTGCGCAGCATGGACTGGAACGCGGCGCCCGATCCGCCCAACGCCATCCCCGAGGCGAGCGCCACCAGGGCGATGGGCAGCTTGGTCTCCAGGAAGATGAAGCTCGCCGGGCCGAGGTCGGCGCCGAGCAGGATCCGGACGGCGTCGACGGCGGCGATCTGGTAGTCGCCCAGCAGCGCGCGGACGACGAACAGCCCGACGGTCACCACCGCCACGGCCACCAGGACCAGGCGACGGCGGCGCACCGTCGCGGCACGGAGGGCGGCGGCGGTCATGCGTGCACCGACCTGCGCACCAGCGCCACGAGCACCGGCGCGCCGAGGAGCAGCACCACGAGCCCGGCGGAGATCTCCGCGGGCGGCATGACCACGCGCCCGATGATGTCGGCGGCGAGCAGCAGCACCGGCCCCAGCAGCAGGGACCCGGCGATGACGACGCGGTAGTCCGGGCCCATCAGCAGGCGGACGATGTGCGGCACCACGAGGCCGACGAACCCGATCGGGCCGACGACGGCCACCGACCCGGCGGCCAGCAGCACCGCCCCGGTGGTGAGCGCGGCCCGGGTGCGGCCCAGGCGTGTGCCGAGGGCGGTGGCGAGGTCGTCGCCCACTGCGAGCGTGTTGAGGGTGGTGCCGGCCCAGACGGTGAGCGCGGCGCCGGCGAGCAGGACCGGCAGCGACGGCAACAGCAGGGGCAGGCCGCGGCCGCCGATGGAGCCCACCTGCCAGAAGCGCATCACCTCGAGCGCGGCCTGGTTGCGGATGGTGACCGCCGAGACGGCGCTCAGGCAGGCGGCGGTGACGGCGGCGCCGAGGAGCACCAGGAGGACGGGGTCGGGGCGGCCTCGGCTGAGCAGCGCCACGAAGGTCGCGGCGGCGCCGGCACCCAGCAGGCTGAGGCCCACCACCGTGCTCTGGGACGCTCCCACCCCCGTGACCACCCCGAGCGCGACCGCCAGCGCGGCCCCGGCGTTGATGCCGAGGAGCCCCGGGTCGGCCAGAGGGTTGCGGGTGACGCCCTGGAGGATGGCCCCGGACAGCGCGAGCGCCGCCCCGCAGACCACACCCACCAGGGTCCGGTCCACGCGCGCGGCGAGGATCGCGGCGGTGGCGGGCTCGCCGCCGGTGAGGAACGCCACGACGTCGCCCACCGGCACGCCCACCGAGCCGAACGCGAAGGAGGCCAGCACCCCCACGGCCAGGCAGCCGACGGCGATGAGGCCGCCGGCCGCCCGGGGGAGGGTCACTGGACCTTCGCGGCGGCCTCCGCCAGCAGCGGCAGGAACTTCTCCACCGCGACGGGGATGCTCAGCGGGGTGGGGCTGGACAGCGGCAGCGCGAGGGCCGGGTCCCCCGAGGCCACGTAGGCGCCGCTCTTCAGCGCCGGCAGGTCCTGGATGAGCGGCGCGGCCTGGAGTCCGTCGAGGGTGACCGAGTCGTCGACGTAGAAGACGATGACGTCCGCGTCGAACTCCGAGGCGCGCTCCGCGGAGACGTCGACGGAGAACTGGCCGGGGGCGCCGTCGCTGAGCTCGGTGACGATCGCGGGGGTCTCGAAGCCGACGGCGTCGAGGAAGCGTGGGCGGGCGTCGGTGGCGGTGTAGAGGCCGAACTTGGAGTAGTCGGCGGCGGCGAACCACAGCCATGCCGCGCTGGTGCCGGCGATCTCCGGGTATTCGGCGCCGGCCTTCTCGAGGAGGGCGGTGGTCTCGGCCTCGACCTCGGCGGCCTTGTCGCTGCGGCCGACGGCCTGCCCCACGAGCTCCAGCGAGTCCTGCCAGGAGGTGGACCACGGTGCCTCGGGGTAGGCGACCACGGGGGCCACCTTGCTCAGGGTGTCGTACTCCTCCTGCGTGAGGCCGGAGTTGGTGGCGAGGATCAGGTCGGGCTCGAGGGCCACGATCTGCTCGATCGGGGCGCCGGCCGAGTCGTCGTAACGGGTGGGCTGCTCGCCGCCCAGCTCGGCGACGGCGGAGTCGAACCAGTCGGTGGAGCCCGCCTCGTTGCCGCCCCAGGTGATCTCGACCGCCCCGACGGGCACGACGCCGAGCGAGACGAGCGTCTCGTGGTCGGTCC
Source organism: Tessaracoccus yangjingae (assembly GCF_055326235.1). NCBI lineage: Bacteria > Bacillati > Actinomycetota > Actinomycetes > Propionibacteriales > Propionibacteriaceae > Tessaracoccus > Tessaracoccus yangjingae. The sequence continues at coordinate 104,130 of NZ_JBUZNN010000008.1, read as the reverse complement.
AGCCGATGGTGGCGATGCGGGTGGGCTCGGCCTCGATGACCGCCTCCCCCAGGGCGTGGGTCACGGTGACGGGGAACGCGTCGGTCGCGGTCGCGGAGGAGGACGTGGCCGCGGACGATGCGGCGTCCGGGACGGTCGTGGCTGCGGGGCCGGTGGAGCAGGCGCTGAGCGCGAGCGCGGCGGCAACCGCGCCCGCGATGCGGGACAGGAGGGACATATCGGTTTCCTTGAGGGTAGGGACGGTCAGACGCGTGCCTGGCCGAGCTTCCAGTAGCCGGAGAACAGCACCAGCTGCCTGTCGACGCCGCGCTCGGTGACGAGGAGGCGACGGCAGGAGGCAGCGAGGTCGCTCTCCCCGCAGAGGTAGAAGTAGTCGAACGACGAGGTGTCGAGCTCGCGCAGCAGCGCCAGGGCGCGGTCGCCGGGCGCGGCGCCGTCGCGGCTGACGACAGTGAGCCCCGGGTGCCAGGGCAGCGGCGTGAGGTGCGCGGGGTCCGAGGTCTCGACGATGATCCGGCAGTCCGGATCCAGGTCGCGGGACTCCATGATCGCGGCCAGGCCGGGCGCGGCGGTCTCGTCGACGACGAAGCAGAGCCGGGTGGCGGCGCCGGGCAGGAACAGCGCGCCGCACTGGCGGAAGCCGACGCGGTTCCCGGGGGCGGCCCCGAGCGCCCAGGCCGAGCCGGGTCCGGCGGTGCCGTGGGTGACGATGTCGACGTCGACGGTGCAGGCGGCGGGATCGTGCCTGCGGACGGTGTACCAGCGCAGCACCGGCCGGTCCTCCTCGGGGAGGTCCGCGACGGCGGCGCGGATGTTGACGCGGTCCGGGTCCGGGAGGACCAGGCGGCCGGAGGGGCCGGGCATGAGGAGCCCGAAGAACTCGTCGGCCGCGACGGTGCCGTAGCCGGCGAACTCCTCGGCGCTCAGCGTGATCCGGCGGACGGAGACGGAGGGGGATCCGACGGCGACCACCTCGGCCTCGAACAGCCGGTGCCCGACGGATTCCGGCATGGCGGCCATGGCGCCCCGGGCCTTGGCCTTGGCGATCCGGAACTGGGCCTTCTCCAGCAGCGACGAGATGCTCACGATGGTTAGGTTAGCCTAACCATGCCTTTACGCAAATCCCGTCTTGCGGATTTCAATCCCTCCGCAGGCGGAAGTGCCGGCAGTGGCCTCGAAGACTCAAGAGCGCGAGCTGACAAGGAACGTTCTCAGCGGTGGGCCCTGCGCGACAGCTTCACGTCGTTGCCCGCCCAGAAGAGGAAGCCCTTGAGGATCAGCGTGCCGTTGGCGCCGTCGCCCCTGGCCTGCCTCTCGATGTCGTTGCCCGCCATGACGGCGAGGGACTCGTCGATCACCCGGACGCCAGGGGGGACGAAGATGTCGTGGCCGGCCATGACGGCGGAGAGCTCGAGGGTGAGCACCACGCCGGGCCCCATCACGTCGTCGAGGTGGATGTCGTCACCGCCCCACCATGCGAAGTTGCGGTAGTAGCTCGTGCCGGGCGCCACGTCCACGTCCCTGCCGGTCAGGACCGTGAAGGTGAACGGGGCGGTGGAGGCATCGGCGGGCGGCCCCGCTGCCGGAAGCACGGCGGGCTGGCCACCCGGGCGGGTGGCCAGCCCCATGCCCTCAGGGAGGTCGTCGACGAGCCCATCGAACTCGTCGATGAACCTCGCCTGGAGCGCGGCATCCTGCCGCTCCCCCAGTTCCTCGACGCTCAGGCGGCCCTCTGCGTGCGCGCGCTGCAGAACCGTCAACACCGCGTCACGGTCGGCATCTCCGGCGCGGAGGCGCTTGTGAGGGATCAGTTCGTCGGACATTGGCCCAGTCTAGGAGGCGGGCTGCCCAGGCTCCTCGACGGGGGCGGCCGGCGCCGCGGGTGCGTCGTGGCGCGAGTCGCGGCCACGCTCCACCATGTCCTTGTAGCCCTTCGTCAGCTCCTCGACGAGCTTGTTCATCTGCTCACGCATCTGGGCCAGGAAGGCCTTCGAACCCTCGGTGGCCTCGGTGTCAGGGTGGGTCGCGACGTACTGGCGTTGCTGCTCCTCGTAGAAGCTCTTCGCCTTGTCCCCAACGAAGCCGACGAACCCGACGGCCGCATAGGCCGCCTCCGTGGCCGCCTTGACGATGTTCTCGCCCAGGTTCTCGGCGCCGGCCTTCTCAGACTGTTCGGCGTGCTCGGCCTCCACCACCTGCTCGTGCTCGGGCTCGTAGTCCTTGGTGTCCTCGGCGTCCACGAAGGTGGCCGTCGGAACCTCGTTGTGCTCGTGATCGGTCATGGCTGCATGGTCCTTCCCGCGGGTGTCCCCGCCTCTCCCTCCAGTGTGCCGCGCATCGTCGCCCGGCACAGGGGGGAGACCCCTGAAATGTGCCCGGGGCCGACCCTGGGCAGGGGCGGTTCAGCCGGCCGCGGAGGGCGGCAGCGCCAGGCGGCGGCCCGGGCGGAACCGTCCGGCGTGGACGGCCCCGGAGGACTCCGCGGTGAACACGCGCATGGCCGCCTCGTGCGTCTGCAGGCGGCGGATGGTGTCGGTGAGCCGGTCCACCTGGTCCCTCAGGCCCTCGACCTCGGCCTCCAGCGCGAGGATGCGCCGGATGCCCTCCAGGTTGATGCCCTCGGTCTGGCTCAGGTGTTGGACGTGACGCAGCTTCGCCACGTCACGCAACGAGTACCGCCGTCCGCGGCCCCGCGCCCGCTGCGGCACCACGAGCCCCAGCCGGTCGTACCCGCGCAGGGTCTGCGCGTGCATGTCCGCCAGGGAGGCGGCCACCGACACCGGGAACACGGCCGCGTCGACGTCGAACAGCTGGGGAAGGCTGGTCATGTCGCTCACCCTCCGAAGAGGGAGGCGCGGGGGTTGGACTCGTGCGCCTTCTCCGCGTACTCCTGCAGCGCCCGCTTGGCCTCGTCGCTCAGGTCGTCAGGGACCTGCACGCTCAGGGTGACCAGCAGGTCACCCATCGTGCCGTCGGACTTCCGTGCGCCCTTTCCGCGGACCCGCATCGTGCGTCCGTTCGGTGTCGACGGCGGGATCCGGAGCTTCACGTTGGTGCCGCTGAGCGTGGGGATGGTGATCTCCGCGCCGAGTGACGCCTCGGCGAAGGTCACCGGGACCTCCAGCGTGAGGTTGTTGCCGGCCCGGCCGAACAGCCGGTGCGGCTTGACGGTGACCGACACGTACAGGTCCCCGGCCGCTCCCCCGTTCTCGCCCGCCGCGCCCTTGCCCTTGAGCCGGATGCGCTGGCCGTCGTTGACGCCGGCGGGGATCCGCACCTGCATGGTCTTGGCGGAGCGTCCCCGGCCCGAGCCCTCACAGTCCGGGCAGGGGTTGTCGACGATGAGGCCACGGCCCAGGCACTCGGTGCAGGGCTCGCTCAGCTGGAACACGCCGCCCGTCTGGGACGACTGCATGCCGGAGCCCTCGCACCGCGGGCACACCCGCGGCAGAGAGCCCGCCTTGGCGCCGGTGCCCCGGCAGGAGGCGCACGGCTGATCGGAGATGGTGCGCATGGTCACCGTCGCGCCCTCGACCGCCTGCTCGAAGGTGATGGCGACGTCCCCCTCGATGTCGGCGCCCCGACGGGGCCCGCGCTGCGTGGCGCGGCGCGTGGCCCCCGGCTGACCGAACAGACCTCCGAAGAGGTCGCCGAATCCCGCGTTGGCCTGCCCGCCCTGCGCGTTGCGCAGCAGATCCTCGAACCCCGACGGCCCGCCCTGACCCGGACGCGCGAACTTGAAGCCCCCACCGAACAGGCTGCGGGCCTCGTCGTACTCCTTGCGCTTCTCGGGGTCGCTCAGGATCGCGTTGGCCTCCGAGGCCTCCTTGAACCTGGCCAGGGCGGCGTGGTTGTCCGGGTTCTGGTCCGGGTGGTTGTCCTTGGCGATCTGCCGGAACGCCTTCTTGATCTCATCGGCACTGGCGCTCTTGGAGACGCCGAGGACCTTGTAGTAGTCCTTTTCGAGCCAGTCCTTCGTGCTCATCTAGTCGATCATCTCCTCTCTGCTCAGTGCCTGGCGATCAGGGGTTGGCCACCGCGACCCGCGCGGGACGCACCACACGGGAGCCGAGCAGGTAGCCCTGCTGCATGACCTGCGAGACGGTGACCACCTCGACGGGTTCCTCCATGGGAACCGCCATGAGCGCCTCGTGGAGGTTGGGATCGAACGCCTCCCCTACCGCGCCGAAGGCGGTCAGCCCGTGCTTGGCCGCGACCTTCTGCAACTCCTCGGCGATCAGCCGGAAGCCGCCCTCGAGGCTCTCGTGCTGCTTGGCCAACTCGATGTGGTCCAGCACCGGCATCAGGTCGTTGACCACGGCCTCGACGCCCGACTGGCGGGCGAGGTCGCGGTCACGGTCCACGCGCTTCTTGTAGTTGACGTACTCGGCCGCCACCCGCTGGAGATCCAGGGTCCTCTCGGCGACGAGCGACTCGAGCTCGGCCACCTTGTCGATGGCTTCCAGGAGCTCCAGGCCCTCCGACGGCTCAACGGCCTCGGGTGAGGGCGTCTCCTCGACGCCCTCACCCACAGCCTCGCCGTCCGGAACGAACTGCGAATCGGTCACTTGTTGTCCTTCTCCTCATCGACGATCTCGGCTTCGACCACGTCGTCCTCACCCTCCTGGGTGGACTCGGTGGAGGACTCGGCATGGGCCGATTCCTGCGCCTGCTTCGCCTGCGCCGCCGCGTAGATGGCCTGGCCCATCGAGGCGGCCTTGGTGTTGAGGTCGTCGATGGCGGTCTTCACCAGATCGTTGTCCTCACCCTTCAGGGCCTCCTTGAGCGCCTCGGTGGCCTCCACGACGGGAGCCTTGACGTCCTCGCCGATGGTATCTGCATGCTCGGCCAGAAGCTTCTCGGTGCGGAACACCAGGGCGTCGCCCTCGTTGCGCATGTCGACGGCCTCGCGGCGCTTGCGGTCCTCCTCGGCGTGCGCCTCGGCGTCGCGGACCATGCGGTCGATGTCGTCCTTGGCCAGCGCGGAACCGCCGGTGACAGTCATCGACTGCTCCTTGCCGGTGGCCAGGTCCTTCGCGCCGACGTGCACGATGCCGTTGGCGTCGATGTCGAAGGTGACCTCGATCTGCGGGACCGAGCGGGGGGCCGGCAGGAGCCCGGTGAGCTCGAAGTTGCCCAGAGACTTGTTGTCGCGGGCGAACTCACGCTCGCCCTGGTAGACCTGGATCATCACGGCGGGCTGGTTGTCCTCGGCCGTGGTGAACACCTCGGAGCGCTTGATCGGGATGGTGGTGTTGCGCTCGATGATGCGGGTCATCACGCCGCCCTTGGTCTCGATGCCGAGGCTCAGGGGGGTGACGTCGAGGAGCAGCACGTCCTTGACCTCGCCCTTCAGGACGCCGGCCTGCAGGGACGCGCCCAGGGCCACGACCTCGTCGGGGTTGACGCCCTTGTTGGGCTCCTTGCCGCCGGTGAGTTCCTTGACCAGGTCCACGACGGCGGGCATGCGGGTGGAGCCGCCAACCAGCAGGACGGTGTCGATCTTGTCGACGGAGGTCTTGGCGTCCGAGATCACCGCGTTGAACGGCGCGCGGCAGCGGTCCAGCAGGTGCTGGGTCATGCGCTGGAACTCGGAGCGGGTGAGCTTCTCGTCGAGGTGCAGCGGGCCCTCGGAGGACGCGGTGATGTAGGGCAGGTTGATCGAGGTCTCGGAGGCGGCGCTCAACTCGATCTTGGCGCGCTCGGCGGCCTCCTGCAAGCGCTGGCGGGCCATCTTGTCCTTGGCCAGGTCCACGCCGTGCTTGTTCTTGAACTGCGTGGCCAGCCAGTCCACCACGACGGCGTCCCAGTCGTCGCCGCCGAGGCGCGGGTCGCCCTTGGTGGCCTTGACCTCGAAGACGCCGCCCTCGATCTCGAGGAGGGACACGTCGAAGGTGCCGCCGCCGAGGTCGAAGACCAGCACGGCCTGCTCGGTGTCGCCCTTGTCCAGGCCGTAGGCCAGGGCCGCGGCGGTGGGCTCGTTGATGATGCGGTCCACCACGAGGCCCGCGATCTCGCCGGCCTCCTTGGTGGCCTGGCGCTCGGCGTCGCCGAAGTAGGCGGGCACGGTGATGACGGCGTTGGTCACGGACTCGCCGAGGTAGGCCTCCGCGTCACGCTTCAGCTTCTGCAGCACGAAGGCGCTGATCTGCTGGGGGCGGTAGTCCTTGCCGTCGAGGGTCTTCTTCCAGTCCGTGCCCATGTGGCGCTTGACGGAGCGGATGGTGCGGTCCACGTTGGTCACCGCCTGGCGCTTCGCCACCTCGCCGACGAGGACCTCGCCGGAGGTGGAGAACGCGACGACCGACGGGGTGGTGCGGGCGCCCTCCGCGTTGGGGATGACGGTGGGCTCGCCGCCCTCGAGGACGGCGACGACGGAGTTGGTGGTGCCGAGGTCGATACCTACTGCACGAGCCATGGGGGTTCCTCCTAGGGAGACAAGTCTGAGTCAGGGCCTTGAGCCGAGTTGACTCAAGTTAAGCACATGAGCCCGGTGGGCTCAAGTCTCCTTGAGCCACCTCCGCTCAACCTTGGCTCGTCCGGCGGCGATGCAGATTCGCCCCGTTCAATACAGCGGTGCATCGCTTCGATACGATCCGAACAGCGAACGAACGAGGGGGTCGTATGTTCGGGAAACTGGCAATGGCGCTGGTGACAAGCACGGCAATCCTGGTGGCCTCGGCCACCACCGCGACAGGCGAGGATCCTCCGACGGCGGTGACGACGCTGGGGCCCACGGCGGACTGGACGCTCAGTAAGCCGGTGGGCCCGGAAGTCCTCGGCGGCTACGCGATGGGCGAGAGCATCACGCCCGGCGAGCCGCTGCAGCTCAAGATCTCCGGCACCGGCGCGACGGTGACGATCGAGACATTCCGGATGGGCCACTACGACGGTCTCGGCGCGAGCCTGGCGCATCAGACTGCCGACGTGCCGCTGACACCTCAGCCGGCGTGCACGGTGATCGACCGGACGGTGGACTGCTCGGCGTGGACGGTCACGCACACCGTGCCGACGGACGGCTGGGAGCCCGGTCTGTACCTGACCCGGATGACCGACGACCAGGGCAATCAGAGCTACGACGCGACCACGGTGCGGTCGACCTCGCACAGCGGGGCCGTGACCATCATGTCGGCCACCAGCACCCACGCCGCGTACAACTCGATGGGCGGGTACTCGCTGTACGTAGGGCCCAGTGGCCCCGACCGCGCGTACATCGTGAGCCTCAACCGCCCTGGCGAGGGATCCGGGGCCGAGAAGCTGATCCACAACGAACTGGGCGTCATCCAACACCTGGAGTCGCTGGGCGTTCCGCTCTCCTACACCACCAACGCGGCGCTGCACCGCGGCGCGGCCGAGTTCGCGGGGTCCCGGGCGCTCGTCACGCTCGGACACGACGAGTACTGGTCCGTGGAGATGCGGGCCAGCGCGCAGACGCTGCGGGATCAGGGCACCAACCTCGTCTTCCTCGGGGCCAACTCGATCTTCTGGAGGACACGCTGGAGCGACGACTTCTCCCGCGTCATCTCGTACAAGTCGGCCACCCTCGACCCGGTGCAGAGCGAGCAGACCACGGTGAAGTTCCGGGATCAGCCGTATCCCAACCCGGAGGCCCGGCTGATGGGCTCCCAGTACGACTGCGACGGAGCGGCCGCCAACACCGACCTGGTGGTCACCAACCCCGACTTCTGGGCGTTCCGGGGCACCGGCGCCGCCGTCGGCACCCGGTACGCGGGCCTCATCGGGTACGAGGTGGACAAGGCGGGACCCGAGTCGCCGACGTCGGTGCACATCGCCGCGCACAGCACCTACCCCTGCACCTCGCGGACCGGGGTCTCGGACGTCACGTACTACGTGGCCCCGTCCCAGGCCGGCGTGGTCAACCTCGGAACGATGGGGCTGGCGCACGCGCTCGACGCGTCGTCGACCGCCCCGCAGCGTTCGATCGACTTCGCGAGGACCGTGATCGGCACCCTCATCACCGAGGCGGCCCAGGGACCCCTGGGCGAGCGCTTCGTGGAGGCCTCGAACTACTCGACCGTGTACCCGGACCAGGCACTGGACGTGTACTCGACCCCCGGCTACCACACGGTCAACGGGCGCGAGTGGCGCACCACATGCGAGGCGTACTCCAGCAAGGTCGACCGCTGCCGCACCGACATCCGGGCCACCCAGGTGACCTACGTGGGCGGCCGGTTCGTGCCGAGGACCGACTGGTACTTCAACAACCTCACCTACCTGGCCTCGCCCCGCAGCGACTGGTCCGCCAACCCTCTGGGCTGGTACGGCCAGACCGGTCCGCTGGAGGAGACCTGGACCTCCGGCGGCCGGCAGTGGAAGACCGAGTGCGACACGGCGGTCACCGGCAAGGGCGGCTGCCGGGTCTACATCTACGGGTCCTTCATCACCTCACGCCTCAGCTCCTCCGGCAACCGGATCTACTTCTGGTCCAAGGGCTGGATCTTCAACAACATGGTGCGCTTCACGTCATAGGGCCTAGTCCTGAAGGGGCGAGCCCGGCGGGTCCGGCTGAAACTGAGCCGGGCCTGAGGATAGTCTCAGGTGGCAGAGGTTCATCCAAGGGGAATGATGAGACACCTGAGATCAGCGTTGATCATGCTTGCAGTCGTAGCCACCACCGCTTTCGGTGCGGGCGTGCCCGTCCTGGCGGACGAGCCGCCGCCGCCAACGCCCGGCTCCACGGCCACCCCCTCGGGGCCCGCGGAGCCGGGTGAGGAGCCCTCGTCGCCCTTACCCTCAACCTCACCTTCACCCGATCCGGGCGACAGTCCGGGGGCATCGCCGACGGCGGAGCCTGCCCCCACCGTCGAGCCCGATCCCACCGTCGAGCCGGGCGCTCCAGCGGAGCCGGCCACGCCGGTGTCGCCGGAGCCCTCGGCAGGCGCCGAGCCGTCCGTGTCGACCAGCGGCGAGCCGCAGACCGACCTGGCGCCGCAGGCCGTGATTCCGATGGCCGTGCCTGCGACGACCTGGCGGATCACGAACCTCGCGGGCGAGGCGGACCTCGGCGGCTACTCGGTGGGCGAGAGCCTGGCGCCGGGTGAGGACATGCGGCTCAAGGTCAGCGGCACTGCCGCGACCGTGCAGATGGACGTCTACCGCATGGGGCACTACGACGGCGCGGGCGCCGCCCTGGTGGCCCAGGCCGTCGCCCCGCTCACCGCGCAGCCCGCCTGCTCCACCGCGAACCGGACGGTTGACTGCTCTGCCTGGAGCGTGACCTACACCTTCACCACCGACGGCTGGGAGCCCGGCGTCTACTTCACGAAGCTCACCGACAACCTCGGGCGCGAGCGCTACGTCCCAACCATCATCCGTTCGGCCGACCACGCCGGGACCGTCGTCGTGATGTCGGCGACGAGCAACCACGCGGCCTACAACTACTTCGGCCAGTACTCCCTCTACAAGGGCCCCACCGGCTACGCCGACCGCTCCACAACCGTCAGCCTGCACCGCCCCGAGAGCGGCAACGGCGCCCAGAAGATCTGGGACTACGAACTGGGCCTCATCCAGTACCTCGAGTCGCTGAACGTGCCGCTGTCCTACACGTCCAACGCCGGGCTGCACCGGGGAGGAGCGGCCTTTGACGACGCCTTGGCGCTGGTGGCGCTGGGCCACGACGAGTACTGGACCGTGCAGATGAAGGCGAACGCGCAGGAGCTGCGCGACAACGGAACCAACCTCATCTTCCTGGGCTCCGACGCCATCTACTGGCGGATGCGCTGGAACGGCGACTTCACGACGGTGACCACCTATCGCGAGGAGGCGCTCGACCCGGTCAAGAACTCCCCGGAGACCACCACCCTGTTCCGCTCCGACCCCTTCCCCGATCCCGAGGCGGGGCTCATCGGCTCGATGTACGACTGCTACGGCCACAACCCGCGGACGGATCTCGTGGTGTACAACCCTGACTTCTGGGCGTTCCGGGGAACGGGCGCGACGAAGGGGTCCGCCTACGCCGGTCTCATCGGGCACGAGGTGGACAAGGCCGGGCCGGCCTCTCCGGCGTCGGTCCACATCGCGGCGCACAGCACCTACAACTGCGCCGACCGAACGGGCCTCTCGGACCTCACCTACTACGTGGCTCCGTCGGGCGCCGGGGTGCTCAACCTCGGCACGATGGGCTTCGCGATGTCGCTGACGCCCGGCGCCACGGTCACGGACCGCTCGCTGCAGTTCGTCAGGACGGTGGTGGCCACCATCGTCCGCGAGGCCGCCGTCGGGCCGTTGGGGCAGCGCTTCACGGAGGAGCCGAACCTCGACGAGGTGTACTCGACGCCCACGCCGGAACCGGAGCCGTTCGACGTCTACACCACGCCCGGCACCCACACCTACAACGGGCGCCAGTGGCGCACCGCCTGTGCCGCGTACTCCTCGCAGATCGACCGGTGCCGCACGGACATCCTGGCCACGCAGGTCACCTCGGTCAACGGCGCCTTCGTCTCGAAGACGGACTGGTACTTCAACAACCTCACATACAAGGCGTCCCCGCGCAGCCTGTGGGTGGGCAACGCCCTCGGCGGTTACGGCACTCCTGGGCCGAAGAACTTCACCTGGACCTCCGGCGGCCGCGAGTGGAGGACCGAGTGCGACACCGCGGTGAGCGGTGGCGGCGGCTGCCGCGCCTACATCTGGGGCTCGTTCATCACCTCGCGCCTCGACTCCGCGGGAAACCGGGTCTACTACTGGTCCAAGGGCTGGATCTTCAACAACATCGTCCGGTTCACTGCCTAGTCGCGCGACGGGCGGGGGCAGGATCGGCGGTCTAGGCTGGCCACCATGGAACCTCTCCTCGCCCTCGTCGCGAACTCCAAGGACGGCACCATCACCACGCTGCGGGTGGCCGACGGCCCCCTGACCGAGGTGGCCACCACGCGCGTGGCCCCCGGCCTGCCCCTCACGGTGGACCGGGCCCGCGGGCTCGTCTTCGCCGGCACCAGCGAGCCCCGGGGAGTCACAGTCCTACGGCTGGATCCCTCCGGATCGCTGGAGACCCTCGGCAGCTACCCCGCCCACGGGGCGTCGGTGTACCTCACGCTGTCCTCCGACGGCTCCCTGCTGTACAGCGCGTCCTACCACGACCACCTGGGTGAGGCCTGGCGCGTCGGCGAGGACGGGGCCTTGACCCCGATCGGCGAACCGATCCCCCGGCAGAACATGCACAGCGTGCAGCTGAGCGCCGACGACAGGTTCGCCTACTTCGTCTCGCTCCGCGAGGATCTGGTGGCGCAGTTCGCCGTCGGCGACGACGGCGCGCTCACGCCGCTGGACCCGCCCGTCGCCCCTGCCCCGGAGGGTTCGGGACCCCGGCACCTGATCTTCGACGACGCCGGGACCTCGCTGTACGTCAACACCGAGTACTCCGGAGAGGTGCTGCGCTACGACCGCTCCCCGTCCACCGGGGTGCTGGTGGCGGCTGAGGCGGTGACGGCCATCCCGACGGATCGTGGCCTGTCGCACAGCCGCTTCGGCGCCAAGCCGCGCGAGGAGGACCTCATCTGGTGCTCCGACCTCCACTTCAGCATGGACGGCCGACGTCTCTTCAACGCGGAGCGCACGCGCGGCACCATCACGGCTGTCAGTGTCGCGGCAGACGGCACGCTCGGCGGCGCAACGGCACACTCCGACGTGGTGGCACAGCCGCGACACTTCGTCGTGCTCCCGGACGACACCCTGCTGGTGGCCTCCGAGATCGACCGGGTCGTGGCGCTCTACCGGCCGGACGCCGACGGGGCCCTGACGGAGGTGGCCCGCCACGACGTGGGCCTGGGGGCCAACTGGATCGAGATCGTCACCGGTTGAGTGGTCACCGGTTGAGCGAGGGTGCCCCTGGCTCAGAGGGTGGCCAGGTTGACGTTGGTCAGCTCCGGGTGGTGGCGACGGATCTCGAGCTTGCGCTCCAGGTCCTGGATGATCGGGACGGCGAAGTTCTCCTCGTACAGGGCCTGGCAGCTGCCGAGGCCCCCGGGGCTGAAGACGTTGACCTCCATGAGCTTGTCGCCCACGATGTCCAGGCCGACGAGGAACATGCCGTCCGCAACGAGCTTCGGGCGCACCACGTCCACCATGGCGAGCATCTCGTCGGTGACCTTCACCGCCACCGCCTTGCCGCCGGCGGACATGTTGGAGCGCATGTCGGATCCGGCGGACTTCCGGCGGAACGCCGCGTACTTCCCGTTGACCTTCAGCGGCGTGCCGTTCATCACGAACATGCGCACGTCGCCGTTCTTGGCCTCCTCCAGGTACTCCTGGGTCACCACGTAGCCGTCGCGGGCGATGGCCTCGATGATCTGGTTCAGATTGGGCGACTCGTCGGTGTTGACCAGGAACACGCCGCTGCCGCCTGAGCCCTGCAGCGGCTTCAGCACCGCCTTGCCCCCCAGTTCCTTGACGAACGCGGTGATCTGGGCCTCGTCGCGCGAGATGAGGGTGCGGGGGCGCACCACCTCCGGGAAGTGCTGGAAGTAGGCCTTGGACAGGGCGTTGGCCAGGGAGCCGGGGTCGTTGACCACCAGCACCCCCGTGGAGGCGATCAGCTGCCCGAAGGCGACCCCCGCGTTGTTCGCCCAGGCGGAGCCCTGCGCGTCGTCGGCCGGGTCGCTGCGCAGCATCACCACGTCGAACTCGGAGAGCTTCAGCCGCTCCTCGACGTCGGGGCGCTGGACATCCTCCAGGTAGCGCTCCAGCGAGCGGTAGTTCTTGCCGTCGCCGCCCCGGGCTCGTGCGCTGAGCGAGCCGTCCGGCTCGTAGGCGAAGTTCCCCATCCCGATCAGCCAGGCCTCGTGGCCCAGGTTGGCGGCCTGCATGGCAAGACGGGTGGTGGTGTAGGTGGGCTTCTCTGTCATGACGTCGTTGACGACGAATCCGATCTTCATGGGACAACTCCTTGGATCAGTGCGGTGGGGTCGGTGATGTGGGAGGCGGCATCGAGCCGCCGGCGCCCGGCCTGGTCGTCGAACCAGCGGGGAAGGATCACGGGGGGCCGGAGGATGCCTCGGGCGGCGAGCTCGTCGATGAGCGGCAGGTCCACCAGGGAGAACTTGCCGAGGAACAGGGCGTCGAGGGAGCCACCCCGGCGCAGGTGGGCAAGGAGGTCCAGCAGGCCCCGCAGGTAGATGGCGTCCTTGGTGAGTCCGCCGGAGCGAAAGACGCGCATGACCGTGGTGAACGCGCCCGCGGGGTGGAAGCCCGTGTCCACGAGGGCGGCCCAGCACTCGCGGAACGAGGCCCCGCCGAGCATGCGGTGCACCGTGACCACGCGGCCGGCCAGCTGCCGCAGCCGCGACGCCGTCAGCTCTCCGCAGGCCACCTCGGCCAGGACCGCGAGGCCCTCCTGCGTCTCGTCGTACCCCGAAAGTCCGGTGCCGAGCACCTGGAGCGGTTGGTGGGACCCGTTGACCTGGGTGACCAGATGCGTGCCCACCTCGTGCTGGATGAGCGCCGTCGCGCGTTCGGCCGAGACCGACGACTCGGGCCCGATGAGCAGCAGGTTGCCCGAGACCATCACGCCCGTGGAGTCCGGCCGGATCTCCGCGTGGATGTCGACGTCCGGCTCCAGGGCGCGGTAGTAGTCGATCTCCTCGCGGGCCAGATCCAGGAACTCCTCGGGCGTCAGCCGGTCCCCGCCCCAGGACTGTGGCTCCACCCGTGCGAGAACGGCCTCGGCGGCCGTGAGGAGGTCCGGTCGCACCCCTCCGTAGAGCTCCACGCTGAGTTGGCGGAAGTCCGCTGAGTCCCGGGCGCGCAGCATCGCCAGCTGCAGCCCCAACTCGCGCTTCTTGCCGCCGAGCAGCGCCGCGACACTCCCGTCCTGGACCGCCCCGACGTCGATCCGCTCGAGCACCGTCTGCAGCACCTCCGGGTCGGTCTCGAGGTCGCGGTAGGTGAACGACGGCTCGTCGAGGTCGCCGGCGAGGAAGGCCGCCTTGACGTCGTCGGCGTCGACTGGGGTGACGTCGAGGACGAACCGGAAGCTCTGCCCGAGCTGGGAGAGCTGGTGGTCGATCGCCCGGTCGATGACGGCCAGGGGGTTGGGCTCAGGCATCGGGCAGCGCCCGGAGGACGGGGTCCATGGTGCTGGCGAGCGCGTCGGCGAGGAAGCCGATCCTCTCGTCGTCGGGCTCGCCGGTCCACTCGTCCATGAAGGTCTTCTTGAACTCGATGGCGAGCACGCATCCCACGCCCGGGTAGCGCTCGTGGACCCACCAGGCCAGGTTCTGCCCCTTGAACTTCACGTTCTCGCGGATGTCGAAGCCCTGCCCCAGCATGGAGCCGCGGAAGGCCTCGACCACCGGCGAGAAGCGCTCCAGGTCCACGCTGCCGGTCCCGAGGTTGATCTCGGGGTTCTCCTCCCAGGGCTCGGCGTCGGCCTCCTCTCCGTGCCGTCGATGGTTGTAGGAGTGCACGTCGTAGAGGACGAACGGGCCACGCGCGGCCACCTCGTCGAGGCGCTGCGCCAGCGCGGCGAAGAAGGAGTCGTAGACCTCCCGCGAACGGGCCACCACGTCGTCCGGCAACGGGTCGAGGGACCACATGTGCAGGCCCCAGGCGTCTTCGGGGCGGCGGTAGACGGTCTTCTCGCGCACGCGGTTGAGGTCGGTCTCGAAGCGGGAACGGTGGACGAGAACCCGCGCGGGCGCATGGGAGGCGATCCGGTCCGTGAAGGGGTCCTCCTCGCGGAACCGGTCCTCCTCGCTGAGGATCGACAGCTCCGCGATCTCGGGGCGCAGGTGATGCCCGGCGTGGATCGAGGTGGCGATCAGCTGACCGGACCAGTCTCCGACGAATTCGAAAGCGTCCATACCCCTTCCTACCCGAGGAGGACGCCCGCCAAACGCCATCAGGCCGAAATCGCGTGCTCCTCGATCAGCGCGCGGAGGGCGTCGGCGTCGCACGGCAGGTCGACGACGTGGCGCGGCAGGTCCTCGATGCCGTCGAACCTGTGGGGGCGGGGCGGCACCATGCCGGTGGCCTCGACGATGGTGTCGGCGAACTTCACCGGCAGCGCCGTCTCCAGGACCACGATGCGGCCCTCGACGCCGGAGTTCCGCGCCACGTGCACGGCGTCGGCGGTGTGCGGATCGATCATCACCTTGTCCGCGGCGTACACCCGGCGGATCTCGTCCAGGCGGTCCGCGTGCGTCGAGGTGCCCGCCACGAACCCGTAGCGCTCCAGCTGGCCCGCGAACTCGGGGCTGTCGGTGAGGCTGAATTCGCCGTCGGCAAGGCCGTCGACGAAGAGGGCGCGCAGGCGGGCGGTGTCGCGGCCGATGAGGTCGAAGACGAAGCGCTCGAAGTTCGAGGCCTTCGAGATGTCCATCGACGGCGAGGACGTGGCCAGCGTCTCCGCCGAGCCGCGCACCCGGTACCGCCCGGTGCGGAAGAACTCCTCGAGCACGTTGTTCTCGTTGGTGGCGAGGATCAGCCGGTGGATCGGTAGACCCATCTCGCGGGCGATGTGCCCCGCGGCGATGTTGCCGAAGTTGCCCGACGGCACCGCGAAGCTGATCGGCTCGTCGATCTCAGGCAACTGCAGCCAGGCCGCGAAGTAGTAGACCACCTGGGCCATGAGGCGGGCCCAGTTGATGGAGTTGACGGCCCCCAGCCGGTGCCGGGCCTTGAAGGCCGCGTCGTTGTTGAGCTCCTTGACCAGGTCCTGGCAGTCGTCGAAGACCCCGTCGACGGCGATGTTGACGATGGCCGGGTCGTCGATGGAGAACATCTGGGCCTGCTGGAACGCGGTCATCCGGCCGCGGGGCGAGAGCATGAAGACCCGGACCCCCGGCTTGCCCTGAAGCGCGTACTCGGCCGAGGAGCCGGTGTCGCCAGAGGTGGCGCCGACGATGGTGAGGGTCTCGCCGCGGCGCGCGAGCTCGTAGGCGAACAGCTCGCCCAGCAGTTGCATGGCCATGTCCTTGAACGCCGCAGAGGGGCCGTTGCTCAGATGGGCCAGCCACAGCCCGTCGCTCAGCCGGGTGACGGGCACGACGGCGGGATCGAGGAACTTCGAAGGCTCGTAGGCCCGCTCGACGATGCCGCGCAGGTCCCCCTCCGGGATGTCGTCGACGAACAGCCGCACGATCTCGAACGCCAACGCGGCGTACCCCTTCCCGGCCAGCAGGGTGCGCCACTCCCCCAGCGTCTCCTGCGACACCGCCGGGTAGCGCTCGGGCAGGTAGAGCCCACCGTCGGCGGCGAGGCCCTCGAGCAGGATGTCGCTGAACGGCCTGCCCGGCAGGCCGGTGGTGTCGCGGGTGGAGACGTAACGCATGCGCGCCATGCTACCGAGAACCGACCTGGCCCTCGGACGCCCCGACGGGCGTCACGGTTTCCCACGCCGGCAACTCCCCGACCCCCGATCAGCCCTCAAACCAGCTTGGTGCGAGATGGTGCTTGATATGACACCACGGCAGTGTCATAGTGGAGTCATGGACCTCGATCCCTATCTGGATGCGCTCCGAGGCGACCTCGCCAAGGCCACCGCGCTGGCCGACGATCACACCCGCAGCGTCGCGGAGCGCCTGTTGGCCGCGTTGGAGCCCGCCCTGCGGCTGCGGTTGGTCGAGACGCTCACCGACGCGGCGGCGTCACTCAGCGCTGAACTGGGGGACGTCGTGGAGGTGCGCATGGACGGCCGGGACCCGGTGTGGTGGGTACAGCACCATCGTTCGGTGGATCCGGAGGAGCCCACGCTGGCACTCCCCGAGGGCGACACGGACGGCACGGCCCGCATCACCCTCCGCCTGCCGGAGTCAGTCAAGACGAGGGCGGACAGCGCGGCGGACGCCGCCGGACTGTCCCTCAACACCTGGATCGTCAACGCGGTCCGCGCCCATCTCGCCGGGGTTGCTGGCCGCGGCCCCGGCGTCCGCACCGATCGCCGGATCACCGGCTGGGCCTGAGAGGGGACCACCATGAGCGCCACCGCAACACTTCGCCGCGAGACCTTCCCTGCATCCGCTGTGACGACGCTTCAGGTGTGGGTCCAGGCTGCCGACGTCACCGTCCGGCACGAGGCCACCGACACGTGCACGATCGAGGTGGCATGCCACGACGAGGCGGACCTCGGCCAGGTCGAGTTCTCGACGGCCGGCGACGTCGTCGGTGTGCGCGTGCCACCCCTCCTCGCCGAGCAGTCGGGGCGCCGCGGACTCGCCATCGATCTCGGCTTCATGAGCCTCTCGCTGGGCGACGCGCGGGCCCGTGGCGTGACGGTCACCGCCGTGGTGCCCGAGGGCGCGTCCGTGCAGGTCGAATCGAAGTCCGGGGACGTCGTGGTCAGTGGGCGCTCGGCACGGGTGAAGCTCCGGACCGGGTCGGGTGCCGTCACGATCGAGGAGGCCGACGAGGCCGTGCTGGCCACCGGGTCGGGTGACGTGACGGCCGGGCGCATCCACGCCGACGGGCAGGTCCGCTCGGGATCCGGCGACGTCCGGGTGCGGCACTCCTCCGGCACGCTGACCGCCGCGACGGGGTCAGGCGACCTGGACGTGGCGCTGTTCGACGGCACCGCCCTCACTCTGCGGACGGCGTCCGGCGACGTCAGCGTCGGCCTGCCGACCGGCGTTCCGATCTGGCAGGACGTCCGGTCGACCAGCGGGGACGTGGACGCCCGCCTAGAGCCGGCCGGCCAGCCGGCAGAGGGGGCCCCTTTCATCACGGTGAGGGTGACCACGGCGTCGGGCGATATCACGCTGCGCAACGCCTGACACTCGGCCCGAGGGAAGGCCTCTACTCCGGCCTCTCGAAGACGACCAGCACACCTTCCACGCCGCCAGGGCCAATTCGTCCCTTCACGTCGACGGACGTGATGGTCTTGAGCGTCCAGCCACCTCGCGCCTCCTCGTTGAGGATCTTCTCCAGCTTGCTCCCAGACATCTTTCCGCCGAGAAGTCCTTCGCGCAGCTCAACAACCTTGTATCGCATGACGTCAAAGTATCGGCTGACGGAGATGCCGGCTCCAGATCAGGCTCTTTCCCCTCCCGCCGGGCCTGGCTGGCCGGTGCTGAGAGGATGGGCGTGTGAGTGACATGGGTCGGAGACCGGGCAGCCTGCCGGTGGCGGTGGCAGGTCTTGTTGTGTCTCTTCTGCCTGGGTTGGCGGCGTTCTTGCCTGGGTTCGCGCGCGTGGCGTGGAACCTTGGTGACCCCATCCAGCGGACCTACCTGACGGTCCCGCGGGTGGCCCTGCTGATCTTCCTCCTGGCTGTTGTCCTCGCGCCCTTCGTGGGAGCCGTCGCCTGTCTGGTCCTCGCTCGCCGCCGTGGCCTCTCGCGGTCGAGCGCGGTGTGGGTGGCCTCGCTTGTTGCGCTCGGGCTGGGTATGTTCGCGGCCTACGCGGTGTCCATGACCGGAGGTGGGTTCTGATGCGCCTTCACGGCGGCTGTGGCCAGGGGTGGTGGCTCATGGTCGGTGAGTTGATCGGGATAGTGCCGCTGTGAGTGTTCGTGTGCGGGGGATGGAGCTGTGGCCGGATGGCGGTCGAGTCGGCCGGCCCTGGGTCAAAGGCGCGCGGGGCGCCGATGCCCTCGCCCGCGCGGGTGCGCCGATCAAGACTCAACTGGGAGAACTGCTGACCGGCCATGAGATTCGGCTGCGTTCGACACTGCTGAGGGTCCAGGTCGACGATGTGCCGGCACCTGGCCCCGCAGTGTTGATCACGGTGTTCGACGACCTCACAGGCGGACTCGAATCGGCGCGGGTGGCCGTCCCTGACAGCGTGGCCGATCTGGACCCGGCGACACGGTGGTGGCTGGCGTTGCAGGTACTCCTGGAGACCGCCTCAGCACTCCAACAAGGAACCGGAGACCGGCTAGATCGGCAACAGATCGAAAACAGATGCTGGCACGCGGAGCAACGGCGGTAGCCGCATCGCGGTGGATCTCATCCCCGGGCCGCCGGCACCGCGCTCGTGTAGTGACAGTCCTACCCGTGGACCAGCCGCAGCTGAGATGGATCGACGTCCTAGACGCCCGCACCGGCCAGCTCGTGGGCGCCAGCCCGACCGCCTCCGCTGTGGAGGCCGCGGCTAGTCTGCCCCCTCAGCCCCCGCGGTGGACCAGCGCCACAAGCGTGTCTACGTCTTTGCTCGTGGATCACGGTGCGCTCACCCTCGACGTGGAGGAGCTGACCGTCAACCTGGGTGGTCTCTCTCCGGTGCCGACAGCCCCCTGGGTTCCCCTGGCTACCGCGCCCGCGACCCCACCCATCGAGGTGGGCTATTTCTCCACCAACGATCCGACGCGTCCCAGCGTGGTCGAGTTCGGCGGCATCAACGGTGAACCACATCGCCTCTCAGCCGCGCACCGGCCCGCGTGGGGCGCCCTGGAACCCGCCCACGGGGCCCGGTTGACGGCCTGGTGGCAGACCTCCGGCCTAGCGACCCTCCACCTCTCAGCGTCCACCGATGCGACGGGAGAGCCTGCGCGGGTGGTCACTCGGTGCGACGGCCGCGACCTGTGGGTGGACGTGGAAATCGACCCGCGGCAAGCCCAGCAGCTTGAGCCGGACGAGGTCGCCGAACAGGCACTGCGCCAGGCTGTCACCAGCGCGGCCGTGATCCCGCCCTGCACCATCTAGCCGACACCCGACGAGGGACGAGACCCGCCTCGACAGCGGCATGAGCGTGCGTGCGGAATGCGGCATCCTCGACGCGTGAGTGGTTTCTTTGAGCGACGCAGAGAGCGCCGGCTGCGGGTACGCCGGCTACGCGAGTTGGGCGACTGTCCCGAGTGTCGGCATCCCTGGCTTGAGCACTTCGGCACCGGCAATGACATGGCTGGCATGTGTGGCGAGTGCGCCTACGAGTTTGAGCACGAGCAGCGGGAGTCCTCAGCGCCCGGGTGCCGCCTCCCCTGCCCACCTGTGGATTGACTCACCCGTCGCGGGAGATACGAGTGTCTGGGGAGCACGCGGGTAGCTGACGGACTTCGCGTCCGGCAGGCTGTGGCCATGCTCGTGCGCTCCGTTGATCCCCGGGACCAGACCTGGGAGGTCACCCATCCCCGCTACCACGTCTACTTCCACGATGCCCACGGTGCGGCAGAGGAACTCGAGATCACCGGAGCCGATGTCTCCGAGATTTTGGACTGGGCAGAGACCGAGCGACGCGGCAGAACCTACGTGCTCTACGTCTGCGCCCCGCTCAACGGTCTGGGCCTGGTCCGACTTGAAGGCAGCGACCCCAACGAGCAGTAGAAAGCCCCTGGTCGCGGCAGATCGGGATGTTCCCGACACTTGACCGGCACATGCTCGCAAGTTGACTTGGATCGATGGAGGATCCAGTCATCGCCCCGTCCGCGCTCAAGCATGGCCTTGGTGAACCCGAGATCCTCCACGCCTAGCGCAACCCGGTCCGGATCTGGGATCTCGGCGACGGGTTCACCATGATCATGGGTCCCAACCAGTCCGCGATCTTCTTGGAGGTCGGCTATATCGATGGCGATCAAGTGCACGTCATCGTCCACGCAATGAAAGCCCGCGAGAGGTTTCTGAGGTGATGACCATGCCACGCACTGTTGACGAGATCCTGCAGCACGCCGACGAGCTGGCGGCGCGCTTCGAGTCCTACGAACCCAATCCCGACGACGAACTCGACGCCGGTGCAGTTGCCATGCTCCGAGCAGCGGTTGCGGAGCGATCCGAGGCCGAGCGCCACGTGATTGATGCCATCCGCGCAGCCCGCGAAGCCGGCATGCCATGGTCGGCGATCGGCGCCTTCGTCGGCACAAGCGGAGAGGCCGCCCGCCAGCGCTACGCAAGCAAGGTCGCCTGGAGCACCAGGCGCGGCATGAGCGGACGTGGTGCTGGTCCCGTCATCGGTGGAGAGCGTCTTCGTCACGGCGCCAGTCGGAGAAGTGGACCATCGGTGCCGCCCTCGGCTGCACGAGACTCTGCTGCAGCCTCGTCATTGCGTACTCGAGGTAGGAGACCGAGATCGCCCTCCAGTACGGATGAGGTTCGGCGAGCGGGAAGTTAGCCATGCTGGCGTCCAGGGAGGCGAGCGAAACACCGCCGAAGTAATTCCCGACGGCCACACGCACGTCAAAGCGAACGCTGCGTATCCCCGGAGGGAGTGTTGAAGCGTGTTGCATGCACAGCGACTCAAACTCATTCACGGCTGCAGCTACGTCCTCCGAATCCCAGTTCCGCACGCTGGATTCGTGCAGCAACGCGCGCAATCGCGCCAGCGAAGGAAGGAGCCTGTCCACGGCCGCGGCATGCGCGCTGGTCGCACGTTGTGCCCGTAGGGTCCACCGAGCGACGAGCCAGGATCCGACGAGAGAGACGACAACGGTGAGGACGCTCTCCACCATTTCTGACACTTGCATGGGGCAATCCTCTCCTGGAGCTCCGACAGAAGCTCAGAGATGCCCCGCCCAGATAGAGCAACCCGCCTCCTGGACAGGATGGTCAGGTAGCTCATCGCGGCATGTGCGGATGTCGGCGCGTAGCTCGGAACCACACGGATCGTCGTTCCTACCCCTCGAGTGGCGAGACGGGGGATCGCCGCCGCCGATATGTGTCACTTCGATCGGATCGACCCCGACCAAAGGGTTCGGCGGCCGAGGACGTCCGCAGAGACTACCTCGATGACGCTGGGACTGATCCGCGTTGAGGCCAGGGACTCAGCCCTCCGCGGCTGACCCGAGTCCCGCGCGGCCCATCCCCAGAGCTCGGCACATGTCCCCTCGATCTCGCGAAGGAGAATGTCATGGGTGTCCGGCGTCGCGTACCCCAACGCCCACAACACCACGGGGCGCTTGCCCGTCCGACGCACCTGGACGAACCCCGCAGAGATCCCCGAGAAGAAGTTCACGTCCCAGATCTCGAACTCCTCGATCGAGGAGACATCAATGCTCCTCGCAGCGACCAGACCGCGGTAAATGACCTGCGGCGACGACTGCGACACCGACAATCCCGCGATGAAGAACGCCCGGTAGCCGACGATCAGGGCCGGGCTGGCAACGGCCAGCCAAAGCGCGACGCAAGACACGCTGGATGGTGGCGAGAATGACACCCACGTCAGAGCAAGCCAGAGCAGCACCGGCGCCATCCACAACCAGCGGACCCACCTCAGTAACGCTGCCCGAGACCCAGCTCCGCCACTGACCATCAACGACACCCTCCTGCTGATGCCGATCCATCGTGCATCGGAACTCTACCGGCAGGCCTTGTCGCGGACCGTCTCGTATGCCCGAGACCCAGCTGGAGGGCGATCGTGCTCGGGGACACCGAACCCCGGAGGCCACCCGTCACAGACCGCGGTATGAGCATGCACGGGGCCCGGCCCGCAGATGACTCTCGATGGCTCGGGCGGCATTGGTGGTGGGGCAGACTGGAGGCGTGCCCGGGAACGCTGAATCCAACCGCCACCTTATGGTCAGAGGGCGCTGGCCCCTGCTATCGATCCTGCTGTTGGTGACACTCGCGATTCCTGCTTGCAGCTGGATTGCTCCGACACGGCCCTGGAGCGCCGGCTATGTGATCATGGAGAACGGGAATCTTGTTGCCAAGCTTGTCTGTGGAGAGTTCTCATCTGTCCAGGTTGAGCAAGATGGTTCTTCAACCGCTTCTGTTGTTTGGACAGCGCAGAGCACGGGCTCCGGCGCCGCCACTAGCCTCCCTCTGCTTCAAACGGACATCCCGGGCTACACGATCAAATCGAATGGAGAGGTCGACCGCGACGAGAATGTACTCGTCACCTATGAGCGCACGGATCTGGTTCTGGGCGGCTCGGTGGAGTTCGTGCCGTCGTCCCTCAAGGAAGACGAGGTCGCCTTCGCTGGCGGCGTTGTGAGGAGTTCGAAGTTCTACCGGATGTCAGACGCAGACTTCGGCTGCATGCGGTGAATCCCAGAGTGGCCTGTCAGGCCCCTCAGCCTGCTCAGGGACCGATTCGGCCGCGAACGCGTCGCGGCAGATGAGTTGGTCAGCTGTAGTGGAAGCGTGCCTGCAGGATGATCAGGTCGTCGCCGTCGACCAGGTACACCAGGCGGTGCTCCTCGGTGATCCGTCGGGACCACGCACCCGCCAGCATATGTCGCAGTGGTTCGGGCTTACCGATTCCGCTGACGGGGTCGCGCATCGCGTCGTCGATGAGGCGGTTGAGCCGTTTGAGTGTCTGCCGGTCGGCTGCCAGCCAGTACGTGTAGTCCGACCACCCGTTCGGTGTGAAGACCAGCCTCATCGAATGAGGTCGTGCTCGTCGCGCTGCCCCGCATGCGCCTGGGCAAGGCTTTCGACCAGGTGTCGTGCGTTGGCGGGCACCCGCAGGAGATGAGCAGTCTCCTCGAGCGCGTCGTAGTCAGCTCGGGACATGAGCACTGCATCGCCCCGCCGGGAAGTGATCTCGACCGGCGTGCGGTCTTCGTTGACCTGCTCGATCAGCGGGAACAGGTTCTTGCGAGCTTCACTTGCGGTGATAGCCATGGCTACCCCTCCTCCATTGGTACTACTTCTTGTACCAGTATGGCATCGAGGTCAAAGATAACCAACCACCCGACCATCGGCATGAGCGCAACACGGGAGATCACCACCCGCGTGACGAGGCCAGCTTCACCGCCGCCCCGGCGACGCTAACTCCTGATGTCGCGGCGCTCGAACAGCGGGACCGTGACCGCGGCGATGAGGACCGTCGCCACCAGGTGGTAGACCACCGCCTCCGTCCGCCTGATCTCGTAGATCACGTCGCCATAGGTGCCGATCCCCTCGACCGAGCCGTGGAGGAGCGCGATGCCCTGCTGGGTGGGCATCAGGTGCAGCAGCCAGGCGGGGGTCTTCACCTGATCGCCGATCCAGAGGGCCAGCACGTTGGCCACGAAGACGCCGACGAGCAGTGCCCCCGCCCCCGAGGCACCGCCCAGCAGCACGGTCAGCAGTGCGCCGACGGCGCCGAGGACGGCCCCGTAGAAGCTCGCCGAGAGCACCAGCGCCAGCAGGCTGGTCGTCGCATCCAGCTCCGAGTACCCGTTCATCGCCACGAACCACACCGCCGAGACGACGGTGCTCGTCACCAGGGCGGTGGCCATGAGGGCGCCGCCGAGCAGGGCCGCGACCGCGGTGCGCGCAGCGACGAGCACCCACCGTCGAGGCGTGAAGGTGAGCTGGGTGCTGATGGCCCCGGAACGCAGGTCCGAGCTCACGTAGAGCATCACGATGAGGAGGACCAGGGCCCCCATCATGGCGGCATAGGGCATGAGCCCGGAGGTCACCACGTCACCGAACGTCCACGGCGTGCGAAGGTAGTCGGCGGCACTGCAGTCGGGGCACTCGCCGGGCGGGATGGTGGCGAGGATCTTGGCGGCCTCCGCGTGATCGGCGGCGCCGAGCGGCCGGGCGCCGTCCATCCACAGCGCGGGCACCATGAGGCTGATGAGCAGCACGCCGACCAGGCTCCACAGGGTGCGGCGCCGGTACCGCAGCCTCGACAGCTCGGCCCGCAGGACGTTCACGCCACCTCCCGGTGCCGGCCCTGCGCCCCGACGAGATCCGCGCCGGCGGTGAGGTCCAGGAAGACGCGTTCCAGGCTCTCCCTGTCCAGCGAGAGGTGGTCCGGCCAGAGGTCCGCGCGGCCGAGCTGCCGCGCGATCTCCGCGGGGTCGGGGGCGGCGCCGTCGCGCCCGAGGACCCGCAGCCCTCCCTCGGCGGGCTCCACCCGCCACCCGCCCCGCTGCAGCACCTCGGCCGCCTCGACGGGCCGGGATATGCCCAGCCTGACGTGCGGTGCGACGCCCGACAGGAACCGCGCCATTGGCCCCTCCGCGACCACCCGGCCCTGCGCGATGATCGACACCGAGTCCGCGATCTGCTCGATCTCCGACAGGATGTGTGAGGCGACCAGCACTGTGATGCCGGCGTCGGCGAGGTCGCGCATGGTGGCGCGGATGTCGCGGATGCCCACGGGGTCCAGCCCGTTGGTGGGTTCGTCGAAGATGAGGAGCTCCGGGCGCTTGAGGAGGGTCGCGGCGATGGCCAGCCGCTGCTTCATGCCGAGGGAGTAGGTGTCGAAGTCACGGTCGGCGTCGGCCGCCAGCCCCACCTCGAGAAGCACCTCGGTGACCCTGCGCCGGTTGACGTCGATGGAGTCGGCCAGCACGTCGAGGTTGTGTCGCCCGGTCATCCTGGGCGCGAACCGGGGCGACTCGACGATGGCGCCCACCCGCCCGATCACCGCGGGCAGGCCGCGCGGCACCTCGTGCCCCAGGAGCCGCACCGTTCCCTCCTGTGCCCTGACCAGGCCCAGGAGGATGCGGATCGACGTGGTCTTGCCAGAGCCGTTGGGGCCCAGGAGCCCGTGGACCCCACCGCGCGGGACCCGCAGGTCCAGGCCGGCCAACACCCGCCGTCGGCCGTAGCGCTTGACGAGGCCCGTGGCCTCCACGGCCCAGTCGGCTCCGCCGTCGGGCCAGGAGATGTGTGACATGCCCCCGACGGTAGTCGCGGCCTGGGCACACGCAATCCCACCGCGGTCTCGGGCCTTGAGGACCCGGGGCGTCAGCGGCCGGCGGGAAGCGGGGAGGCGTCGAGCCGCGACATCTCCCGCCACAGCCACCACAGCGGCACCGCCACCAGGGGCATCGCGATGAGCGGAGGCATCAGCGTCTGCAGCGCCGGGAGCAGGGTGAAGCCGACGACGACCGCAAGCCAGGCCCGGTGCCACCGGGCGGTGGTCCGCCATAACGGGTACAGCGGGACGAGCCACGTCAGGTACCAGGGCTGGAACGCCGGCCCCAGCACGCAGAACGCGGCGAGCACCGCGAGCGTGAACGCCCATGGCCGGCCGGGGTCGTCGCCGCGCGGGCCGAGCTTGACCCAGGCCACGACGACTGCGGCCAGGATCAGTGCGCTGGACAGCGTGGTGACCGCCGGGTTGGCCACGTCGTCGGGCAACGGGTACCGCAGCGCCTCGGCCAGCCAGGAGAGGGGCGCGTTGCTCATGGCGCCCACGGGATTGCCCGCGGTGGGGCCGCTCCACCCGAAGCCATGCCGCAGCGACGTGAGCACGAACACCCCCACCGTGATGGCCCCCGGCACGACGGCGGCGGCCGCAAGCCGCCACCACCCCGCCGCGACACTCCGGCCAGGCGACCCCCGGGGCCCCGCCCCCCACTCCGGGTAGCGCAACGCCCAGCCGATCGCCACGACGCCCAGCCCGAACAGCGCGGCCGTCTGCTTGATGCCCATCGCCAGCCCCAGCAGGACGCCCGCGACGACGAGCCCGCGCCACCCTCTCCACCCGAGGTCGGTGGCGGCGAGGACCGCGGCCACGCACAGCGCCACCATCACGGCGTCGTTGTGCACACCGCCGATGGACTGGATGAGCATGAGGGGGTTGAGCAGGCCCGCCCAGAGGGCCACGCCGGGATCGACGCCGAACCGGCGTGCCAGCCTGGGCAGCACCCAGGCCAGGAGCGCGAGGGCGAGCACGTTGGGCACCCGCATGGCCACCGTCGTCCAGAACAGCTCGCCCTCGGTCAGCCGCGACACCAGGCCGAACAGCTCCAACGAGAGCGCCGGGTAGACGGCCGTGGTCTCGTGCCAGTGCACGCCGACGAGCAGCCCCGGCTGCCCCGCCTGGCCCAGGGGGATCGTGTAGGGGTCGAGGCCGCGGGCCACCAGCCACCCCTGCGCGCCGTAGGCGTAGGCGTCCCTGGAGTACATCGGCAGCGCGATCATCATGGGCGCGGACCAGATGGCGGCCGTCAGCAGGGGCCTGCGCCACAGCGGGCCCAGCTGCCACCACGCGAGCAGGAGGACGCTCAGCGCGGGCACCGAGACGAAGGGGCGCCATTGGCTGTCGCCGCGCTCCAGCAGCCCGGGAGCGTCCGCGAACTGAGTACCGACAAGCACCAACACGGCCATCAGGCCCGCCACGACCCACCACCACGGCTGCACGGGACGGCCGTCGGGTGCGGGTCGGAGCCATGCGGGTAGCTTCAAGCGGCGGCCCTCCTCGTCGGTCCAAGCCGCACAAGAGTACCCCGGGCGCGCCCACAGGCCTGACGGCGGGTCCGGGCCTGGCGGTTACCCTTGGTGAATGCGACCCGCTCTGCACCGCCCCCAGGCGACCGCCCAGGACCAGGCCCGCCGCTCCTCCGCGGCCTCTCCGGCCGCCGCGCCCGGACGGGCCCACTCGTGACCCGGCACCGCGTCGTCATCATCGGCTCCGGGTTCGGGGGCCTGTTCGCCGCGAAGGCGCTCAAGCGCGCCGACGTCTCGGTCACGCTGATCGCGAAGACCACCCACCACCTGTTCCAGCCGCTGCTCTATCAGGTCGCCACCGGGGTCCTCTCGGAGGGCGAGATCGCCCCCGCCACCCGCGAGATCCTGCGCAGTCAGTCCAACGCCCAGGTCTTCCTCGGCCTCGTCGAGGACATCGACCTCACCAACCGCGTGGTGAAGTGGCGCTTCCACGACGAGTACAGCGAGACGCCCTACGACTCCCTGATCGTGGCCGCCGGGGCCGGCCAGTCCTACTTCGGCAACGACCAGTTCGCCACGTTCGCCCCCGGCATGAAGTCCATCGACGACGCCCTCGAGCTGCGCGCCCGCATCTTCAGCGCCTTCGAGATAGCCGAGTTCACCCGCGACGAGGAGGAGCGCCGCCGCATGCTGACCTTCGCCGTCGTCGGCGCCGGACCCACCGGCGTGGAGATGGCCGGCCAGATCCGCGAGCTCGCCACCTCGACGCTGCGCAACGAGTTCCGCACCATCGACCCGGCCACCGCGCGGGTGCTGCTGATCGACGGCGCCCCCCAGGTGCTGCCCCCGTTCGGCGCCGAGCTGGGCGCCAAGGCGCAGAAGACCCTGGAGCGCCTCGGCGTCGAGGTGAAGCTGAACGCGATCGTGACCGATGTCGACGAGAACGGGCTCAGCCTCAAGCACAAGGACGGGTCGGTTGAGCGCGTCGAGTCGTTCGCCAAGGTGTGGGCAGCGGGCGTGCAGGGCAACGACCTGGGCCGCACGCTGGCCGAACAGTCGGGCGCCGAGCTGGACAGGGCTGGGCGCGTCGTCGTCGACAAGGACCTGAGCCTGCCCGGCTACCCGGAGGTCTTCGTCGTCGGGGACCTGATGGCCGTGCCTGGGGTGCCGGGCGTGGCGCAGGGCGCCATCCAGGGCGCCCGGCATGCCGCGGCGAAGATCCGGTCCCGGATCGAGCACGCCGGGGACCCTGGAGACTTCTCCTACAAGGACAAGGGCTCAATGGCCACCATCTCCAAGTTCGCGGCGGTGGCCAGCGTGGGCTCGATCAAGCTCACCGGCTTCATCGCGTGGGTGGCCTGGCTGTTCCTCCACCTCCTCTACATCGCCGGCTTCAAGCAGCGGGTCACCACCCTGCTCAGCTGGGCGCTGACCTTCATCACCAACGGGCGTTCGCAGCGGGTGGTCACCAACCAGCAGATGGTGGGACGCCTCGCCCTCGAGCACCTGGGGGCCAGGAGTTCTGGCAGGCTGATCCGGGGTAAGAGCGAGGAACTGAAGCCGAGGAAGCCATGAGACAAGTCCTGCGCGTGCTGCGCGACATCGCGCTGCTGGTGGCCCGCATCGTCGCCGGCGTGACCCTGGTGGCGCACGGCTGGCACCGCTGGCAGGAGACGGGCATCGACGCGCAGGCCGCGCTCCTCGAGCTGGCCGGGATGTCGTACGCCACCGGTCTGGCGGTATCCACCATCGCCTTCGAGCTGATTGGCGGCGTGCTGCTGGTGTTCGGCCTGGCCACCCCGCTGGTGGGCCTGGGCATGGTGGCCCTCAACGTCGGCGTCATCCTCACCACCAAGGCGGACGCCGGTTTCTACCAGCACCTCGGCGGCTGGGAGTACAACGCCATCCAGGCCGCGCTGGGCCTGATGTTCGTGGTCTACGGATCGGGCCGGGCCGGGCTGGACGCCCTGTTCATCCGCCCGAAGGACGAGGACGGCAGCCTGATCGACGAGGCCCCCGGCGCACAGACTTCTCACAGGTAACCCATAGCTCCGCCCCGGGACGGGGTGCCACAGTAGTGCCATGGCCATCTCCGACCCCCTCACGCGCCCCGACGGCACCCCGATCCGGATCCTCACCGTCGACGACGAGCCCAGCCTGATCGAGCTGCTCTCGATGGCCATGCGCTACGAGGGGTGGGAGGTGCACACAGCCTCCACCGGCACCGACGCGGTACGGGTGGCGCGCGAGGCGCAGCCGGACGCGCTCGTGCTGGACATGATGCTGCCGGACTTCGACGGCCTCGAGGTGATGCGTCGCATCCGAGCCGAGCAGCCCGACGTGCCGGTGATCTTCCTCACCGCCCGCGACGGAGTGTCGGACCGCGTGGCGGGGCTGACCGCCGGCGGCGACGACTACGTCACCAAGCCGTTCTCCCTGGAGGAGGTCATCGCCCGCCTCCGCGGCCTGCTGCGCCGCAGCGGCGCCACCAGCGTGCGCCCGGACACCCAGCTCGTCGTCGGAGACCTGGTGCTCGACGAGGACTCGCACGAGGTCACGCGCGCCGGCGTGCCGGTCAAGCTCACCGCCACCGAGTTCGAGCTGCTGCGCTTCCTCATGCGCAACCCCAGGCGCGTGCTGTCGAAGGCGCAGATCCTCGACCGGGTGTGGAACTACGACTTCGGCGGCCAGGCCAACGTCGTCGAGCTCTACATCTCCTACCTGCGCAAGAAGATCGACGCCGACCGAGAGCCCATGATCCACACCATGCGCGGGGCGGGCTATGTGCTGCGCCCGGCGGGCGCATGACGAGGCAGCAGCGTCGGGAGCGCCGCGGGTCTCTGGCCGCGCAGCTGCAGCCTCGGCTGGTGCTGACGGTCGCGGTGATGGCCGTCCTCATCGCCCTCACCACCGTGCTGGCGCTGCGCACCATCCTGCTCAACCAGCTCGACGGCGAACTGGACGCCGCGCAGGTCAGGCAGAGCCGCAGCGACGACCGCGACGACGGCCCGCCCGGGCTGGAGACCCCTGGCATGCGGGTGGGCACCGTCATCGCGGCGCGGCTGCACAACGACGCGGCCCTCGGCGGCGTCGTCGGCGACGGGTCGACCAACACGTCCATGACGGTAGAGGCGTGGACCGCCCTCCTCGAGGTGCCGGTCGACGGCGTCAAGCACACGGTCTCCGTCCCCGGTCTGGGCGACTACCGGGTCCAGGCCCGCGACACCCCCATAGGCACGGTGGTAGTGGGGCTACCGCTGGTGGACATCCACCGCACAGTGCTGTGGCTGGCCATGCTGGCGGCCGCCGTGAGCCTGCTGGCCATCTCCGCGACGGCGGCGGTGACGCGGGCGGTGCTGGCGAGCGCCACCAAGCCGCTCGTCGCGCTCACCGACACCGCCGACGAGGTGAGCCGGCTCGAGCTGGAGAAGGGGTCGGTGGCCGTGCCCCGCGTGGAGACCGGGCCGCTGCCGGAGAACAACGAGGTGACGCGGCTGTCGACCGCGTTCAACCAGATGCTGGGCCGGGTCGAGGGCGCGCTGCTGGCGCGCGAGAGCTCGGAGGCGAAGCTTCGCCGGTTCGTCGCGGACGCCTCGCACGAGCTGCGCAACCCCCTGGCCGCCATCCGCGGCTACGCGGAGCTGGGCCAGCGCTCGCCGGAGGGCACGCCGCACGCGCTGGGCCGGATCGGCGCCGAGTCGGAGCGGATGACCAAGCTGGTCAACGACCTGCTGCTGCTCGCCCGGCTCGATGCCGACGCGCGGGTGGAGCTGCGGCCGGTGGACGCCGTCGAGGTGGTGCTCAACGCGGTCAGCGACGCGCAGGCCGTGAGCCGCGACCACCGCTGGGTGCTGGACCTGCCCGAGCAGGCGGTGGAGGTGATGGCGGACGCCGACCAGCTCCATCAGGTGATGGTCAACCTCCTCGCCAACGCCCGCACGCACACCCCGCCCGGCACGACGGTGACCACTGCCGTCTCGGCGCTGCCGGGCGCGCCCTTCGGCGGGCACGCGGCCGGCGCGGGTGTCGCGGTGATCCACGTGATCGACGACGGGCCAGGCATCCCCCCCGAGGCGCTGGACCGGGTCTTCGAGCGGTTCGTCCGCGCCGACGACGCTCGCGCCCACTCGGCCGCGCAGTCGACTGGGCTGGGGTTGGCGATCGTGCGCGCCGTCGTCGAGGGGTTCGGCGGGACGGCGTCGGTGGAGTCGCGGCCGGGGCGGACCTGCTTCACCGTGACGCTTCCGCTGGCGACGCGCGCCTGACCGACGATGCCCCCGCCGGGGCTGATAAGTGGATCTGGGGGCGTAGTCGACACCACAACTGCCGGTGAGGTGGGGCCGCCGCGGAGGCGGTGTCGCGGCAGTAGGCTCGATGCGGTTGGCCCCGACGGGCCGTAGAGAGGACTGACATGGAGATCACGCGCTCGGCGCTCGCCCAGATGGTGGACCACACGCTGCTCAAGACCGACGCCACCCGCGCCCAGGTCTCCGCGCTCGTCGCGGAGGCTCGCGAGCTGGGGGTGTTCTCGGTGTGCGTGTCGCCGTCGATGCTGCCCATCACCGACGAACTCGGCGACGTCAAGGTGGCCACCGTGTGCGGGTTCCCGTCCGGCAACCACACCGCGGCGGCGAAGGCATGGGAGGCCGCGGAGTCGTCGATGCTGGGCGCCGACGAGGTGGACATGGTGATCAACATCGGGCTGCTCAAGGAGGGCCGGGCGGACGCCGTCGAGGAGGAGATCCGCGCCGTGCGCGGGGCCACGACGGGGCTGCTCAAGGTGATCATCGAGTCGGCGGCCCTGACGGACGAGGAGATCGTGGCGGCGTGCAGGGCGGCGGAGGCCGCCGGCGCGGACTACGTCAAGACATCCACCGGCTTCCACCCCGCGGGTGGGGCGTCGGTGCACGCCGTGGAGCTGATGGCGGCGACGGTGGGCGACCGCCTCGGCGTGAAGGCCAGCGGCAGCATCCGTGACTACGCCACCGCCAACGCCATGGTTGAGGCGGGCGCGACACGCCTGGGCCTCTCCGGCAGCCGCGCGGTGCTCGACGGAGCCGACGGCGCGGACGCCCCACAGGCGCCGGACGCGGCGGGCCACGTCGGCATGGGCTCCGCCTACTGAGGGATCACCGATCAGTCGCTGAACTGGGTGGCGTAGAGCGTCGCATAGGCCCCACCGGCGGTCAGCAGCTCCGCGTGGGTGCCCCGCTCGACGACGCGGCCCGCCTCGACCACCAGGATCTGGTCCGCGTGCCGCACCGTCGACAGCCGGTGGGCGATCACGATGGCCGTGCGCCCCTCGCGGGCGGTGTCCAGCGCCCGCTGCACGAGCGATTCGGACTCCGAGTCCAGGTGCGCCGTCGCCTCGTCGAGGACCAGGATGGGCGGCGCCTTGAGCAGCAGCCTGGCGATGGCGAAGCGCTGCCGCTCGCCACCGCTCAGCCGGTAGCCGCGCTCGCCCACGACGGTGCCCAGCCCGTCGGGCAGCCGCCGCACCAGCCCCGCGATCTGCGCCGCCTCGAGCGCGCCCCACAGCTCGTCGGCCGTCGCCGACGGGCGGGCGTAGCGCAGGTTGGCCTCGATGGTGTCGTGGAAGAGGTGCGCGTCCTGCGTGACGTAGCCGATCTCGTTCTGCAGCGAGGCAAGCGTCAGCCGTCGGACGTCCTCGCCCGCGATCTCCACAACGCCCGAGTCCACGTCGTAGAGCCGGGCCAGCAGGTGGGTGATCGTGGTCTTGCCCGCGCCCGACGGCCCCACCAGCGCGACGGTCTGCCCCGGCTCCGCCTCGAAGGAGATGCCCCGCAGGACCGGGGTGTTGGCGGACTCCCCCGCGGCGGCCGTGGGCTCCAGTGATTCCAGCGACACCGTCGCCGCGTCCGGGTAGGTGAACCACACGTCGCGGAACGCCACCGACGGCGGGCCCGACACCGGCCTGGCGTCCGGCGCGTCGACGATGAGCGGCTGCAGGTCCAGCACCTCGAAGACCCGCTCGAAGCTGACAAGGGCGCTCATGATGTCCACGCGCAGGTTGGACAGCTGCATCAGCGGCCCGTAGAGGCGCGCGAGCAGCGCCACCAGGGCCGTGAGGGTGCCGACGGTGAGCTGCCCCTCCACCGCGGCGACGCCCCCGAAGCCGTAGAACAGCGCAGTCGCCAGCGCCCCCACCAGGGCCATCGCGGTCATGAATACCCGCGAGATCATGGCGATCTTGACCCCCGAGTCGGCCACGTCCTTCGACTGCCGCGCGAAGGTGGCGTGCTCGGTGCCGAGGTCTCCGAAGAGCTTGACCAGCAGGGCCCCGGAGACGGTGAACCGCTCGGTCATGGTGGCCGACATCTCCGCGTTCTGCGTCATCCGCAGCCGAGACAGGTCCGCCAGCCTCGTACCCACCATCCGGGCCGGGACCATGAAGATGGGCAGGAGCACCAGCGCGGCGAGCGTGAGCGGCCAGGACAGCGCCAGCATCGAGCCGAGGACCAGCACCAGCGTGATGGAGTTGCTGACGACGGTGGACAGCGTGGAGGTAAACGCCTGCTGGGCACCGTTGACGTCAGACTGCAGCCGCGACACCAGCTTGCCCGTGTGCGAACGGCTGAAGAACGCGATGGGCATCCGCAGCATGTGGTCGAAGATCTGGGTGCGCATCGAGTAGATGAGCCCCTCGCCGATCCGCGCGGAGCACCAGCGCTCCACGATCTGCAGCAGCGCGGACCCGAGCGCCATCGCGGCGACGGCGACCGCCAGCCACACGATGACGTCGACGTTGCCGGCGAGCACGCCGTCGTCGATGATCCGCTGGAACAGCAGCAGCGGTGCCACCGACAGCGCGCTGCTGACGATGACGGTGATGAGGAAGACGACGATGAGGCCCTTGAACGGTGACCCGTAGGCGATGACGCGGCGCGCGGTGCCCCGATCCAGCTTGTGCTGCTTGATCTCCGGGTCCGCCGCGAGGCGCCCGAGCATCCGCCCGCCGCCCATGCCGCCCCCGCCGTGCCCGACGCTCATCCGCCACCCCTCGCCGCCCGCCGTCGGGCTGGTCGCCGCGGCCTTCGCCGCCGCTCCCCCAGCGTAGCCGCGGCGTGGACAGCGACGGCGGGGCAACCACCGCGAGCCCCCGGGCTGCCTGGGGGTCCATAGCCGGATGGTGGGGCGTCAGGTCGCCCGATCGGCTGCGCCGCGGTTGGGGCGTGAGTGATCAGCACTTCCCGAGTGGTGCGGGGCGGGCGCTCTACTCGCGCACGCGCTCGGGCACTAGGCTCAGCCCATGCTGCTGAGCGATCGTGACATTCTCGGGGAGGTCCACACCGGGGGGATCCTCCTCGACCCGTGGGATCCGGGGATGGTCCAGCCGTCCAGCGTGGACGTGCGGCTGGACAAGTTCTTCCGCGTCTTCGAGAACCACCGCTACCCGTCGATCGACCCGTCGGTGGAGCAGCCCGACCTCACCCGCCTCATCGAGACTCCCGTCGACGAGCCGTTCGTTCTGCACCCGGGCGAGTTCGTCCTCGGGTCGACGTTCGAGCGGGTCACGCTCGGCTCCGCTGTCGCGGCTCGGCTCGAGGGCAAGTCCTCACTCGGCCGGCTCGGCCTGCTCACGCACTCGACGGCGGGCTTCATCGACCCCGGATTCTCCGGCCACGTGACCCTCGAGCTGTCCAACATGGCGACGCTGCCCGTCAAGCTCTGGCCCGGGATGAAGATCGGCCAGCTGTGCTTCTTCCGGCTCAGCTCCCCTGCGGAGCATCCGTACGGATCGTCGCAGTACGGCTCGCGGTACCAGGGCCAGCGTGGACCTACCCCGTCGCGCTCCCACCTGAACTTCCACCGCACGCAGGTCTAGGCCCTCGGCGCTGGGCCCAGGCCCCTCACGCGCGCCCGCGTCGACTTGGGTTGAGCGGGGGCTAGAGCCGGGGCGGCTCGATCCGCAGCGACACGCCCTCGCCCACGTCCAGGATGGTGCCCAGCTCGACGTGGGCCGAGGCGCCGTCGAGGAGCGTGAACGGCGCCTCGCCCGGCGGCAGGACCAGCGTGCCGTTGACGGAGTGCAGGTCCCTCACCACGATGTCCGCGCCTCGCACCTCCACCACCAGATGGTTGCGGGAGATGTCCAGGTGGGGGCTGGGCACCCGCAGCAGGTCGGCGCCCTCGTATCCGGCGGCGTTCCGAGGGTCGCGGCCCACCACCACGGCGGTGCGCACATTGAGGAACTCTCCGCTGTTGGTGTGCAGCCCGGCGAGCGGAGGCAGCGGCATCGGCGCCGTGGGCGGACCGACGTTGCTGACGGCGGGCATCGGGGCGGTGGGGGGGCCGGCATCCACCACGGCAGGCATGGGGGCGGTCTGCGGGCCGACGTCCCTGGGCACCGGCATCGGGATGGCCTCGGGCAGGGCCGGGGGCGCCACCGTCGGGACCATCGGCATGGGCGCCGTGCGATGCCACGTCTCCACGCCCAGCGTGGCCTCGGTGCCCGGCACCTCCGCGTAGCCGCCCTGCACGGGCACGTCCGGCGACCCTGGTGCGTCCGCCAGAGCCCAGTCGTCGTCGGCCGGACCCGCCCGGCGGGCCTTCACCGCAGCGGCCTCCGCGCGCACGCCGAGCAGCGACGACGACATGCGCTCCACGGCCTCCGCGATGATCTCCCTCGAGGTGGCCAGGTTCACCCGCACGAACTGGTCTGTGTCAGGCGAGAACTCGCGGCCGAGGTTGAACCGCACGCGCCCCTCCTCGTGGAAATGCCTCCCGGGGCTCTCGAGGCCCAGCGGCGAGCAGTCCAGCCACGCCAGGTAGGTCCCCTCCGAGGGCGCGTACGAGAGCTCCGGCACCCGGATCGCGAGTTCCTCGGCGAAGAAGCGCTTGTTGACCGCGATCTCGGCGGCCGCCTCGGCCACCCAGCCGCGGGCCTCGTTGAGGGCAGCCGAGTGCGCGAGGACGCCGAAGTAACTGGCCCCGTCTGGGGTCATCGGGTTGAGCCGCTTCAGCAGGCCCCGGTCCCCGACGATGAGCGCGGCCTTCAGCGCCGCCAGGTTCCACGACTTCGACGCCGACGTCACGATCAGCGCGTTCCCCGCTCCGGGCACCGCGAGGTACGGCGTGTGCTCAGCCCCGGCCAGCGGGGCGTGGATCTCGTCCGAGACCACCACCACGCCGTACCGCTCGGCGAGCTCGGCCACGGCAGCCAGCTCGTCGACGGTGTGGATGGTCCCGTTGGGGTTGTGCGGCGAGCACAGCAGGAACACCTTCGGACGCTGCTCGGCGAAGGCGGCCTCGAGGCCCGCCAGGTCCAGCCTGTCGTCGACCAGCGGCACGTCCACCAGCCGACGACCGGTGGTGGTCACCACATGCCGGAACGGCGGGTAGATCGGCGAGTTGATGACCACGGCGTCGCCGGGCTCCGAGCAGGCGAGCACGGCCTCCCGCATGCCCGTCACCACATCGGTGGCGAGCTTCTGGTCCGCCACGTCGATCCGCCAGCCCCACTGCCAGTCGGCGTAGTCGGCGAACGCCTCCTGGTAGGCGGGCAGCTCCGGGTAGCCGGTGTCGCCGTCGGCGAGTGCCCGCTCGAGCGCCTCCCGGATGGGCGGGGCCAGGTGCGCGTCCATCTCGGCCACGAAGAGCGGCAGCACGTCCGGTTCCCACCGCCGCCACTTGATCGTGCCGCGTCGCCGGAGCTGGCTGAGGGGGACGTCGAAGATCGCCATGAGCCAAACCTAGTGCTCTGCCGGCGTTGACCCGGGTGCCCACGCCGGACCCTCCACCCGCCCGTTCGCGCCCAGCTTGACGCCGTCGGCATAATGGACCAGTCCGCAGGGCACTGATGAGGCCATCACCTCGGAGCTGCCGGAAGAACGGCGGGGGGACCCGCTCACTAGAACCGGCCGCGGCGTGAACAAGAGGGGCGCCCCGGCGCCCAAGAAGGGTGGTACCGCGGGCCCCGGCTCGTCCCTTCACAGCTCAGCGAAGACCGATGAGAAGGACCACCCGATGACCGAGCCTCACGCCCAGACCCCCGGCTACCGCGCCGTGCCCGCCCAGGTGGACTTCCCCG
Source organism: Tessaracoccus yangjingae (assembly GCF_055326235.1). Classification (NCBI taxonomy): domain Bacteria; kingdom Bacillati; phylum Actinomycetota; class Actinomycetes; order Propionibacteriales; family Propionibacteriaceae; genus Tessaracoccus; species Tessaracoccus yangjingae. The sequence goes on along the minus strand of NZ_JBUZNN010000008.1, from coordinate 67,140 downwards.
CGCTCGAGCACGAGATCCTCAGCCTGTGGGCCGAGCGCGACACCTTCACCCGCTCGCTGGAGCGCACCGCCGACGGCGCGCCGTGGACGTTCTACGAGGGCCCGCCCACCGCCAACGGCATGCCCGGCACGCACCACATCGAGGCGCGCGTCTTCAAGGACATGTTCCCCCGGTACAAGACCATGCGTGGCCACCGCGTCGAGCGCAAGGCCGGCTGGGACTGCCACGGCCTGCCCGTCGAGCTGGCGGTGGAGAAGGAGCTCGGGTTCTCCGGCAAGGCGGACATCGAGGCCTTCGGCATCGAGGCGTTCAACGCGCAGTGCCGCACCTCGGTGCTGCGCCACGTCGACGCGTTCAGCGAGCTCACCGAGCGGATGGGCTACTGGGTCAACCTCGACGAGGCGTACGTGACCATGACGCCGGAGTACGTCGAGTCGCTGTGGTGGGCGCTCAAGCAGATCCACACCAAGGGCCTCCTCGAGGAGGACTACCGGGTGGCGCCCTACTGCCCGCGGTGCGGCACCGCGCTCTCGGACCACGAGCTGGCGCAGGGCTACGAGGACATCACGGACCCGTCGATCTACGTCCGGTTCCCGCTCACGTCCGGGCCGCTCGCCGGAGAGGTGGACCTGCTGGTGTGGACCACCACGCCGTGGACGCTGGTCAGCAACACCGCCGTCGCCGTCCACCCGGAGGTCACCTACCGCGTGGCGACGCATCCGGACCAGAAGTCGCTCGTGGTCGCCGAGCCCCTGGCAGACAAGGTGCTGGGCGAGGAGTGGACGCTGACCGACACCTTCACCGGCCGCGACCTCGAACGCTGGGCGTACCAGCGCCCCCTCGAGCTGGTGGAGTTCCCGGCGCCGGCCCACTTCGTGGTGCTGGCGGACTACGTCACGACGGAGGACGGCTCCGGTCTGGTGCACCAGGCGCCGGCGTTCGGCGAGGACGACATGCACGTCTGCCGCTCCTACGGGCTGCCCTTCGTCAATCCGGTGCGCCGCGACGGCACCTTCGAGGCGGACCTGGACCTCGTCGGCGGCATGTTCTTCAAGGACGCGGACAAGGCGATCGTGGCCGACCTTCAGGCCCGGGGCCTCATGTTCCGCGTGCTCGACTACACCCACAGCTACCCGCACTGCTGGCGCTGCCACACCCCGCTGCTCTACTACGCCATGCCGTCGTGGTACATCCGCACCACCAAGATCAAGGACGAGCTGCTGGCGGAGAACGAGGCCACCACGTGGCATCCGGAGACCATCAAGCACGGCCGGTTCGGTGACTGGCTGAACAACAACGTGGACTGGGCGTTGTCGCGGACCCGCTACTGGGGCACCCCGCTGCCCATCTGGCGCTGCGAGGACGACCACCAGGTGTGCGTCGGGTCACGGGCCGAGCTGAGCGAGCTCACCGGCACGGACCAGAGCGCGCTGGACCCCCACCGCCCCTTCGTCGACGACATCGCGTTCCCCTGCCCCACCTGCGGCAAGGAGTCCAGGCGCGTCCCCGAGGTGATCGACGCCTGGTTCGATTCCGGGGCCATGCCGTTCGCGCAGTGGGGCTACCCGCACGCGCCCGGCTCCGAGGAGGTGTTCGCGGAGCGCTACCCGGCGGACTTCATCTGCGAGGCCATCGACCAGACCCGCGGGTGGTTCTACTCGCTGATGGCCATCGGCACCCTGGTGTTCGAGAAGTCCTCCTACCGCAACGTCGTGTGCCTCGGCCACATCCTGGCCGACGACGGGCGCAAGATGAGCAAGCACCTCGGCAACGTGCTGGAGCCCATCCCGCTCATGGACCAGCACGGCGCGGACGCGGTGCGCTGGTTCATGGCGTGCTCCGGCTCGCCGTGGATGGCGCGCCGCGTGGGCCACCAGGCCATCGGCGAGACGGTCCGCAAGGTGCTGCTCACCTACTGGAACACGGTGGCCTTCCACACCCTCTACGCGCGGGCCGCGAACTGGACGCCGTCGGGCGAGGCGCCGCCGGTCTCCGAGCGGCACGTGCTGGACAGGTGGCTGACATCGGCCACGCACCAGCTCGTCGTCGACACCACCCGCGCGCTGGACAACTTCGACACGCAGCACTACGGCGCCGTGCTCAGCCAGTTCATCGACACGCTGTCCAACTGGCACGTCCGCCGGTCGCGCCGCCGCTTCTGGGCCGGGGACCAGGGCGCCCTGTGGACGCTGCACGAGACGCTCAACGTGCTCACCCGACTCCTGGCGCCGATCATGCCGTTCGTCACCGAGCGCGTGTGGCAGGACCTGTTCCACGCCGCGGACCCCGACGGCCCGGACTCGGTGCACCTGGCGGACTGGCCGGTGGCCGACGAGTCGCTCATCATCCCCGAGCTCAGCGAGGCGATGGAGCTGACCCGCCGCACCGTCGAGCTGGGACGCGCCGCCCGCGCCGAGTCGAAGGTCAAGATCCGGCAGGCGCTGCGGCGGATGCTGGTGCCCTCGGCCATCTTCGAGCGCCTCTCCCCCGAGCTTCAGGACGAGATCCGCGCGGAGCTCAACGTGGAGTCAATCGAGTCCTTCGCCGCCCACGGCGACCTCGTGGACTACTTCGCGAAGGGCAACTTCCGCAACCTCGGCAAGCGGTTCGCGAAGCGGACGCCCATCGTCGCCAAGGCCATCGCGGAGCTCGACGCCGCCTGGCTGGCCACCCAGCTGCGCGACCTCGGCCGCGCCGTCATGCAGGTGGACGGCGAGGACATCGAGGTGACGCCGGAGGACGTGCTCATCACCGAGCGGCCCCGCGAGGGCTGGTCGGTGGTCAACGAGCAGGGCGAGACCGTCGCCCTGGACCTCGAGCTCACGCCCGAGCTGATCCGCTCCGGCCTGGCCCGCGAGGCCATCCGGTTCATCCAGGAGTCGCGGAAGAAGGCCGGGCTGAACGTGTCGGACCGGATCACGGTGGTGGTCGAGGCGGATGCGGAGCTGGCTGAGGCCGTCGAGGCGCACCGCTCGTTCATCGCCGACGAGGTGCTGGCGGTTGAGCTCACCGTGGGCCCGGTCGAGGCGCCCACCGACGAGGACGCCGAGCTGGGCATCAAGCTGGCGCTGCGCAAGGCCTGAGCGGCTGCGGGGCCGCCGTCACCCCAGGTCGACGGCGGCCTCGTGGTGCTCGATCCCGGCCTGGCGCAGGCACTCCTCGAGGATCCGCATCACCTCGACGGTGTCCGACAGCGGCATTGTCGGGGACTCGGTGAGGCCCTCGCGGATCCTTTGGGTCACCTCCGCGAACTCGTGGCTGTAGCCGCGGCCCTGCGGCAACGCCTCGATGATCCTGGGCAGCACCCCGTTGCGGTGCACCGTGATCATCGACGGGTGGTGGAACCGCGGCTCCGCCTCGATCCACCCCTTGGTGCCGACGATCACCATGCGTCCCGGGCCGTAGCCGTCGAACCCGAAGGTCAGCGACGACAGGCCCTCGCCCGCATGCACGAGGTTAACGACGGCCGCCCGCTCGACGCCCGTGGGGTAGAGGCGCGCGCGGCTGCAGATCTCCTTCGCCTCGCCCAGGAAGGCGACGGCGAAGCTGACCGGGTAGACGCCCAGGTCCAGGACGGCGCCGCCGCCGAGGTCCCGGGCGAACAGCCGATGCTCGGGCTGGTACTCGCGGAAGGCGTAAAGGTCACCCTGGAGGCCCACCACGTCGCCGATCCGCCCCCAGGCCACCACCTCGCGGGCGGCGGCGATGACGGGCAGGAAGCGCGTCCACATGGCCTCCATCGCGAAGACGCCCTTCGCGCGGGCGGCGTCGACGACCTCCTGCGTGCCTGCGAGGGTCGCGGTGAAGGCCTTCTCCACCAGCACGGCCTTGCCGTTGGCGATCGCGGCGAGCGCGACGTCGCGGTGCTGCGGGTGGGGCGTGGCGATGTAGACCACATCGATGTCCGGCGACTCCAGCATCTCGCGGTAGGAGCCGAACGCCAGCCGCACGTCGTGCTGGGCGGCGAACTGGAGCGCGTTCGCCCTTGTCCGCGACGCGACCCCGGCCAGCTCTGCCCCGGGCACGAACTGGAAGTCACCCGCGACGGCGTGCGCGATTGCACCGGTCCCGACAATCCCCCACCGAACGGTAGTCATGGGCTCAGGCTAGTGGCCGGCCGGCGCCGGGGGGCGGGGAGACCACGATCAGCCGCTGGCAATCAGGTACAGCCTCTCGGTGGGCTCGTCGTCGTTGACGACGTAGCTCTCGATGTAGCCCAGACCGGCCGCCTGCACGGCCTTGCGCACCTCCGCCACGTCGTGGCGCACGAACGTGAGGTCCACCGGCTCCCCGAACCACTCCTCGCGGCGATCCACGCCGGCCCCGGTCTGCACGGCCAGCGCCAGCACCCCGTCGGGGAGCAGCACCTCCGCGAGCCCGCGGATGATCCCGGGGAGTTCACTGGGCGCGAAGTGCGCCAGTGAGTGCCAGGCCACGACGGCGCCCCAGCCCGCCGCGGTCGTCGGGCGCAGCAGGCGGCGCATGTCGCCCACCTCGACGTCGATGTTGGGATGTCTCCGGGCCGCCTCGGCCACCATGGCCGCGGAGACGTCGATCCCCAGCGGGTCCGCGCCCTCCTCCGCCATGAACGCCGTGACCGCGCCGGCCCCGCAGCCGACGTCCGCGGTGCGGTGCGGACCCGCCAACTCGGCGATCCGGGCCAGGAACCACTTCTCGAAGGGCGCGAGCGCCTGGCGCTCCTCCGCGTAGGCCTCCGCGACGGCGTCGTAGGCCGCGACCACGGCCGCGTCACGCGCCGCCGCGCCGTCGGCCAGGACCTGCTCCCGGTCCGCCCCTGCGGGGGCCGCATCGGCGGGAGCCTCACCCAGCAGGTGCAGCCAGCGGGCGTCCTGCTGCCCGGGCCTGCGCTCCAGCTGCACCACCAGCGGCTCGTCGCGGGCCGCCATCGCCGCCAGGCAGGCCTCCACCGCGGCCCGGTCCGGGAACGCGTGAAGCCGTTCGGCGCGGGTCTTCAGCTCGCCCGCGGCCTGCGGGCCGCGCAGGAGCAGCAGCGTGAGCAGGGCACGCTCGTCGTCCGCGATCCCGAGCTCCTGCACCAGCGCCTGCGCGTACTTGAGGGTGCGTCGGCCGTAGTCCAGCCACGTCACCCGGACCAGCCCCCGGTCCTTGAGCGCCCGCAGCGCGTCCTGCACGGTGCGCTCGTCGTACTCGACGACGGGCTCACGGCTGTTCTTCTGGTTGCACGCCGTGCGCAGCGCGCTGAGCGTGAGGGGATAGGTGTCGGGCACCGTGACCTCCTTCTCCAGGAGGCACCCGAGCACGCGCTGTTCTTCGGCGGTGAGGATCGGCAGCGTCACGCCGTCGACACTACCCCGGGGAGGCCCGCCAGGTGTCCCGCGGTCGGCGTTACGTCCGGAGCCGTGGCGGTGCCTTCGGACGGGCTTCCCGCCCCCGGCCCGGGACAACTATCCTGTGACGGGTTCCAGGGAGGTCTTGCATGGGTCGCATTGTCCAGAAGTTCGGCGGGTCGTCGGTGGCCGACGCCGAGTCGATCAAGCGCGTGGCGCGGCGCATCGCCCGCACGCGGGCCGACGGTCACGACGTGATCATCGTCATCTCGGCCATGGGCGACACCACGGACGAACTGATGGACCTGGCGCTCCAGGTCTCGCCGCAACCCAAGTCGCGCGAGCTGGACATGCTGCTCACCACCGGCGAGAGGCAGTCCGCCGCCCTCCTGGCGATGGCGCTGTCGGACCTGGGCGTCGATGCCGTGTCATACACCGGCTCGCAGGCGGGTGTGATCACCACCCCCACCCACGGCAACGCCCGCATCATCGACATCACTCCCGGCCGCGTCGAGAGGGCGCTGGAGGAGGGCAACGTGGCCATCGTCGCCGGCTTCCAGGGCGTGTCCCAGACCACGAAGGACGTCACCACGCTGGGCCGCGGGGCCTCGGACACCACCGCCGTGGCGCTGGCCGCGGCGCTGGGCGCGGACTTCTGCGAGATCTACTCCGACGTCGACGGCGTGTACACCGCGGACCCGCGGATCGTGCCGTCCGCGCGCCACATCCGCGCCATCGGCTACGAGGACATGATGGAGATGGCCGCCTCCGGCGCCAAGATCCTGCACCTGCGCTGCGTCGAGTACGCGCGCCGCGAGGGAGTGCCGGTCCACGTGCGCTCCTCCTTCTCCGACAAGCCGGGCACCTGGGTGAAGAGCCAGGACGAGATCGACAAGGACGAATCCATGGAAGAAGCCATCATCACCGGTGTCGCGCACGACCGCGGCGAGGCGAAGGTCACCGTCGCCGGAGTCCCGGACAAGGTCGGCGAGGCCGCGCGCATCTTCAAGGCCATCGCGGAGCACGACATCAACATCGACATGATCGTGCAGAACGTCTCGCGCCTGAGCGACGTGAAGACCGACATCTCCTTCACCCTCCCCATGGCCGACGGGGCCCGCGCCATCGAGGCGCTGGAGGCGATCAAGGACGAGGTGGGCTTCGAGGAGCTGCTGTACGACGACCAGATCGGCAAGGTGTCCGTCGTGGGCGTGGGCATGCGGTCGCACCCAGGCGTCTCGGCCACCTTCTTCGAGGCCCTCGCCAGCGTCGAGGTGAACCTGCAGATGATCTCCACCTCGGAGATCCGGATCTCGGTCATCGTGGGCGCGGACGACGTGGACCGCGCCGTCCAGGCCGCGCATTCGGCGTTCGGGCTGGACGCCGACGAGGCCGCCACCGTGTACGCGGGCACTGGCCGGTAGGGGTTCGCCGGTGCCCGGGGCCTGCCACTAAGGTGGCAGCAACTCCGGAGGAACCATGTCCCGTCCCAGCCGCCGCGGCTTCCTGTCTGCACTGGCCGTCGCCGCCGTCGCGCCGCTGACCGCCTGCCCGGCGGCGCCGTCGGACGGGAGCGCCTCCCCCACCCCCAGCCCGTCCCCCTCTCCGAGCGCCCTGCCGTTCGGCCTGGTGGTCCCCTCGCGGATCCGTGCGGTGGTCTTCGACGGCGCGTTCGGCACCGACTACGTCGAGTTCGCGGCCGAGACCCTGGAGGCCGCTTACGACGGCGTGCGGGTGAGCATCTCGGCCACCGACGACGTGCTCGGCACCATGGAGCCCCTCCTCGCGGACGGCGCCACCCCGCCGGACCTCGTCGACAACTCGGGCGCGCTGCTGCTCCCCGTCGGCAAGCTGGCGGACCGGTTCGAGTCGCTCGACGACCTGATCGAGGGCCCAAACCTGGAGGGCCAGCCCATCGGCGAGACGCTGTACCACGGCGTGCTCGAGGCCGGCACCTTCAACGACAGGCTGATCGCCCTCAACTACGCGCTGTCCGTCTACGGCCTGTGGTACTCCGCACCCAGGTTCGCGGCCGAGGGGTGGGCGGTCCCCGCCACGTGGGACAGGCTGCTGGACCTGGGCGAGCTCGCCCGGGCCCAGGGCCGCTACCTGTTCGTGTGGGGCGACGAGGCGGCCGAGTACTACCAGGAGCTGGCGATCGCCTCGGCGATCAAGGAGGGCGGGCACGAGGTCCGGGTGGCGCTGGACAACCTCGCGGAGGACTCCTGGACCCACCCGGCGATGGTCGGCGTGCTGGAGCAGCTGGAGCAGTGCGTGAGCGCGGGCTTCGTGCTGCGGGGAGGCCCCTACCTCGAGGCGCAGGCGCTGTGGGCGCGGGACCTGTCTGCCCTGTTCTACCCGTCCGGCGCCTGGATCGCGGCCGAGATGCAGGCGGTGGAGGCGCAGGACTTCGGGATGACCGCCTCCCCGGTGCCCACGCTCACCGCCGCGCCAACCCTGCCCCAGACCGCGATCCACGCCTCGCCCACGGAGCAGTTCCTCGTGCCGCGCGACGCGGCAAACGTGGCGGGGGGCAAGGAGCTGCTGCGCACCATGCTGTCCCGCGAGGCCACCACGCTCTTCTCCGGGACCCGCCTCATCCCGACGGTGGTGCGTGAGTCCGTCCCCAGCGATCTGGAGTCAACGGCGCTGGCGTCGCAGACGAGGCTCCTGGCGGACGCCGGCGAGCACGTGTTCACGTGGCGCTTCGTCACCCACTACGGTCTCGGCCCCGAGACCAACGCGGCCTGGGCGCAGTTCCTCGGCGGCTCGATGACCGCGGCCGCCCTCGCGGAACGCTTGCAGGCCGCCTCGGACCGCGTCCGCAACGATCCCACCGTGGAGCGCTACACCGTCGAGTGACAGCGTCCGTCAGCGACGGCGGCCGGTGCCGAAGACGCCACGGATGATCTCCCGGCCCGCGGTGCGGACCAGGTCCTTGAACACGCTGGACCGGGTGACCTGCTCCACCAGGCCGGGGTTCTCCCGCTCGTAGCGGCGGCGGGCGGCCTCCTCCGCGCGTGCCTCCTTCTCCCGGCGGGCCTGTTCCGCCCGGGCCTCCCTCTCGAGCCTGGCCTGCTCCTTGTCCGCGGCCGCGAGTTCCTGCTCGAGCCGGCGCATCTCCTCCTGCCGCTCTGCCTCGAGGCGTTCCTCCTCGGCGCGGGCGGCCCCGTCGGCCAGTTTCCGGGTGAGGACCTCGTAGGCCGAGTGCCTGTCCAGCGGGGTGCCGTACTTCGCGGTGAGGGCGGACAGGGCCACGCCTGCCCGCAGGTGCTCCTCTGGGGTGGGCCCCATCTGGGACTCGGGCGCCCAGATGCGCGTCCAGGCCACCGGCGTGGGGGCGCCCCTCTCGCCCATCACGGTCACGATCGCCTCGCCGATACCCAGCTGCTGCAGCACCTCCTCCAGGTCGTAGCCCGACGTGGGGTAGGTGGAGACGGTGGCCCGCAGCGCCTTCGCGTCGTTGGGGGTGTGGGCTCGGAGCTGATGCTGGATGCGCGAGCCGAGCTGGGCGAGCACGTCGTCGGGTACGTCCTTCGGCGTCTGGGTGACGAAGAAGATGCCCACACCCTTGGACCTGATGAGCCGCACCGTCTGCGTGATGGCGTCGAGGAACGCGTCAGAGGCGTCGTTGAAGAGCAGGTGCGCCTCGTCGAAGAAGAACACGAGCTTCGGCTTGTCGATGTCGCCCACCTCGGGCAGCGAGGTGAACAGGTCCGCCAGCAACCACATCAGGAAGGTGGAGAAGAGCGCCGGCCGGGCGATCAGCTGGGGCAGTTCCAGCAGCGAAACCACTCCCCGGCCGTCCGGCGCGATGCGCAACAGGTCGTCGGGGTCGAACTCCGGCTCGCCGAAGAACACGTCGGCGCCCTGGTCCGAGAGGGTCACCAGCGAGCGCAGGATGACCCCGACGGTGGCGCTCGAGATGCCGCCGATGCCCTTGAGCTCCGGCTTGCCCTCATCGGAGATGAGGTACTTGAGCAGCTCGACGAGGTCCTTGAGGTCCAGCAGGGCCAGCCCCGCCTTGTCGGCGTAGTGGAACACCAGCCCCAGCGACGACTCCTGCACCTTGTTCAGCCCCAGCACCTTCGACAGGAGGATGGGCCCGAACGACGAGACCGTGGCCCGGACCGGGACGCCCACGCCCTCACCGCCGAGCGCGTAGAACTCGCACGGGAAGGCGGTCGGCTGCCAGTCCTGCCCCTGCTTCGCAACGCGGGCGAGCAGCTTCTCGGAGCCCTGGGCGGGGGTGGCCATGCCGCTGAGGTCGCCCTTGATGTCGGCGGCGAAGACCGGGACGCCCGCAGAGCTGAGCGCCTCGGCGAGCACCTGCAGGGTCACGGTCTTGCCTGTGCCGGTGGCGCCCGCCACCAGGCCGTGGCGGTTGAACATCGACAGCGGGATCCGGATCGGCGCGTCGACGACGGGGTCGCCGTCGAGGAGCACGCCCAGGGTGGCGGTGGGCGAGTCGAAGGTGTAGCCCGCGGTGATGGTCTGGATGAGTGCCTCGTTGCTCACTCCCCTACTCTGGCACAGCCCCATGGGTTCGGGGCCCAAGGTAGGGTGGCCCCGTGATCTTCAAGCGAGTCGGCGATTCCCGCCCCTACCCGGACCACGGCTTCACGCAGAAGCAGTGGATCGCGATCGCGCCCCACCAGGTCCGGCTCGACGAGCTGGTCACCACCAAGCGGACGCTGGACCTCGAGGCCCTCCTGGAGGAGGACTCGACGTTCTACGGCGACCTCTTCGCCCACGTCGTGTCCTACCGTGGAGAGCTCTACCTCGAGGACGGTCTCCATCGGGCACTCCGCGCCGCGCTGCAGCAGCGGCAGACCATGCACGCGCGCGTCCTAGAGTTGAAGTAGTCCCTCCCCGCCTCCACCGACGAAAGCAGACCCACCCAAGTGCGCATCTTCAGGCTCATCGCAACCCCGATCCTGCTGTTGGGGCTGCTGGGCCTGCTCCTGTGGGGCGCCAGCTGGGGGTGGAAGGCACTCACCGAGCCCCTCCCCACGCCGTCGCCCACGCCGTGCGTGATGGCCCCGGCGGAGATCGTGACGGTGCCGGATGTGACCGTGCGTGTGTACAACGGCGGCTTCACCAGCGGGCTGGCCAGCCGCGTCAGCGCCCAGCTGGAGACGGCGGGCTTCAACGTCATCAAGGTGGACAACACCGAGGAGCGGATCAAGGGCACCGTGATCCGGGCCAACCGCCAGGAGACCCCGCAGATCCGTCTCGCCGCCTCCTACTTCCTGGATCCGGTCATCGAGTACGACGACAGGGTCGACGGCGTGGTGGACATCTACGTCGGCACGGACTTCGCCGGGTTCGGCCCGGAGCCCTTCTCGCAGGTCAGCGCAGACGGGGGCCAGGTGTGCCGGGTGCCGTCGCCTTCGCCGTCCGCCTCACCCAGCCCCGCGGCACCGTCGCCGGCGGCCACCCCGTAGAAGCGACGGAGGGCCCGTGGGCTCTCCATGAGACGCAGAAAGGGCCGGCTACTCACGTAGCCGGCCCTTGTGGCGGTGATGGAGGGATTTGAACCCCCGGTGGGTTGCCCCACTCTCGCTTTCGAGGCGAGCTCTTTCGGCCGCTCAGACACATCACCGCCGAAAACTTTACCGGCGGTCGCTGGGTTTGACCAATCGGTGCTCCCGGCGGAGGACATGGCCCGCTCCCGAGGGCAAGGCATGGCAACCCCGGTGGCCAGGCCGACCGGGCGCCCGTAAGGTGGGGCCGGTGCGTGACTTTGCGGTGTTGATGAGGGCCCCCGGGTTGGCACTGATCGTGGCCACCCAGCTGGCGGCCCGGCTACCCGCCGGCATGTACTCCCTGGGCGTGCTGATGCACGTCCAGCAGACCCAGGGCAGTTACACCGCCGCCGGCCTGGTGCTGGCCGCGTTCTCCGTCGGCATGGCGGTGGCCGGGCCGCTGGTGTCGCGGCAGCTGAGCCGGTTCGGCACGCTCCCCGTCCTGCTGAGCACCCTGGTGATCTCGGTCACGGCGTTCGCCCTGCTGGCCGTCCTCGACCTCACGCTCCCCTGGCTGATGCTGCTCGGCGCCATCGGCGGCGCGGCCATGCCGCCGGTGATCCCGACCGTCCGCACCCTGTACCCGCAGCTGGCGCCGCAGCACCTCCTCACCGCGCTGTTCAGCTTCGACGCCGCGCTCCAGGAGATCATCTGGGTGATCGGCCCGGTGGCCATCACCATGCTCGTCGCCGGCCTCGGCTCCGGCCCCGCGCTGCTCGTGGTGGTCGCGGTGCAGGTGGTGGGCGGCCTGATGTTCATCCTGGCGCCCAGAGTGCGCGCGCTGAGGATCCCGGCCGCCTCCCGTCGCTTCGGGCGGGTGCTGAGCAACCCGTCGGTGCTCCTCATGTCCGTCACGTCTCTGCTGATGATCGGCGCCTTCGCCTCGATGGAGGCGGCCGTCGTGGCGTCTTTCGGCCACGGCTCCGTCAACGCCGGCCTCGTTCTGGCGATCTCGTCGTTCGGGTCGCTGCTCGGCGGCCTGGCCGCCGGGAACCGCCCCATCACGCGGTGGTCGCTCGCGCTGCGGATGTTCATCGTCGTGGTGGGGTTCGCGATCGCTGCCCTCGTGAGCGGCTTCTGGGCGCTGTCCGCGGCACTGTTCGTCGCCGGGTTCGGGATCGCGCCGGCGCTGGCCGCCGTGTCGTCGGTGATCGCGGGCAGCGTGCCGTTCTCTGACACCGCAGAGGCGTACGGCTGGATCGGCACCGGACAGCTCCTCGGCGCCTCCGTGGGCTCCGCGATGGCCGGCATCGCCATCGACGCGGCGGGCGGCCACGGCGGGATCCTCGTCAGCGTGGGGATCGCGGCCGCCGGGGTCGTCGTCGCCAGCGTGTTCCGCCGGGCGCAGCCGGACCTGCGCAACGGGATCGTGGCGCAGTAGCGCCGGTCAGCGACGCTCGGCGAAGAACCGGTCCAGCACGGCGGAGCATTCGTCGGCGAGCACCCCGGCGGTGACCGCCGGCCGATGGTTCAGGCGTGGGTCGCGGACCACGTCCCACAGAGACGACACCGCCCCCGCCTTCTCGTCGAACGCCCCGAAGACCAGGTGGGCCACCCTGGACGCGACGACCGCCCCCGCGCACATGGTGCACGGCTCGAGGGTGACCACGAGGGTGCAGCCGTTGAGGCGCCACTCGCCGACCACCTCGGCCGCCCGCCTGATGGCCACCACCTCGGCGTGGGCGGTGGGGTCGCCGTGGAGTTCGCGCTCGTTGCCGGCGCGGGCGATCACCTCGCCGTCGGGGTTGAGCACGACCGCGCCGATGGGGACGTCCCCGTGCAGGGCGGCCGCCTCGGCCTCCTCAAGGGCGAGGCGCATGGCGCCGTGCCACCTCGTGCCCAAGGCCGCGGGCTAGTCGTCGAAGGCCTCGACGGCGCGCTCGAACTCCGTCTTGACCTTCAGCTTCGCCGCGATGCGTCCGAGCAGCACGTCCGAGTCCTCGTCGTAGTCCGTGGCGATGGCCTCGAGCTCGAACTGGCGCAGGCCGCTGGCCGCGTACATCCCGAGATCTCCCAGGGGGGCGGGCTCGTCGTCGTCGTCCGGCATCTCCTCGCCGAGGTAGTCCACGACGTCTCGGGCGATGGGCCAGTCGTTGGCGGCCGTGACGTCCGAGAGGAGCACCTCGACGGTGCGCCCGCGCACGCGGCAGATGACGAAGAACTCGCCCGCCACCGACACCCATCCGTCGGCACCCGAATCGCCGGGGAGGCGGCCGAGCTGGTTGATCAGCTCGTCGAGATCGTTGGCCAGATCAACGTCCATCGGCACCGCGACGGCCTTGCCGTCCTCGCGGTAGAGGGCCACGACCAGGTCCACGTCATCCTCGGTGGCGTCCTCGAGATCGTCGAAGTCGTCGAAGTCGTCCTCGGCGTCGTCAGCCTCGTCGGAGTCGTCCTTGTCCGTGTCGGTGAGGTCGAATGGCTCGGCGTCCTCGTCGAATGCGTCCACGGCTGACTCCTTTCATCGCATGGGCCCCCATCCTTGCACGCCGGGCAAGGCGACACACCGCCGGGGGCCGAACCGCTACGCTCCCGGCGCCGGATGTGGGAAGGTAAGGGTCGTGGAACTCTGCGTCGTCACCCATCCCCTCGTCGATCACAAGCTGACCGTCCTGCGCAACAAGCACACCGAGCAGCCGGTGTTCCGGCGGCTCGTGGAGGAGCTCGTGACGTTGCTGGCCTACGAGGCCACCCGCGGCGTCCGCATCACGGAGACCAGCATCGAGACCCCCGTGACCGCCACCACCGGGGTGAAGCTGGCACAGCCGGCCCCGCTCGTGGTCCCCATCCTCCGCGCGGGCCTCGGCATGCTCGACGGGATGCTGCGGCTGATGCCCACCGCCGAGGTGGGATTCCTGGGCATGATCCGTGATGAGGTCACCCTCCAACCCGTCACCTACGCCGAGCGTCTGCCCAACGACCTGTCGGGGCGCCAGTGCTACGTCCTCGACCCCATGCTTGCCACGGGCGGCTCGCTGGGCGGGGCGGTGCAGTACCTGGTGGACCGCGGCGCGGACGACATCACCTGCATCTGTCTGCTCGCGGCCCCCGAGGGCATCGAGAAGCTCAACCGCCTGCTGGCGGACCTGGATGTGCCCTGCACCCTCGTGGTGGCCGCCGTCGACGAGCGCCTCAACGAGCACGGCTACATCGTGCCGGGGCTCGGCGACGCGGGCGACCGGCTGTACGGCCTGGCCGACTGACTCACTGACAGGCTCCTTCGGCCCCGCGTCTGCATCTTTCTCGCTGTGGGGCCGCAGCTGTGCATATGCACGCAGTCGGCCCCACAGCGAGAGATGTGCGGAGATGGGGCCGGATGGTGAGGCGTGACGGGCGTCGGCTAACGTGACCGGATGGCTGGTCCGACGGCAGGCTGGGTGCCGAAGCAACACGGGGCGTGGGCGATGCTCGTCGTGCCGTACCTTGCGGGACTGTTGATGGCCCGGGATGCGCGCCCCCTGGGCCCCGGAGACCTCACGCTCGGGCTGACCTGGCTCCTCGGCTACTTCGCCTACAACGCCGCCACCCTGACGCTGAAGGCGCCGGCCGTCCGTCGCTCCCGATACATGCCCGCGCTCCTCGTCTACGGCGTCGCGACGGCCCTCATGGGCCTCGGGACCCTCGTCATCCTTGGGCCGTCGCTGCTGTGGTGGGCCCCGGTCTACGCGGTGCTGGTCTCGTGGGCGCTGTGGCTGGCGTCGTCGAGGAGGGAACGATCACTGCAGTCGGGCGTCCTCACCGTCATCGCCTCATGTGGGCTGATGGCCGTTCTCCAGCCGTGGGGCGCCGACGACCCCAACCGCTGGCGCGACGTGGCCATGATGCTCGCGCTCACCGCGTACTTCGTGGGCACCGTGCTCCACGTCAAGGCGCTGATCCGGGAGCGGAACGACCCCGCCTCGGCCGTGCGGTCGCAGGCGTACCACGGGGCGCTGGCGCTCGTGATGATCGCGGCCGTCGGCGCCGGCTGGATGGGTTGGTGGTGGCTGACGTGGGCTGCGGCGCTGGTGGCGAGGTCCTTCTGGATGCCGCTGGCCCCGCGTCGCCCCGCCCAGATCGGCGTGATGGAGATCCTGCTCTCGACCTGGGCGCTGGCCCTGGTGGTTCTCGGCTGACGCCGCCTCAGTAGTAGTACGGGAACCTCGACCAGTCGGGGGCCCGCTTCTCCAGGAACGAGTCGCGACCCTCGACGGCCTCGTCGGTCATGTAGGCCAGGCGGGTGGTCTCGCCGGCGAACACCTGCTGGCCGATGAGCCCGTCGTCGATGGCATTGAACGCGAACTTCAGCATCCGCTGCGCCGTCGGCGACTTTCCGCAGATCTTCGCGGCCCACTCCAGCCCGACATCCTCCAGCGCCTCGTGCGGCACGACCCGGTTGACCATGCCCATGCGGTGGGCGTCCTCGGCGTCGTGCACGTCGCCCAGGAAGAAGATCTCGCGGGCGAACTTCTGCCCCACCTGCCGTGCGAGGTAGGCCGAGCCGAAACCGGCGTCGAAGGAGCCGACGTCGGCGTCCGTCTGCTTGAACTTCGCGTGCTCCCGCGACGCGAGCGTCAGGTCCGCCACCACGTGCAGCGAGTGCCCCCCACCGGCGGCCCACCCGTTGACCAGTGCGATGACCACCTTCGGCATGAAGCGGATCAGCCGCTGCACCTCGAGGATGTGCAGGCGGCCCAGCTTCGCGGCGTCCACGCTCTCCGCGGTCTCGCCCTCGGCGTACTGGTAGCCGGCGCGGCCGCGGATCCGCTGGTCCCCACCCGAACAGAAGGCCCAGCCGCCGTCCTTCGGGGAGGGTCCGTTGCCGGTGAGCAGCACGCAGCCGATGTCCGATGACGTCCTCGCGTGCTCCAGCGCACGGTACAGCTCGTCGACGGTGTGCGGGCGGAAGGCGTTGCGGACCTCCGGCCGGTCGAACGCGATCCGCACCGCCGGCACCTCACGGGACCGGTGGTAGGTGATGTCGGTGAACTCGAAACCCTCTACCTCGTCCCACAGCTCGGGACGGAACGGATTGCCGGAGGTGCTCATGGGGCGAGCCTATCGGCCGGGGACCCGGAGGACCTCGGCGATGCGGTCGGGCAGGTTCGTGATCACGGCGTCGACTCCGAGCGCTACGAGCCAGCGGGCGTCGTCGTCCTTGTTGACCGTCCAGGCGTTGACCTTGATTCCCTCCTCGTGGCAGAGCCACACGAAGTTGGGGTGCTGCAGCGCCAGGTAGTGCGGGTGGATGGCGCCGGCGCCGAACCACTTCGCGTACTTCCAGGGATCGTAGATGCCGTCGGACATCAACAGCCCGAGCTGCCCCGGCGCGACCCGTCCCCGTAGGTTGGCCAGCGAGAAGTGGTTGAACGACGAGATGAGGACCTGGTCGAGCATCCCGGCGTCCTGAACGATGCGCAGCACGTCGTCCTCGAGGCCGGGGTAGAGCACGATCGTGTTCTTGAGCTCGATGTTGACGGTGACCCCCGTCCCTCTGAACAGGTCCAGGACCTCACGGAGGGTGGGGATCTTGACGTTGCGCCGGCCCGCGAAACGGTTGGAGAAGTCACACTGCCGAAGCTGCTCCAGCGTCTGGTCCACCACACGGCCGAACCCGTTCGACGTGCGGTTGATGGTCTCGTCATGGATGGCCACCACCTGGCCGTCAGCGGTGCGCTGGACGTCCAGTTCGACGCCGTCGGCGCCCATCTGCAGCGCCAACTGGAATGCGGGGAGGGTGTTCTCGGGCGCGTACGCGCTCGCGCCCCTATGGGCCCAGATCTGTGTCACCGGCTGATTCTCCCACGATCCGCAGCCCCGGCACTCATCGCCGGCGCCCGGCGCCGATGGGTGGACTCAGGAAAAGCGGACGATGTTGTTGAAGACCCACGAGCGCTCCCACGCGTAGATCCAGTCCCCGGAGGCCGTCTGCCTGGACGCGATGACGCTGGCCAGGATGTAGGCGCGGCAGCCGCCGTAGCCCGTGGTGCTGGTGTCGCACTCGGCCTTCCACTCGCGGCCGCCGGAGGTCCAGGTGTACTCCTTCGGACCCGGGGTGCCATGGCCGCCGAGGGGATTGGTGGTCCACAGCGTGCGCTTGCTGGGCTTGTACGTCATGTTGTTGAACGTCCAGTCGTTGGTCTTGACGAACTTCCCGTCGACCACCTTGACGGTGGAGGCCCAGATGTCCGTGAAGCACCGCGTGGTCGACGAGTAAGGCTCGCAGCGCGTCCTCCACTGGCGGCCGTTGAACTCGTGGGTGCCCTCGGTGGTGTAGATGTCGTTGATCCACGTGCCGTTCACCGTGGCCGACGTGTAGGCAACCCCACTGGAGGTGGTGAGGACCGCCCGGAAGGACCATGTGCCCGGGGTGCTCTGGCCCACCGTGAGCGGCAGGTCGAACGTCGCGTCCGAGGCGACGGTGCCGGACGAGTGGTCCGTCCAGGCGCCGTTCAACAGGACCTGCGCCTTGACGCTGCTCCCCTGGAGCCCGGCCGCCGAGCCGCGCAGCCGCGCAGCCTGGTTCACCATCACGGTGGCGATCGCCTGCACCGAGACGCGCGGCAGCCGCTCGAGCGTGAACTCCGCGCTGGTCAGGACCCCCTGAGCGGCGACGGCCTGGACCCGGTACGTGACCTTCCCCGCGACGTTGAGGTTGTAGTCGACGGGGATCGAGAACTGCCCCCTGGAGCCCGCGGCCACCTTCCTGCTCGTGGACCAGCCCGACGGCGTGAGCACCTGGACGAGGATGTCGCGCGCGGCGCCCCCCGGGCTCAAGAGCCCGGTGACGGCGGCGGCCGCGCCCGCATACGCCTTGGTCTGCGGGCGGATGACCAGTTCGGAGGCCGCAGTCGACGGCGTGGTGACGTTGTGCTGGTACAGGTTGTACTTGGTCATCAGGTTGATCACCTTGTTGGCGTACTGCGGATCGGTCGCATAGCCGCCCAGGTGGACCTCGACGATGAAGCGGTCCGGGTTGTCGGTGTAGCTGAAGGCCTTCGCGTAGCGGCTCAGCCGGCTGAGGAAGTAGCCGTGGTCGATGAACGACTTCTCGGGGGTGTCGTACTTCCTGAAGCTCGCGGTGGTGGTGTAGGCCGTGCCGTTGGCGTCGTACTCCGTCGTCGAGACGCTGTAGCAGCCGTTCTGGTACGGGCTCGCCGTCGATGAACACTTGATGCCGAACCAGTTGTTGGCGTTCTTCGTGAGCCCGGACTCACCCATCCCCGATTCCAGCATCGCCTGCGCGATCGCCACGGAAGCCGGTACGCCGTACTCGCGCTCCTCGGCCTGCGCCCAGGCGGCTGTTCTGGTCACGAAGGTCGCGGCGTCCAGTGCGGCCGCGGGACGCGGCATGGGCAGCATGACAGCAGCGAGTGCGAGGACCAGCAGTGCACGGACGAGGGTGCGCGGGGAAGGCATGGCCGTATTCAATCCGGTGACCGGGGATCTGACCACCGCAATGTCAGGCACAGGTTGAGGTCTGGCACGGGCCCCGACGCCCCTGCGGCGTGCCGCACCACCCGCTGCGGTACACCACGGCCGGCCGCTGATCGGGTGGCGGTTCGACGAGGCCGGAGAAATGACCGAGGCGCCGGGTGCGGACACCCGGCGCCTCATCCAGCGCGCTCGGAGGGACTCGAACCCCCAACCTTCTGATCCGTAGTCAGATGCTCTATCCGTTGAGCCACGAGCGCTGGCCCGCGAAACTATACGCGACCCCGGGAGGATGGGCAAAACGGGCCGTCCGTGCCCCCTCCGTCCGGGAGGGGGCTACGCCGGTCTTCCAGCGGGGACTCATCCGTGCACATGGGCAGAGGCTGCCGCACAGGGCGATCGCCGGCACCGCCCCACCGGGACGGTGATGTCGCATTCCTGCGAGAACCCGGGCTGTCCGTGCGTCATGCTGGGTGTCATGCACGACGACACGGCCGCCTGCCTCCGCGCCATCCGGGCCAAGGACGCGCGTTTCGACGGCCGCTTCGTCACTGCCGTGACCTCGACGGGGATCTACTGCAGGCCGAGCTGCCCCGGCCGCACCCCCCATCCCCGCAACGTCCGCTTCTTCCCGACCGCCGCCGCCGCGCAGCTCGCCGGGTTCAGGGCCTGCAAGCGCTGCCTGCCCGGAGCCGCACCCGGCTCGCCCGAATGGGACGTCCGCGGCGACGCCGTCGCCCGCGCGGTCCGGCTCATCGACGACGGCGTCGTGGACCGCGAGGGCGTCGTCGGCCTGGCCGCGCGGCTGGGCTACTCCGTGCGGCAGGTGCAGAGGCTGCTGGACGAGGGGGTGGGCGCCGGCCCCCTGGCCCTGGCCCGGACCCGCCGGGCGCACACGGCCAGGACGCTGCTCGAAGCCACGGCGCTGCCGCTCACCGACGTGGCGTTCGCCTCGGGGTTCTCGAGCCTGCGCTCCTTCAACGCCACGCTCCGGGAGGTCTACGACGCCACGCCGAGCCAGCTGCGGCGGCCGTCGAGCGCGCCTGCCCCCCGCTCCGACGGTGGCCTCACCTTCGTCGACCTCACCCTCCCCGTCCGTCGGCCCTTCTGCCCGTGCAACGTGTTCGGCCACCTCATCGCCACCGCCGTCGAGGGCGTCGAGTCCTTCCACGAGGGCGCCTACCACCGCACCCTGCGGCTCCCCGGGGGCCACGGCGTCGTCTCGCTGAGGCCGGGACCCAGGGGGGTCGCGGCCCGGCTCGGGGTCAGCGACCTTGTTCAGCTGCCCACCGCCATCGCCCGCATCAGGCGTCTCCTGGATCTCGACGCAGACCCCGTCGCCGTCGACGATCTCCTCGCCTCGGACCCCCTCCTCGCGCCCCTGGTCCGGGCTCATCCTGGGCGGAGGGTTCCACGCGGGATCGACGGCGAGGAGGTCGCCTTCCGGATCCTGCTGGGGCAGCAGGTCTCGACGGCCGCGGCACGGACCCACGGCGCCCGACTGGTCGCCGCCGTCGGCACCCCGGTGGAGACCGGAATCGCTGGCCTGGATCGCCTGTTCCCCACGGCCGACGCGGTCGCGGAGGCACCCGACGACGCTCTGGCCTTCCCCGCCTCCCGCCGCGACACTGTCCGCACGCTGGCGCGCGCACTGGCCGAAGGCCGCTTGGACCTCTCCGTCGGCGCCGACCGCGACACCGCCCGCGCAGGGCTCGCCGCCCTCAAGGGGATCGGCCCGTGGACCGTCGAGATGATCGCCATGCGAGGGCTCGGCGACCCCGACGCCTTCCCCGCCACCGACCTCGGCGTGATCCGGGCCGCCGCCGAACTCGGGGTCGACGTCGCCGCGCGGTCCGCGCGCTGGCGGCCCTGGCGGTCCTACGCCACCCAGCACCTGTGGGCGCTCACGCCCCACGCCGTCAACTCGATCCCGGGGCACCCCGGTTGTCAGGAGAAGCCATGAACTACAGCGTGATGGAGTCGCCCATCGGAGCGTTGACCATCGTCTCGTCCGACGGGGCGCTGGTGGCGGTCCTCATGGACGGGCACCACCGCCCGCCCGTGCCCGAGTCCGCCTGGGGCGAGCGGGTCGACGACGCGCTCCCGGAGGCCACCCGGCAGCTGACCGAGTACTTCGCCGGCCGGCGGCGGGAATTCGACCTCCCGCTGGCACCGTCGGGCACGGACTTCCAGCGGCAGGTGTGGGCGGCGCTCGCCGAGATCCCGTACGGGGAGACCCGCAGCTACGGCCAGATCGCCGCGGCGATCGGCCGCCCCGGCGCCTCGCGCGCCGTGGGCATGGCCAACGGCAGGAATCCGGTGAGCGTGGTGGTGCCCTGTCACCGCGTGGTGGGGGCGAGCGGTTCGCTGACCGGCTACGCCGGTGGCCCCGAACGCAAGCAGTTCCTGCTCGACCTTGAGCGCGGCAACGACGGAGCCCCCGGGAACTGACGTGTCCCGGGGGCTCGATCATGACTGGCGGAGGCGGCGGGATTTGAACCCGCGATGGGGTTGAAGCCCCAAACCCGCTTAGCAGGCGGGCGCCATAGACCGTACTAGGCGACACCTCCAGTGCCGTCACAGCCTAGCCGAGCCCCGAGCCAAGCGGCAAACACCCGGGAGCCGACCGGCACGGGGGCACAGGGAGCTCTGAGGGCGTCGGGTTACACTGGCGCGCAGGAGGAGCCGAATGAGCGAAGACCCCAGGGCCCGCCGCGCCGCCCCCGACGAGGGACCCGCCGCCGCAGGGCCCACGTCCGGGAGCACGCCGTCGCGCGCCTTCGAGGGCACGAGCGGCCCCGGGCCCGAGTCGGGAACCGATGAGCTCCCCTTCCTCGCCAACGTCCGCCATCGGATGGCCGCGGACGACGCCTCCCGGGAGCCGTCGCTGCGCCGGTCCCTCGGCCTCACCGCCCTCTCCACTCTCATCCCGGGCCTCGGGCTCCTGGGAGCCCGGCGGCCGGCCCTCAGGGCGCTCGGCCTGATCACTGGCCTGGCGGCCCTGGTCGGCGTCGTCTCGCTGGCGTACTGGGCCTCGACGAACACCACCCGGGTGGCCGTACTCGCCGTGAGCCCCGGGTTCCTCGCCTCCGCCAGTCTCGCTCTCATCGCGCTCGGGCTGATCTGGGTGGCGCTCATCACCCTGACCCAGGTGACCACCCGCCCACGGCACCTGTCGAACGGCCGCCGCGCCGTGGGCGCGGTGCTGGTGACCGCGCTGGCGTTCGGTGTCGCGGCGCCGTCGGCCATCGGCGCCCGCTACGCGCGGGACCAGGTGCTGCTGGTGGAGAACGTGTTCACCGCCGGCGAGGACGAGGTCCAGTCCTCCAGCCGGCCGACGCTCGAGGCCAGCGAGGGCACCGACCCGTTCGCCGACATCCCCCGGATCAACATCCTGCTGCTGGGCGCCGACGGCAACGCGGCCCGCGCCGACGCCGTCGAGCAGTACAGCATCCGCACCGACACCATCATGCTGGCGTCGATCGACACCAGGACCGGCGCCACCACGCTGATCCAGATCCCCCGCAACCTCCAGTACACGCCGTTCCCCGAGGGCAGCGAGATGGCCGAGGCGTTCCCCCGCGGCTTCCGCGGCGAGCCGGCCGAGGACTGGTTCATCAACAGCATCTGGGCCCACACCGAGCTCGGCTACCCCGACCTGTTCGCCGGCGCCACGTATCGCGGCGCGGAGGCGCTCAAACAGGGTGTCGAGGGCGTGACGGGGCTCAAGGTGGACTACTTCGCCATGCTCAACATCGACGGCATCAAGAACCTGATCGACGCCATGGGTGGCGTCACCGTCAACATCAACCAGCGCCTGGCCATCGGCGGCAATTCGGAGGGCAAACGGCCGTCGGGGTACCTCGAGCCAGGCCCCGACCAGCACCTCATGGGCTACGAGGCCATGTGGTACGCCCGCAGCCGCCTGGACTACTCGGACTACGACCGGATGGCCAGGCAGTCCTGCCTGGTGGGCGCCATCATCAAGCAGGCCAACCCCGCCACGATGTTGACCCGATACGAGGCGATCGCCGCGGCGTCGTCGCAGATGGTGGTCACCGACATCCCGCAGCGGGACCTGACCGAGATCGTCGAGCTCGCGCTGCGCGTCAAGGACGGCCAGGTCACCCGGCTCGTCTTCTCGCCGGGCAAGAACGGGTACTCCTACGCCGACCCGGACTTCGACGCCATGCGTGCCGCGGTGGACGAGGCAATCAACCCGGCCACTCCGAGCCCCACCCCGGCGCCGTCGGGCTCACCGGCCACCACGTCGTCCGCGTCGCCTTCGGCGGCACCGCAGCCATCGGCGTCGCCGTCGGCCTCCGAGGCCCCTGAACTGGCCGACGGCGCGCAGAACGTGACGGACGTCTGCGCGTGGCACGGCGGGGACAGCGAAGAGGGCTGAGCCCGAGCGCTACCCCTTCGCGGCGCGGAGACGCGCGCGAATGTCGTTCAGGACCGCGTCGATCTGGGCGCGATCCCCGCCGGGGAACAGCAGGTGCGTGCGCCGGACGGCCCCGTGGTAGATGGTGACGTGAGAACCCTCCTGGGACTGCGTCACCTTGCTCACGTCCGCCCACTCCCCCGAGTGTTCAACCCCGGGCCCCACGAAGCTGTAGCCGTCGTCGGTCAGCGTGAACCTGGCCGCGAAACGGTTCATCGACACCAGCGCCATCACCATGAGCCCCACCCCCGCGGCGAGCAGCAGCCCGGCGATGACCACGACGACCACGTGCCAGCCCTGGCTGAGCGCGGCCACGAGCAGGACGGCGCCGGCCAGGGCCGCGACGGCGGCAGTGACGAAGGCACGCACAGGCGGCTGCGGCTTGATGACGTGGATGCTCTCGGCCATGGCGGCAAGCCTACCGAGAGGAGCCCGCGACCCTCGGGACGCCGGGCGTGGCGGCGAGGGTGGGATTCGAACCCACGGAGAGTTGCCCCTCGGCCGCTTTCAAGGCGGCTGCACTAGTCCACTATGCGACCTCGCCAGTGCGCGACCATGCTACCGCCTCCCCGCCCCCGGGGTATCGTGGCCTCCCGGCCGGGTCCACCGGGCCGCCGTCGAGAGGGGTGAGGTGCCGCCGAAGTCGCCGCTGCCACCGCGCCGTGGCCTCCAGGCCGCCTGGGTGCGCACTCCCGACCGTGACCCCGGAAACCCGCTGCCCTGGCCGACGATGCGCGACTGGCTGGTGCACAAGCTCGCCCCCTCCCCCGAGGACGTCGACGACATGCTGGGCCGGGGCGTCTTCGTCGACGACCGCGGCCGTCCGTGGAGCGGGCGCGAACCGTATCAGCCACACACCTTCGTGTGGTTCCACCGGGAGCTGCGGGAGGAGGCCCCGGTCCCGGGGGAGCTGACGCTCCTGCACCTCGACGAGCGGGTGGCGGTGTTCGACAAGCCGCACTTCCTCTCCACGATCCCGCGGGGTCGCCACGTGACCGAGTCCGCCGTCGTCAAGGGACGCCGGCTCCTGGACCTCCCCGGGCTGTCGGCCGCCCACCGCCTCGACCGCGGCACCGCCGGGGTGCTGCTCATGACGACGGAGAAGCGCTGGAGGGCCGCCTACCACTCGGTGTTCACGCACCGGACCGCCGTGAAGACGTACCGGGCCATCGCGGGCGTCGACCCCTCGCTCACCTTCCCGCTCCGGGTGGAGTCCCACCTCGTCAAGCGGGTGGGCACCCTCCAGGCCGAGACCCTCGACCTTCCGCCCAACGCCACCACCGACATCGACCTCCTCGAGACCCGCGGCGCCCACGCCCTGTACGAGGTCCGTCCGCTGACCGGCCGCACCCACCAGATCCGGGCGCACTTCAACCAGTTGGGCATCCCGCTGCTCGGCGACCCGCTCTACCCCGAGGTGCTGCCCACCGGCATCGACGACTTCAGCACCCCTCTGCGCCTGCTCGCGTACCGGCTGGAGTTCCCGGACCCCGTCGACGGCTCGCCGCGCAGCTTCGTCAGCTCCCGGGAACTCGACTGGCCCGCCTGATCCCGCCGGCGGGGTTAGGGTGAGGAATGGCTCTCACCCGCACCCAGGCCTCCGAGGCGCTCCCCTCCTGGCGCTACCTGCTCGGACGCATGCACCTCACCGTCGACGCCGGCTCTTTCGCTGACGCGCTGGGCCTCGTCAACGAAGTCGGCCGGATCGCGGAGGAGCTCAACCACCACCCGGAGATCGACATCCGCTACTCCCGGGTACACCTCGCCGTGTCCAGCCACGACGCGGGCGGCATCACGGACCGCGACGTGGCGTTCGGGGAGGCCGTGAGCAGCCTCATCGCCTCGCGCGGGCTCGACCCGGTGACGGCGGACCTCGCCGCTTTCGAGGTGGCCATCGACGCGCTCGACATCCCCGCGGTCCTCCCCTTCTGGAGGGCGGTCACGGGCTACGCCGACGACGGGCCGGAGGCGCTCGTCGACCCTCAGCTGATCGGACCGCCGATCTGGTTCCAGCAGATGGATCAGCCCCGCCCGCAGCGCAACCGGATCCACATCGACCTCACCGTGCCCCACGACGAGCTCCGCGCCCGCCTGGACCGGGCGCTCGCCGCGGGTGGCACGCTGCTGAGCGACGCGGCGGCCCCAAGCTTCTGGGTGCTCGCGGACCCCGAGGGCAACGAAGTGTGTCTGTGCACGTGGCAGGGCCGCGACGAGTGGGACGCGGCCGAGGGGTGACCACCCCGCCCCTGTGGCAGGCTGGGCGCATGCGCGCAGTGATCGTGGAGACCCCCGGAGACATCGACGCCCTCACCCTCGGCGAGGCGCCCACCCCCACCCCCGGACCGGGCGAGGTGCTCGTGCGGACGGTGGCCTCGGGCGTCAACCGTGCAGACGTGCTGCAGCGGCAGGGGCACTACCCGCCGCCCCCCGGCGAGAGCGAGATCATCGGGCTCGAGGCCTCCGGCGTGGTGGAGGAGGTCGGCGAGGGCGTCCAGCGATGGCGTAAGGGCGACGAGGTGGTGGCCCTCCTGGCCGGCGGGGGCTACGCCGAGTTCTTCGTCGCCCCGGAGGGGCAGCTGATCGCACCTCCGCCGGGGGTCGACCTGGTCTCGGCGGGCGGCGTGCTGGAGGTGGCCGCCACGGTGCTGTCCAACCTCAGGGAGGGGCGGCTGAAGGCCGGCGAGGTGTTCCTGGTGCACGGCGGGGCGGGGGGCATCGGCACGTTCGCCACCCAGTACGCCAAGGCGCTCGGCTCCACCGTCGTGGCCACGGCCGGGAGCCCGGCGAAGCTCGCGCACTGCCTGGCGCACGGCGCCGACCACGCGCTCGACTACCACGACGACTGGGTGGCGGCCCTCAAGGCCGCGACGAAGGGCGCCGACGTGATCCTCGACATCATCGGGGCGAAGTACCTCGAGTCCAACGTGGCCGCGCTGAAGAAGCGGGGGCGAATAGTGGTGATCGGGCTGCAGGGCGGCGTCAAGGGCACCCTCAATCTCGGCGCGCTGCTGAGCAAGCAGGCCACCATCACCGCGACATCGCTGCGCTTCCGACCGGCGGCGGAGAAGGCGGAGATCTGCGCCGCCGTCGAGGCTGAGGTGTGGCCGATGCTCGCCGACGGGCGGATCCGGCTCTCACCGGAGACCCGGATCCCCTTCGACGAGGTACGACGGGCGCACGAGCAACTCACCGCCGGCGACAACGTGGGCAAGATCGTCCTGGTCCACTGACGGGCCGTCGCCCCTCAGCGGTCAGCCCTGGAAGTCGAGCAGCGCGCGCACGGCGCGCTCGGACGCGCGCCCGTCCCCGTAGGGCTCACCCTTGGCGCCGGTGGGCCGCGGCCGGACCATCACGTCGCGCAACTGCGTGAGCTCCGGGTCGAGGATGTTCCAGCCGTCGGCCAGCGTCTCGACCCATTCGGTCTCGGTGCGGATGGTGGTGACGGGCGTGTCCAGGAGGAACGCCTCCTTCTGCAGCCCGCCCGAGTCCGTCACCACGCCGGCAGCGGCCATGACGGCGCGCACCATCTGCGGGTAGGCCAACGGCTCGGACGCCACCAGGCTTCCCGAGGACAGGCTCAGGCCGTGCTTCTCGGCCAGCACCCTGAGCCGCGGGTGCGTGAGGAGGACCACCGGGACGGGGGCGCCCTGGAGGGCGGTGAGAATCGCGGCCAGGCGCGCCGGGTCGTCGGTGTTGTCCGCGCGGTGGATGGTGGCCAGGACGAACGGCCGGTCCGGGTCCACGCCGTCGGGGAGGGCCACCGGCTGGTCGGCGACGGCGTCGCGCGTGGCCAGGCACACGTCGGTCATGACGTCACCCACCAGGACCGTACGGTCACGCAGGCCCTCGTCCGCCAGGTGCTGGACCGCCACCTCGGTGGGGGCCAGGAGCAGGTCCGCGAGGTGGTCGGTGACGATCCGGTTGTGCTCCTCCGGCATCCGCCGGTTGAAGGACCTGAGGCCGGCCTCGAGGTGGGCCAGCTTGATGTGCATCTTGACGGCCGCCAGCGCCGCCGCGGCGGTGGAGTTCGTGTCCCCGTAGGCCAGCACCCAGTCCGGCTGGAAGCGCTCGAGCACCTCGTCCATCTGCGCGAGCATGGCGCCCGTCTGGCGCCCGTGGGTGCCGGACCCCACCCCGAGATGCGCGTCGGGGGC
The DNA here is from genome assembly GCF_055326235.1 of Tessaracoccus yangjingae. NCBI lineage: Bacteria > Bacillati > Actinomycetota > Actinomycetes > Propionibacteriales > Propionibacteriaceae > Tessaracoccus > Tessaracoccus yangjingae. The sequence continues at coordinate 40,292 of NZ_JBUZNN010000008.1, read as the reverse complement.
GGGGATGCCGAGGTCGCGGAAGAACACGTCGGACAGGAGGGGATCGTAGTGCTGGCCGGTGTGCACGATGATGTGCTCGACCTCCGGCAGCTCCGCGCAGACGCGCACGATGGGGCCGAGCTTCACGAACTGGGGACGGGCCCCCACCACACTCATGATCTTCACGGGGCCCAGTCTGGCACATGCGCCCCCGACCGGGCGTTGCTGCCGGCGGTGGCCCCGCCTCAGCCTCCGGCGGCCGGACGCACCTCGAGCGAGCCGAACTCGCCCTCGGCAGGCCGGGCCGGGTGGCCGGTCATCGCGCCGTACAGGCCGAGGATCTGCTCCTCCTGCGCCTGCCAGGAGTAGCGCGCCGCCACCTCCGCCACCGCGTAGCGCGACGGGTCGGCCAGCACCTTGGCCGCCTGCTCGCCGAACGAGCGCGGATCCTCGGAGGTGAAGACCTCACCGACGCCGTGCGTGATGACGAACTCGGCCATCAGCTTCGCGTCGGAGACCACCAGCGGCAGCCCCGCGTGCAGGTACTCGAAGAGCTTGTTCGGCATGGCCGCGTCGTGGTTGGGCGAGCCCCCGGGCAGGGGGTGCACCGCGGCGTCCGCCCCCGAGAGGTAGTGCAGGAGCTCGTTCTGCCCGACGGGGCCCACGAAGTGCAGCCTGTCCGCGACGCCGTGCTCGGCCGCAAGCGCTTCCAGCTTGGGGATCATCGGGTGCGGCAGTGGCACGGACACGACCACGAGGTGCGCCTCTGCGGGCAGATGCGCGATCCCCTTGATGATCGTCTCGATGCCGCGCGCCCAGCTCATGGTCCCCGAGTAGACGACGAGCGGCACGTCGGGGCTGAGCCCGGCCGCCTCGCGCACCGTCGTCGGGCCGTCGTGGCGCGAGACGGGGGGCATGTTGAGGAACACGGACGGGCGGGCCGCGAGGCGGTAGGTGTCGCGGAGGACGTCGGCGATGGGCTCCGAGACGGTGGACGTGGCGTCGGCCTGCCCGATCATGGCGCGCTCGCACGCGATCAGCGCCTCATGCGCGGCCACCAGGCCCTGCTCCTGCGGCGGGATCCCGGCGAAGTTCTCGCGGGCGTCGTAGTAGAAGCGCGGCTCCCGGCCCTCGGCGCGGAGCCTGGCGAGAGCCTCGCGGGCCGCCAGGAGCACCTGCGGATGGTGGGCGTGCAGCACGTCCGGCCTGAGGTCGACGAGCAGGTCCGTCAGCGTGTGCGCGATGTCGTAGACCACCGGGAGGTTGCGCTCGACGCCGTCGACGACGAAGGGGTCGGTCAGGCCGGCCCGGCGACGCCGCTCCAGCTGGACGCGGTACCTCAGGTCCTCGGCGAGGGACCCTGCCTTCAGCGCTCCGACCCGTCCCGTCTCCAGCAGCCACTTGGCCGCCGCCTTCGCGGAGGCCGGATTGACGCCGGTGATGCGCTCGCGGTGCACGCGGCGACGGCGGTGTGCCGCCCTGCGCTGCTCGAGGTTGCCGGTGGGGCCGGGCTGCGCCGGTCTCCTGGTCAGCGGCACCCGGATCACCCGGATGCCGTCCCCGAGCACGTACTCGCCGGAGCGGCCTCCCGCCGCCTCCAGCGAGATGATGACGGGCTCGTAGCCGCCGCGGCTGAGCGTGGTGGCGAACTTCTTGACGCGCGAGTCGATGTCCACGGGCGCGTGCCGGAACAGCACCACCCGGGGCGCCGCCACCGGTCAGGCTCCCTTGCCGATGACGGTGATCCGCACCCCGTCGAAGTTGGCCGGGTCGAGGACGCGGCGCCCGTCGACGATGGCGGTGACGCCGGGGAGGGCCGCGGCGGTGAGGTCGCGGTACTCGGCGTGGTCCGTGTGCAGGATGGCGAGGTCCGCCTCCTGGCCGAAGTGGTACGGGGCGAAGCCGTAGCGGCCGAGCTCCTCGTCGGTGAACATCGGGTCGTGGACGGCCACCTGGGCGCCTCGCTCGCGCAGCTCGGTGACGACGGGGAACACGCCGGAGAACGCGGTCTCCTTGACCCCGCCGCGATAGGCGGCGCCGAGGACGGCGACACGCTTCCCGGTCAGGTCCCCCGCGAGGCCCTGCAGGAGGTCGACGGCGTGGGCCGGCATGGCCGCGTTGGCGGCGCGGGCGGTGGACACGACGCTGGCCTCCGGGTCCGTCCAGAGGTAGAGGCGGGGGTAGATCGGGATGCAGTGGCCGCCCACCGCGATGCCCGGGCGGTGGATGTGGCTGTAGGGCTGGGAGTTGGAGGCCTCGATCACCTGGTAGACGTCGATGCCGTTGCCCGCGGCGAAGCGGGCGAACTGGTTGGCCAGGCCGATGTTGACGTCGCGGTAGGTGGTCTCCGCGAGCTTGGCCATCTCGGCGGCCTCCGCGGAGCCGAGATCCCACACGCCGTTGCCGCGCGCGAGGTCCGGCCGGTCGTCGAAGCTCAGCACGGCCTCGTAGAACGCCTGGGCGCGGGCCGCGCCCTCCGGGGACAGGCCGCCGATCAGCTTGGGGTACTTGCGCAGGTCCGCGAACACGCGGCCGGTCAGGACGCGCTCCGGGGAGAACACCAGGTGGAAGTCGCGGCCCTCGACGAGGCCCGAGCCCTCCTCCAGCATCGGCCTCCAGCGGGTGCGGGTGGTGCCCACGGGCAGGGTGGTCTCGTAGCTGACCAGGGTGCCCGGCTTCAGCCCCGCGGCGATCGCACGGGTGGCCTCGTCCATCCAGCCGAAGTCCGGCACGCCCTCGGCGTCGACGAACAGCGGCACCACGACCACGACGGCGTCCGACTCGGCGACGGCGGCCGTCGTATCCGTCGTGGCCCGCAGCCGTCCGGCCGGGACCAGCTCGGAGAGCTTCTCCTGCAGATGCGCCTCACCGGGGAACGGTTCGGTGCCGGCGTTGACCAGGTCCACGACCGCCTGGTTGACGTCCGCCCCGATCACCTCATGCCCGGCATCGGCGAACTGGACCGCCAGCGGGAGTCCGATCTTGCCCAACGCGACGACCGTGATCTTCACTTGCCTGTTCTCCTTCGTTCCGCCTGCGACCCCGTCGCAGACTCTACCCCTCGCGGGCGGACACACCGACGGGCCCGCTGGTGCGGGCCCGTCGGTGGGTGGTGGTTCTGGTTGCTCAGTGGGCGCCGATGGCGACGAAGCGGTCCGTGGCTGCCGACTCGATCATGGCCTCGCAGACCTCGACCACGCGTGCGCCCTGTTCCATGGTCACGATGTCCGCGTCCTTGCCGAGGACTGCGTCGCGGAAGTTCTCGTGCTCGGTGCGCAGCGGCTCCGGCTTCGGGATCGCGAACCGGGTCACGTCGCCCTCGGACACGCCGCGGAACTGCGCGATGTCGTCCCAGGTGGTGGCCACCAGGCCGTTGGCGTAGAACGTCAGGTCCGCGGTCAGGGTGTCGGCCACGAACATGCCCTTCTCGCCCGTCACGACGGTGAGCCGCTCCTTGGTGGGCGAGAGCCAGTTCACCAGGTGGTTGCTCATCAACCCGCCGCTGAGCTGGCACGTGGCCGAAACCATGTCCTCGTACTCCCGGCCGGCCTTGCTCACCGTGCGCGCCGCCACCAGCTCGTAGTTGCGCTGCGTCACCCACGCCGTCAGGTCGACGTCGTGGCTGGCGAGGTCCTTGACCACCCCGACGTCGGCGATCCGCGCCGGGAACGGCCCCTGCCGGCGGGTCTGCACCTGGTACAGATCCCCCAGGTCACCGTTCTCCAGCCGCTTGCGCAGGCTCTGCAACGCCGGGTTGTACCGCTCGATGTGGCCGGTGGCACCCACCAGGCCCTTCGACGCGAACGCCTCGGCCAACCGGCGGGCCGCCACCGTGTCCTTCGCCAGCGGCTTCTCGATCAGCGCATGCACCCCGGCATCGGCCAGCGCCAACCCGATCTGCTCGTGATACGCCGTCGGCGTGGCCACCACCACATAGTCCACGTCCTGCGCGATCAGCTCCTCCACCGAGGCCAGCACCGGCAGCGACCCCGCCACCCCGTGCGGGTCACCGGCCGGATCCGCCACCGCGACCAGTTCCACCCCGTCGATCGAGCGCAGGTTCCGGGCGTGATGGCGACCCATCATGCCCAACCCGATCAGGCCCGCCCGCAGAGCCGCCACCTCAGGCACCGGCCTTCGCCAGCGCGTTGACCGCGGCCACGACGCGCTCCAGGTCACCCTGCGACAACGACGGATGCACCGGCAGCGACAGGCACTCCAGCGCCGCCTGCTCGGTGTTGGCCAGATGCACATCCACCTGGAACGGCTTCAGACGATGGTTCGGCACCGGGTAGAACATGCCCGAGCCGACGTTGTACTCATCCTTCAGCGCCTTGGCGAAGCCGTCACGATCCTCGGCCACCCGCACCGTGTACTGGTGGTACACGTGCACCGCACCCTCAGCCACCGGCGGCGTCACGACACCCTCCAGGTTCGACGACAGGAACGCCGCGTTCTCCTGACGCGTCGCGGTCCACGCCCCCACCTTCGTCAACTGCACTCGGCCGATGGCCGCATGGATGTCGGTCATCCGGTTGTTCAGCCCGACGACCTCGTTGTGGTACTGCTGCAACATCCCCTGATTGCGGTACAGCCGCAGGTTCCGCTCGACCGTCTCGTTGGCCGCCGACACCATGCCGCCCTCACCCGAGGTCATGTTCTTCGTCGGGTACAGCGAGAACATCGCGAACTCGCCGAACGCCCCCACCGGGGTCCCGTTCAACGCCGCCCCGTGCGCCTGCGCCGCATCCTCGAACAACATCAGACCGTGCCGGTCCGCGATCTCCCGCAACTGCACCATCTTCGCCGGATGCCCGTACAGGTGCACCGGCATGATCGCCTTCGTGCGCTCCGTGATCGCAGCCTCCACCGACGCCGGATCCAGCGTGAAATCATCCAAGGCGATATCCGCGAACACCGGCGTGGCACCCGTCAACGCCACCGAGTTCGCCGTCGCCGCGAACGTGAACGACGGCACGATGACCTCGTCACCGGCCCCGATCCCACACGACAACAGACCAAGATGCAGCCCCGACGTACCCGAGTTCACCGCCACACACGCGCGACCCAGACCGAAATGCGCCGAGAACTCCTCCTCGAACGCCTTGACCTCTGGGCCCTGGGCGATCATCCCGGAACGCAGCACCCGATCAACGGCCGCCCGCTCCTCGTCGCCGATGATGGGCTTGGCCGGGGGAATGAAGTCGTTCACTTAAGAAACCTCCACAAGCGTGTTGTCCTGCTCCTGATACTGCTCACCGGTCTGCGGGCACACCCACAGCCCCTCCGTCGCGCCGGCCTCCAGCGGAACTCCCGCCCGGCCCACCCAACGGATGCGCTTGGCCGGCACGCCGGCCACCAGCGCGAAATCCGGCACATCCTTGGTCACCACGGCGCCGGCGGCCACCATGGCCCAGCGTCCGATCGTGACGGGGGCCACGCAGACGGCGCGCGCGCCGATCGACGACCCGGTCCGGCAGGTCACCCCGACCGCCTCCCAGTCGTCGCCGCGCTTCAGCTTCCCGTCGGGGTCGATGGAACGCGGGAAGTGGTCGTTGGTGAACACCACGGCGGGGCCGACGAAGACGCCGTTCTCCAGCACCGCGGGCTCGTAGACGAGTGCGTAGTTCTGCAGCTTGCAGTTGTCCCCCATGGTCACGCCCGTGCCCACATAGGCGCCGCGCCCGACGATGCAGTTCTCGCCGAGGACCGCCTGCTCGCGGACCTGAGCGAGGTGCCAGACCGAGGAACCCTCTCCGATCACGGCATCCGGGGATACGTCGGCGCTGGGTTGGATGCGAACGGTCATCGCTTCCCTTTCTCTCGTCGAGGGTGAGCATACCGTGCGGCCTTCCGCCGGCTGCGGACGGTGGCGGCTGAAGGCAACAGCTCCGCGATCAGCGCCGCCGCGTCGTCGTACGGGTTGGGCCGGGCCCTCGCCGCCTCGCCGGCGGCCCTCGCGGCGGAGACGAGCGCCTCGCGGTGCGCCGTCTCGGACGCGAAGCGCCGCAGCTCCGCGACGGTCTCGGCGTGGCCGTCGACGACCGCGCCCGCCCCCGTGCCCCGGATCAGCTCGGCGACCCTGGGCAGCGGTGTGGCCACCGTCGGCAGGCCGCACGCCTGGTACTCGTAGACCTTCGACGGCATCGCGTCCCGGAAGGCGGGTGTGTCCTCCAGCAGGCACAGGCCGACGTCGGCCCCGGCTGCCAGCGCCCAGGCCTTGTCCGGGGGCAGCCGGTCATGCGAGGTGATGCGGGCGCAGTCCGGTTCGAGCAGGCGCGCCTCCAGCCAGGCGCGGTCCGGCGGGGCGACGGGGCCGACGAGGTCCAGCGACCAGGGCCGGGCGTCCCCGGAGGTGGCGGCGACGGCCTCGACCATCGCGTGCAGCCCGCGGCTCCGCCGGTTGTCGCCGATGTAGACGGCGCGGAAAGGCCCGTCCGCGCGGTGGCTCCGGATGGGCGGCAACAGGCTGAGATCGGGTTCGTTGCGCATGACGGATCGGCGGGGGGCGTCGCGCGGCGGAACGTGCTCGTCGGCCACCAGCACCAGCTCCGCGCGGGCGATGAGCCGCATGAGCAGGCCGACGGCGCCCTGGAGGACGGGCAGCAGCGGACGGGGCACCCAGGGGCGGTCGGTGAGCAGGGCGCGGTAGTCCTCGTGCACGTCGGCGACCCACGCGCCGCGCCTGAGGCGGCTGCTGAGCCAGGCCATCGGCGCGGTGTCCGGATCGATGGTGAGCAGGACCCCGGCGCGCATCCGCCACGGCCACAGCAGCGCGCGGAGCGCCCGCGTCACGGCCCCGGCCCGGGGGGCGGTGCGCACCGTGGCCCCGGCCGGACCCGCGGCCGGATCGCCCAGGCCCATCACCGCGACACTCAACCCGGCCCGCTGAAGAGCAAGGACCGTGCGGTGCAGGCGGGCGTCCGCGACGTCATGCCCCGTGGTGACGAGGCCGACGTCGGCGCTCAGAAGTCCTCCATGACGATGGCCTCGTCGCCCACCTTGAGGAACTCGAGGTAGGCGTCGCACACCTCCGCCGGTTCGCCGCGCTTGATCAGGCGGCCCTTGTGCAGCCAGATCACCTCGTCGGAGAGCTCCTGGATGGTGGAGAGGGCGTGCGAGACGAGCAGCATGGTGCCCGCGCTGCCCATGAGCTCCTCCATCTTCTTGCCCGCCCGCTGCTTGAACTGCGCGTCGCCGGCGGAGAGCGCCTCGTCGATGATGAGGATGTCCGGCTCCATGAACACCGCCACGGAGAACGCCAGGCGGGAGAACATGCCCGAGGAGTAGGTGCGCATCGGCATGTCGATGAAGTCTCCGAGGTCCGCGAACCCCGCGATCTCCTCGAACTTCTCGGTGACCTCGGCGCGGGTCAGGCCGGCGGCGAGACCGCCGATCATCACGTTCTCGCGGCCGGTCAGCGCGGAGTTGAACCCGACCCCGAGCGCCAGCAGGGTGGACACCTTGCCGCGGACCTCGATCTGGCCCTTGGTGGGGGGCAGGATGCCCGCGATGGCCCGCATCAGCGTGGACTTGCCGGCACCGTTGGCGCCGATGAAGCCCGTGCACTGGCCCGCCGGCACGTCGAAGGTGACGCCCTTGATGGCGTTGACCTCGCGGAAGCGCACCTTCTCCTTGCGGGCCTTGCGGACGAGAGCGTTCTTGAGGGAGTTCTTACGCTCTAGGTTCACCCGGTAGGTGATGTGCAGGTCGTCGACGATGACCGCGGCATCGTCCGAGTGCACGGCGGGGGGCGTGACCGACTCGTGAGCGACGGGTTCCGGGTCTCCGGTGGTGCGCTCCAGCGGCGTATCAGAGGCGGACAGCGAACTCACGCTCCCTCGAGACGAAGTACAGGGTGCCGAACACCGCCAGGGCGACCGCCCAGAGGGTGCCGCCCACGAAATAGCTGGTGGCCGGCATGTGACCGGCCAGGGCGTCGTGCCAGATGCCCAGCACGCCGAAGACGGGGTTGAGCTGGATCCACTGGCCCACGTGGCGGCCGATGGGTCCCTCCAGGAACATCTCGGCCGAGTACAGGACCGGGGAGGCGTACAGCCAGATGCGGATGAAGTAGGGGAGGAACTGCGAGGTGTCGCGGAAGTACACCTGCCAGGTGGCCACGAGCGCGCCGAGGCCCAACCCCAGCAGGGTGGACAGCACGATGGCGTAGAGCATCCAGAGCATGTTCCAGGACCACGGGAGGCCCCAGATGATGTGGATCACCAGATAGACCAACAGGGTGGGGAGGAACCGCCGCAGCCCCACGTACACGTTGGAGAAGATGAGCAGCATCTTGGGGAAGCTCATGTTGAGCACCAGGCTGCCCGCGTTCGTCACTGCGTTGACGCACGCCTGCATGGCGCCGGTGATGTAGAAGAAGAGGAACAGGCCGGCCGCGATGTCCGGGAACGTGTGGCTGGCCGACCCACCGGAGAGCACCACCACGAGCAGGAAGTAGACGCCCGCGAGGAGGAGGGGGTTGACCACCAGCCACAGCTGCCCCAGCACGGTGTTGGTGTTCGAGGCCCGGAGGTTGGTGTGGGCCAGCTCCAACGCGAAGTCCCGCCGGCCCCAGAGTTCGCTGAAGTAGGCGCGGAGGTTCGGCACGCTCGCCTTGTGCGGCTTGTAGATCCGCCTCTGCACGGGGGCCCCACCGGCCTTCCGAGACTCAGTCAACCTCTCACCAACTCCCACATCTCAGCGTCCGCCGGGTCAACCGACCCGCGGATCGATGCCAAGTGTCCCATACACCCGCCGGAGCGCCGCCTCGTCCTCCGGCCAACTGAGCCGCGGCCGCGCCTCGCGCACCTGACGGACAAGCTGAGGGTACTCCGCCTGCGCCCGCCGGACGGCGTCGGCGAACGAGGCCGCGTCTCCCGGCCGGTACAGCACGCCCAGGCGGTGCTCGCGCACCAGCTCGCCGAGCTGGCCGACGTCGGTGGCCACCACCGGCACCCCCAGGCTGACGGCGTGGAACAGCTTGTTCGGCATGGCCAGGCGGTGGTTCGGCCAGCGGTCGGAATGCGTGACCAGCGCCAGGCCCGCCTCCGCGATCGCCCGCGACACGTCGTCGAGGGGAAGGGCCGGCAGGACCGAGGCGCGGCCCGCGTCGAACGTGGTGAGCCACGTCCCGTCCCCGGGGCCGACGATGGTGATCGGCAGCTCGACCTCCCGGCTGGCCGCCGCGATCACCTCGAGCTCGCGGTAGGCGCCCACCCGTCCCGCGTAGACGGCGCCGCGGGGGCGTTCGGGCAGCACAGGGAGCTCGGCCTCGGGAAGCAGGGGGAAGGTGTTGCGCACCACCGCGACGTTCCCCCAGCCGTACTGGCGCCGCAACGCGTCCGCGACCCCGGGCCCGACGGTGATCACCGCGGCGGCCCGCCCGCCCCATTCGGCCTCCTGGCGGCGCTCGCGGCGGTCCTGCAGCGGCGTCGGCCGGTACTCGCGCGGCACGCCGGTCCACAACTCGTGGGAGTCGTAGACCAGCGGCACGCCACGCTCACCTGCGAGCCTGGCACCCGCGCCGAGTGCGGTGAAGTCGTGGGCGTGCACTACGTCGAACGAGCGGGCGGACGCGTCGGCGTAGGCGCCCTCCGCCCACCGGCCGAAGGCGCTGTTGCGGTGCTGCGGGAGCAGCAGCCACCGGCCGACCCGCGCCGGCCACGACAGGCGGCGGCCCGACAACGAGGTCCCCTGCTCGCCCCTGAACACCGACGACGTGCCGACGCTGGAGACCGTGATGCCCTGGCCGGGCCGGAATCCCGCGGGGACGGACTTGCCGATGATGTGGACGCTGTGTCCGGCACCGACGAGCCCCCCTGCCTCGCGCAGCACCCGGGTGTCGGTGGCCACGGAGGTGGCGACGAGCATCAGGACGCGCATCAGCGGGCCTCTGCCGCATCCACCGGCGGCAGGCCGAAGAGAGTGGGATCGAGCTCGACGCTGGGCCGCACCGCGGGGTTGGCGTCCCAGAACGCGGCCAGGTCCGCAGCCGAGGTGAGGTCTCCCAGAAGCGCCAGCGTGCCGGCGCCGGCCGCGTCAGGCGTCGCGGCGGGCCGGAGGCCCTCCACCATCCGGCGGGCCTTCCGCAGCGCGCGTTGAGGGACCGAGAGCGGACGCGCGGTTGGCTTGGGCTGGGGTACGCCGACCGTGTGGACGACTGCGCCCTGGGCCTCGGCCAGCGCGACCTGCGGCTCGACCGCCGGTGAGCGCCAGGTCCTGCGGGCGAACACCTCGACCCGGTCCGGCGCGGGGCCGGCCTGCCCGGACGCCGCCCGCGCAGGGCCCCACGGGGCCACGCCGTAGAGCTCCGCGAGGCGTGCGCTCACGGCCGCGGGACCGTATCTGGCAGACAGCTCCCGGCGTGCGCCGGCCGGATCGAGGCCCTGAAGGCCCTCCTCGATGTCGGTCACAGCGTCCAGGATCCCGGCCGGGTCCTCCGCCACGTCGATGAACCGGCCGCACAGCCGGATGGTGTCCCCGAGCGCCTCCTGGGGGCCTCCGCTCCTGGTCACCACCACCGGCAGCCCCGCCGCGACAGCCTCACTCACCGCTAGGTGGAACGTCTCGTAGCGGCTGGGCGCGACCAGCACGTCGAAGCGAGGCAGCGCCGCCAGGACCGACGGCTTGGGCACGTTGCCGTGGAACCTCACGCGGCCGCCCAGGCCGGCGACCCGCACCGAGTCCTCAAGCTCCCCGCGGAGGGGCCCGTCGCCGAACAGGTCGAGGGTGGCCGCCGGGCGCTCCCCCGCGAAGCGGGTGAAGGCGGCCATCAGCCGCTGCACGCCCTTGATCTCGAGCAGCCCTCCGACGAAGACCCAGCGGTCCAGCGTCTCGGGGGGCGCGTCCCGACGGGGGGCGCCGTCGAAGTCGACGGGGTTGGGCACCACGACCACCTTGGCGTCGTTGCCGGGGAGGTGGCCGAGGATCAGGTCCCGGACCTGGCCGCTGACGCAGGTGAGGTAGGAGGCCCGGTCCAGGACCTCCGCGTAGAGCTCGCGGCCGGCCGGGTCCGCGAGCACGGTGCGGGCCTCGCTCGAGTGCTCGGTCACCACCACCCGCGTCGCCGGACCGGCGAGACGCGCGGCCAGGAGGCCCCCGAAGTAGGTGACGTGGCCGTGCATGACGTCGGCCTCGAGCCCCGGCAGCGCATCGGCCACGGCTGAGACCGCGCTGGCGGCCCGCTGGGGCACGCTCCATCCACCCACGAGCGCATGCGGCACCCGGGTCACAGTCCCGAAGTCCCCGCGGGCGTCGAGGGCGCCGGCCGCGCCCATCCGTCGGATCAGGGCGTCGAAGGCAGGGCGGTGGGCGTCGACCAGCTCCTGCGGCCCACCCGGCCACTCGACGGAGTTGACCACCCGCACGTCGAAGCCTCCGGCCGCCAGGCGGCTCCATTCGGCGACGAAGTTGCCCAGCACGGGGTTGCCCAGCGAGGGATACCAGGGCGTGAGGACCGCGAGGCTGCGGTCGGTCATGCGTCGAGCTGGAGGAATCCGGCCAGCACCTCGGCGGCGCGTCGGCCGTCGTGGAACTCGAGGACGTAGGCGCGCCCGGCGGCGCCGATCCCGGCGGCGCGCGCCGGGTCCTCGAGCAGGCCGGCCAGGACCTCGCCGAGCGTGTCGGCGGTGGCGCGCACGATGGGCGGCTCCCCCGGGTAGCGCTCGGCCACCCGGTCCGCGAGGTGACCCACCACCACCCTGCCTGCGCTCATGGCCTCGACGGCGGCCAGGCCGTAGTCTCCGATCCGCAGCTGGTCGATGACGATGTCGGCGCCGAGCACCAGGGACCTGACCTGCTCATGCGGGATGTCCTCCTCGCGCACGTAGCGGATGAGGCCGCGCGACTGCAACTCCTCGCACGCCGCGTCGACGTACTCGGAGCCCTTGATGCCGCTGCTCGGGATGTGCAGGACGACCGGCGGCTTCCCGTCGGCCATCGGCACCCTGTCGCTGGACCAGAGCCGGGTGTCGACCGTGAGGGGGAGCCAGGTGGCGTCGGGCAGGTAGTCGAACAGGTCCGCGGTGGTCACGAAGGCTGGGCCGTCGAAGGCCCTGACGTGCGGGGTGAGGTGGTCCACCCGCCGCTGCAGCTTGGCGGTGAGCTCCGCCATCTCGCCCTGCAGCTCGCCCCGGAAGGGGGACCACGCCTCAAGCCGGGCGTGCTCCCTGGGGTTGCGGATGTCCGAGCCGTGGAACACGAGCCCCTGGCGGATGCCCTGGGCCCGCAGCCACTCGGTCTCCTGCCAGAAGTACTTGCCGAACGCGTTGCCCACGATGGGCCGGCCGGACTCGCTGAGCACGTGGGTGTAGCGGTTGACCAGCCTGGCCTTCAGCCGCTCCTGCCAGTAGCGGGTGAGTGACTGCGTCTGGGTGAACACCTCGTCCGCCGGGTAGTTCTGGTCCGAGAGCTTCAGCCACGCCGAGTCCGCGATGACGCGCGGGCGCTCGCGCATCAGCGCGTGGGCCCACTCGGTGGCCTGACCGGCCGAGTTGGTGGTGCCGATCCGCAGCCGCGGACGCGGCTCGAAGAGGTCCGAGTCCGACAGGCTGGCCCGCTGCGCGAGCATGTCGCGGCGGATGCTGTAGAGCTGGGCGGTCAGATCGTGCGGCCGCAGCCCGGCGCGCAGCTGGGGGGTGAGGGTGGCGAGGCACGTGTCGACCAGGTTGTGGCTGAAGTGCTCGAAGGTGTGCTCCGCCACCAGCTCGTCGGTCAGCCTGGACCTGTAGCTGTCCAGATCCCCGAGCAGCTTCGTGGCCGCCTGGGCCAGCGACGCGGGGTTGGAGTGCTGGAACACCTCGCCGATGCCGAACCTCGTGATCCGCTCGCTCAGCCACTCCATGTCGGAGGTGAGGATGGGGAGCCGGGCCTGTACGGACTCGAAGTACTTGTTGGGTGCGGCCCAGTTGTGGTTGCCGACGGGGAGGAAGGGGAAGATCGCGGCCGTGGCGGAGGCGAGGTAGTCGGCCACCTCATGGGTGGGCGCGAACGGCACGAAGTGCAGCCTGTCACGCACCCCCAGGCGCCGGGCCTGCTCGTCGAGCTCCAGGGTGTAGGAGCTCGGCCGCCGGGCGCCGATCGCGAGATGGACGCCCGGGAGCAGGGTGAGCGCCTCGACGGCGTCGTGCACCCCGCGGTGAACCGACAGGCCGCCGGCGTAGGCCAGGAGCGGCGCGTCGGGATCGATGTCGAGGAAGTCCCGGATGGTCATGGGCCTGCCGGTGGCGGGCAGGTCCCCGATGGGCGCGTTGGGCACCAGCGGTGGGAGCGGGATGTCGTACTTGTCGCGGAGGAACTCCGCGATGGGCTCGCAGACGGTCACCACGGCATCGCAGCCGCGGATGTACTCGGCCTCCAGCGCCGGGAACCCCTGCAGCACGTTCGGGTCCTCGCTGGCGAGGCCGTAGACGTACTCGCGCGCGTCGTAGAGCACCGCGACCTTCCGTCCCTGGCCCCGGAACCGGTCGGCCACGCGGCGCGCCAGGTGCAGGAGGTGGACGTCGCAGACCACGAGGTCCGGCTCGAGCTCGACCACGCGGGCGAACATCGCCTCTTCCATGTCCGCGATGAACGGGAGCATCCCCTGCCACGTGGTGGGGTCCGGCCCCCCGATCTCCTCGGGGTGGCGGACCTTGTGCGCGACGGCCTGGACGGCGTGCTTGGCCCGCGCGGTGGCGCCGTCGACGACGGCCACGGCCTTGAGCACGGGCTGCGGGGGGCGGCGGCGCGTGGTCAGATGGAAGGTCTTGCGGACGGTGCGATAGACGAGGCTCAGCTTCTTCTTCGCCTGCTGGCCGTAGGTGAGGTAGTAGGGGATGCCGCTGATCTCGCCGACGGGCGGGATGCCGGTGCCGTACCCGACCATGGTCACCCTGAAGCCGGCCGCCGCCAGCGCCAACCCGTTGCGGTGCGCCCGGGCGTCGATCTCGACGTTGTTGGGCATCACAATGACGGCGTGGGGCTGCTGCATCTAAAAGTTCTCCGTCACGAGTGAGGGGCAATCCTGAGCTCGGAGCATATCAGGGGCCCCCTTCGCGACCCCCTGCATACGAGGGCCCGAACCTGGGCGGCGCCCACCGTTCGGCACACCCCCTGGGCCTCAAAGCATGACGACTACAGTGTCCTGCGTGTCCAAAGTCTTGACCTCCCTGCCCGTCGGCGAGCGCGTGGGAATCGCGTTCTCCGGCGGCCTCGATACCTCCGTCGCCGTCGCGTGGATGCGCGAGGCCGGCGCCGTCCCGTGCACCTACACCGCCGACATCGGGCAGTACGACGAGCCCGACATCGAATCGGTGCCCGGGCGCGCCGTCGCCTACGGCGCCGAGCTGTCGAGGCTGGTGGACTGCCGGGCCCAGCTCGTCGAGGAGGGCCTCTCGGCCCTGGCCTGCGGCGCGTTCCACATCCGGTCGGCCGGCAAGGCGTACTTCAACACCACCCCCATCGGCCGCGCCGTCACCGGCACGCTCCTGGTGCGGGCCATGGCCGAGGACAACGTGTTCATCTGGGGCGACGGCTCCACCTACAAGGGCAACGACATCGAGCGGTTCTACCGCTACGGCCTCATGGCCAACCCGCAGCTGCGCATCTACAAGCCGTGGCTCGACGAGGACTTCGTGGCCCAGCTCGGCGGCCGCGACGAGATGAGCCAGTGGCTCACCGAACGCTCGCTGCCCTACCGGGATTCGAAGGAGAAGGCCTACTCCACGGACGCCAACATCTGGGGCGCCACGCACGAGGCCAAGACGCTCGAGGAGCTGAACGTGTCCCTGGAGACCGTCCAGCCCATCATGGGCGTGAAGTACTGGGACCCGTCGGTGCAGATCGCGACGGAGGACGTCACGGTGCGCTTCGAGCTGGGCCGTCCCGTCGCCCTCAACGGCGTGCGCTTCGACGACCCGGTCGCCCTGGTCATGGAGGCCAACGGGATCGGCGGCCGCCACGGCCTGGGGATGAGCGACCAGATCGAGAACCGCATCATCGAGGCGAAGTCGCGCGGCATCTACGAGGCCCCGGGCATGGCCCTGTTGTGGATCGCCTACGAGCGGCTGCTCAGCGCCATCCACAACGAGGACACGCTGGCCAACTACCGCTCCGAGGGCCTGAGGCTCGGCCGGCTGCTGTACGAGGGCCGCTGGCTGGACCCGCAGTCGTTGATGCTGCGCGAGTCGATCACCCGGTGGGTGGCCTCGGCCGTTACCGGCGAGGTGGACCTGCGCCTGCGTCGAGGCGACGACTACACCATCCTCGACACGCGTGGCCCCCACCTCAGCTACCAGCCGCACAAGTTGTCGATGGAGCGCGTGGAGGACGCGGCCTTCGGGCCCACCGACCGCATCGGCCAACTCACCATGCGCAACCTCGACATCGCCGACTCGCGCGAGAAGCTCGAGCTGTACGCGGCCCAGGGCACCCTGCTGGCCGGGCATCAGGACCTGATCGGTCGCCTCGAGGCGGGCGGGGCCGCGGCCATCGCCGAGCTGGGCGCCACCGGCCCCTCTGACGTCGACGAGGCCGTCGCGGCGTCCTCCATGGAGTCCGGCACAGACTGATCGCCGTCACCGGCCCTACAGCCGCCGCTCACCTGCCAGGCACGGTGAGCGGCGGCTGCGCTATAGCCGAAAGTGAGTGCTCACCCTTGGCAGCCCGGCGCGGGATGTCATGGCTTGTCGCCGCCATCACGACGCGGGAATCAGCCCCAGGGCTCGGGTGATTTGAGTATCCGTACTCAAACCTGCTTCGTTGCGTGCTCAGATTCTTTGAGTAGTCGAGCCCAGCGGGCCGCGGGTTCCGCCGCGAGCACCCTTGGCACGGTTGTTTCGGGGACACGCTTCCCCGTTCAGTCGGAAGAGCTAGGGGGCACACCGATGACTGAGACCACACCCTGCGTGCGGTATCCGGACGTATTCCTGCACCGCCTGCTGGACGACGGCACCTCGCCGCAGTCCCGCGGGGAAAGGCAGGAGCGAGACAGTGTGAGGGCGCGGGCAGAGTCGCTGTGCGCCCACTGCCCGCTCCTCGCCACCTGCCTCACCGACGCGGTGACCAAGTTCGACGTCGCCGGCTTCGTGGCGGGCACCACCCCGCGCCAACGCCAGGTCATCCGGGCCAGACTGGCCGTCACCGTGACGACGGAGGACTTCGACGCGATGGTGGGCGTGCGGTCCGGCAGGCAGTACGACCGCTGGGAGATCCTGCGGCTGCGTGAGGAGAACCCGAGCCAGCCCCTGAGCAGGCTGGCCGCGAAGCTCGGATGCTCCGTGTCCACCATCAAGCGCCATCTGCGCAGGATCGAGGAGGAGGGGCTGACCACTCCCCCGGCCCGTCCCACGCCCTCCCCCGTCGAGGTCATGGCCGTGGCCTCGGACGTGATCCGGGCCTCGCGCGGCGAGGCGGCCGCCTGACGCGCGGGGCGTCAGTTTGCCGGAATGCTTGAATCCGGCGCTGTGGCCGGGTGAGAGTGGGGCATGACCCGAATCGGATTCCATGCCTCACACGAACAGATCGCGCCGCGCCAACTCCTGCTGGACGTCCAGCAGGCGGAGCGGGTGGGCTACGACATGGCCATGTGCTCGGATCACTACAAGCCGTGGTCAGAGCGGCAGGGGCACTCCGGCTACACGTGGGCGTGGCTGGGCGCGGCCCTCGCCACCACGGACCTCTCCTTCGGCTGCGTCTGCGCCCCCGGCCAGCGCTACCACCCCGCCGTCGTGGCGCAGAAGATCGGCACTCTCGCGGCCATGTTCCCCGGCCGGTTCTGGACGGCGCTCGCCAGCGGCGAGGCCATGAACGAGTCGATCACTGGGGAGCGTTGGCCGTCGAAGGACGAGCGCGTGGCCCGGCTCGAGGAGTGCGTCGACGTGATCCGTCGCCTGCTGGACGGCGAGGTGGTCAATCACACCGGCATGGTCACGGTGGACCGCGCGAAGGTGTGGGACCGGCCGGAGGAGCCGCCGTCGCTGCTGGTGCCCGCCGTCTCGGCGGCCTCGGCGGCGAGGGCCGCGGCCTGGGCGGACGGGCTGATCACCGTCAACCAGGACCTCGACACCCTGCGCGAGGTGATCGCGGCCTATCGCGGCGCCGGGGGCCGCGGCCCCCTGGCGCTCCAACTGCACCTGTCCTGGGCGCCCACCCTGGAGGAGGCCGAGCGGATCGCCTTCGACCAGTGGCGCTCGAACGTGCTCGGCGCGCCGCTGGCGTGGGACATCGCCACCGTCGAGGGGTTCGACGCGGCCTCCGAGCACATCACGCTGGACTCGGTGCGCGAGGCGGTGCGGATCTCCGAGGAGCTGGACCAGCACGTCGCCTGGATCCGCGAGTACGCGGCGCTCGGGTTCGACGACATCTACCTGCACTTCGTCGGTCAGGACCAGGCCGCGTACCTGGACGCGTTCGGGACCCACGTCCTGCCGAAGGTGCGGTGACGGGCGATGCGGATCACCGAGACCAGCGACCTGTGGTGGAAGAGCGCCGTCGTCTACTGCCTGGACGTGGAGACCTTCCTGGACTCCGACGGCGACGGCGTGGGAGACCTCGCCGGCCTGGCGCAGCGCATCGACTACCTGGCCCAGCTGGGCATCACCTGCCTCTGGCTCATGCCGTTCTACCCGTCGCCGGACCGCGACGACGGCTACGACGTCAAGGATTTCTACGGCGTGGACCCGCGGCTCGGCAACCACGGCGAGCTGGTGGAGGTGATCCGCACCGCCCACGACCGCGGCATCCGGGTCATCGCGGACCTCATCGTCAACCACACCTCGGACCAGCACCCCTGGTTCGTCGCGTCGCGGCGCAGCACCACCAACCGGTACCGCGACTACTACGTCTGGCGCGACACGGAACCGGGCGACACCTCCGCCGAGGTGGTGTTCCCCGGCGAGGAGGAGGGCATCTGGACGCTCGACGAGCGCACCGGCCAGTGGTACCTCCACCACTTCTACGCCCACCAGCCGGACCTCAACCTGGCCAATCCGGAGGTCATGGACGAGATCCTGCGCACCGTCGGGTTCTGGTTGGAGCTCGGCGTGGACGGCTTCCGGGTGGACGCCGTGCCGTTCCTGCTCCAGAACGCCGAGAACACCGGCGCCGCGACGATGGCGGTGGACCCGCACGACGTGATCAGGCAGGTCCGGGCGTTCCTGCAACGCCGCAAGGGCCACGCCATGCTGCTGGGCGAGGTCAACGTGCCGCACGCCGAGCAGCGGAAGTTCTTCGGCGGCGACGCGGGCGACGAACTGCAGATGATGTTCGACTTCATCGCCATGCAGGCCACCTACCTGTCGCTGGCCCGCGAGGATCCGCGCCCGCTGGTCACCGCACTCGAGGCGCGCCCGCCGATCCATCCCACCTGCCAGTGGGCCACCTTCCTGCGCAACCACGACGAGCTGACACTGGACAAGCTGAGCGAGGCCGAGCGGCAGGAGGTGTTCGACGCGTTCGGCCCCGAGGAGTCGATGCAGGTCTATGGCCGCGGCCTCAAGCGGCGGGTGCCGCCGATGCTCGGCGGCGACCCTCGCCGGGTGCGGATGGCCTACAGCCTGATGTTCTCGCTGCCCGGCACCCCCACCCTCTACTACGGCGAGGAGATCGGCATGGGCGAGGACCTCGAGGCGCCGGGGCGGATGGCGGTGCGGACCCCCATGCAGTGGGGTCCAGGCCGCAACGGCGACTTCTCGACGGCGCAGCCCGGCAGGCTGGTCCAGCGGGTGGCTCCGGACGGCTACGGGCCGGAGCACGTCAACTTCGCCGACCAGGAGCATGACCCCCTCTCGCTGTGGGCGTTCATGCGCACCCTGATCGGGGTGCGCAGGCGCCGTCACGAGCTGGGCTGGGGGGAGTTCTCCGTGATCGCGACGGAGGCGCCGTCGGTGCTGGCCCATCAGGTGGCGCTGGACGGCTCGGCCGTGGTGGCGGTGCACAACTTCTCGGCGGACCCGGTGTCGGTGTCGCTGACCCGGGTGGTGGCGGACGGGGACGTGGTCGAGAACCTGCTCGACGGCGAGGCGGCGGTGCTGCACGACGGGGCACTGTCGGTGCAGCTGGAGGGGTACGGCTTCAGGTGGTTCCGGGTGCGTGCCGCCTGATCGACGGTGGGCACGCGGCGCCGTCGACGTCCCTACGATGTCGACGTGGCCTCCTTCGCAACGGAACTCCTGACGCTCGACCGTCGTCTCATCAGCGTCCGGGCCGGCCTGACCGGTCTCGCGGTGCTGTCCGTGTTGGCGGCGGCCATCCTGATCTGGGGGCCCGTGGCGATGGCCGCGGTGATCGGGGCGCTCATCCTGCTGGCGACGGATCCGCCCCCGGCGGGCCGCCCGTGGGCCAAGGCGCTCCTGCCGCTGGTCGTCGTGGGGGCCGCCCTCACCTACGTCGCGGTCTGGATCGACGGCCGTCCCGCCGCTGCCGCGGTCCTCGTCGGCGTCGTCGGGGT
The DNA here is from genome assembly GCF_055326235.1 of Tessaracoccus yangjingae. Lineage (NCBI taxonomy): Bacteria > Bacillati > Actinomycetota > Actinomycetes > Propionibacteriales > Propionibacteriaceae > Tessaracoccus > Tessaracoccus yangjingae. The sequence goes on along the minus strand of NZ_JBUZNN010000008.1, from coordinate 20,884 downwards.
GGCCACCGCGCTCCACTCCGGCCGCAGCCGCAAGGCCGGCGTCCGTGCCCTGATCTCCGCCATCTGGATCATCCTCGCGCTGACCCTCCATGACACGGGCGTGGGCCCGCTCGGGTATGCCGCGGGGTTCGCCCTCGGCGCCGCCGTCGGTGCCGGGGTGGCGTGGCTACGGGCCCGTGAGGGTTCCGATGAGGGGGTCGGTGACGATGACGTCGAGGCAGCGACGACGGCGCAGCCGTCTTCGGGGCGCCGTGGGCAGCTCGGCAGCGCGCTGGGGCAGTTCGCCGTGCTGCGCGGGCTCGGACTGGCGGTCGCCACCCTGCTCGGCTTCACGTTCTTCCCCGCCCATCCGGCCTGGCTCCCCGTCTGCGCCCTGCTCGTGATGCGCCCGCCCAGCCATCAGGCCTTCGTCCTGGGCACGCAGCGCACGCTGGGCACGGCCCTCGGGGTGATCATCGCGGTGGCGCTCACCGGGCTGGTCGGCGACAACACGGTGGTCCTGGTGCTGCTCTTCCTGGGCTCCGCGTTCCTGGTGATGACATTCCGCGAGGTCAACTACGCCCTGTTCGCCCTGCTGCTCACCACTCTGATCGTCTTCAGCCAGAGGATCCTGGGGGTCGGGGCCGCCGAGTCGGGCGTGGACCGGCTGCTCGAGACGCTGCTCGGCGTCGTCATCGCGTTCTGCGTCCTGGGCCTCGATGCAGCCCTGACGCGCGCCCGGACGCCTGCCCCTGAGCGCTGAACGACGGGCGATGCTCCGGGATCGGCAGGCCCGGCCCAGCGGCTAGCCGGGGAACCAGCGCGATAGTTCCTCGACCGTCCCCAGGTCCGCGAAGTGCCCGGTGACCGCGTCGGCGGCCGCCTTCACCACGTCGGGGGCGTCTCCCATCGCGACGCCGCGCCCGGCCCACTCGAGCATCTCGATGTCGTTGCGGCCGTCGCCGATGGCCAGCACCTCGGCCGGATCGATGCCCAGCTGGTCGCACACGATCTGGAGGCCGTGTGCCTTGTCCACGCCCATGGGCGCGATGTCCAGCCACGCGGACCAGCCGATGAAGTAGGCCACCTCGTGCAGGCCGAGCTGGCTCACCATGCCGTTGAACACCTCCTCCGAGCTGTGCGGGTCCCGCACGATGACGCGCGAGACCTCCCGCGAGGCCAGCTCGTCGATGCTCTCGATGGTCACGTCGCCCTGGAGTTCGCCGTCTGGGAAGGGGCGGTTCACCCGCCAGTGCAGGCCGTCCTGCACCGCGATGCACGCGCTGGGCGCCAGCTCGGCCACCCGGTGCACGGTCTCCCTCGGGTCGAACCGGGTCTCGTGGTGCACCTCGAACGGCGGGTTGGTGATGACCATGGCGCCGTTGGAGGACACCGCCCACCCCGGGGGAAGGTCCAGGTGGGTGAAGATGATCTCGGTGGAGATCCACGACCGCCCCGTCGACAGCACCACCGGCACCCCGGCGTCCACCACGCGTCGCACGGCGGCGTGCACCTCCTGCGGCATGTCGCCGAACGGGTCGACGAGGGTGCCGTCGATGTCTAGAGCCACCATCCTGGGGCTGAACTTCATGGGCAAACGAACCTCTCTAGCATGACCCGGCGGCCACGGTGCGGCGAGCGTGACAGACGCTGGTGAACACCCGGTGACCTGGGGCCGAACGGCCGGGGCTACGCCGGCGGAACCAGCGCCTCCCGGCCTCCCAGGTAGGGACGCAGGGCCTCCGGGACGCGCACGGAGCCGTCGGGCTGCTGGTGATTCTCGAGCAGCATGATGATGATGCGCGTCATGGCGCACAGCGTGCCGTTGAGGGTGGCGACGGGGCGCACGCCGTCGGCGAAGCGGCCCCGAATGCCGAGGCGGCGGGCCTGGAACTCGGTGCAGTTCGAGGTGGAGGTCACCTCGCGATAGCGCTCCTGCGTGGGCAGCCAGGCGTAGCAGTCGAACTTGCGGGCGGCCGACAGGCCGAGGTCGCCCGAGGCCACGTCGAGCACCTGGAACGGCACCTCCAGCGCGGTCAGGAACTCCTTCTCCCACCCGAGCAGCTTCTCGTGCCAGGCCTCCGCGTCCGCCGGGTCGCAGTGGACGAACATCTCCACCTTGTCGAACCAGTGGACCCGGAAGATGCCGCGGGTGTCCTTGCCGTAGGAGCCGGCCTCGCGGCGGAAGCACGGCGAGTAGGCCACGTACTGCCGGGGGAGGGTGGCGCCGTCGAGGATCTCCCCCGCGTGGTAGGCCGCAAGAGCCACCTCGGAGGTGCCGACGAGGTACAGATCGTCCGCCGGGAGGTGGTAGACGTCCTGCGCGGCCTGCCCGAGGAACCCGGTCCCCTCCATGGCCGACGGCTTCACCAGCGCCGGCGGGATCATGGCCGTGAACCCCCACTCGGCGGCCTTGGTCATGGCCAGGTTGAGCAGCGCCAGCTCCAGCTGCGCGCCGATGCCGGTGAGCACGTAGAAGCGGGACCCGGAGATCTTGGTGCCGCGCTCCATGTCGATGGCGCCGAGCAGCTCGCCGATCTCCAGGTGATCCCTGGGAGTGAAGCCCTCCGCCGCGAAGTCCCGGGGGGTGCCGACCGTCTCGAGGACGACGCCCTCGTCCTCCCCGCCCTCGGGGACGCCGTCGAGGACGAGGTTGCCGAGCTGCTTCATGAGCTCGGTGAACCGTTCCTCGGTGGTGTCGACGGCAGCCTGGGCCGCCTTCACGTCCGCGGCCAGCTGGCCCGTGCGCTGAAGCAGCGCGGCCCGCTCGTCGCCCTTGGCCCTGGCCACCTCCTTGCCCAGCCCCTTCTGCTCGGCGCGGAGGGTCTCGTAGGCGAGGATGGTGGAGCGGCGGGACTCGTCTGCGTCGATCAGGTCATCGACGAGCTCGACCGAGGCGCCCCGGGCGGCCTGGGAACGTCGGATGCGGTCTGGATCCGTGCGGAGCCACTTGGGATCGATCATGGGCCCTACCTTACCGACGCCACGCCGGAGGACTCGGGCGCGACCGCCCGCCCACCTGGTCCTCCCTGGGTGGGGGAGGGTTTGAGCCAATGGATGGGTTCGCGGCACTCGTCCCGCTCAGCTCCCGCGTGGGGTCCCCCGCGAACCCATCCATTGGCTCAAACCCAGCCCACCCCCGCACCCGGGGGTCGCATAGGGTGGGGCGGTGACGGGTGAGCTGACGACGGGGCGACGGGAGCCGATCTCGGGCGAGATCTGGGTGCTGGTGGCCTCGGCCATGATCATCGCGCTCGGGTTCGGCATCGTCGCGCCCATCCTCCCGCAGTTCGCCAAGTCGTTCGACGTGGGGCTGATGGCCGCGTCGTCCATCGTCTCGGTGTTCGCCCTTGTCCGGCTCCTGTTCGCCCCCGCGGGCGGCGCGCTGGTCAACAAGCTGGGCGAGCGGCGGGTCTATCTGGTGGGCCTGATCATCGTGGGCGCGTCGAGCGTGCTGAGCGGGCTGGCCACGGACTTCTGGTGGCTCCTGGTGTTCCGCGGGCTGGGCGGCGTGGGCTCGGTGATGTTCACCGTCTCCGCCATGGCACTGCTGGTCCGGCTGTCGCCCCCGGCGCAGCGCGGGCACACCTCCTCGCTCTACGGCACCGCCTTCCTGCTCGGCAACATCGCCGGCCCCATCCTGGGCTCGGCGATGCAGGGCCTGGGCCTGCGGGTCCCGTTCTTCATCTACGCCGGGGCGGTGTTCATAGCGGCGGCCGTGGTGATGGTGTTCCTGCGCGGAGGCCCCGGGGGGCGCCCCGTCGACGGCGAGCAGCGCGCCACCATGTCGCTGGCCGAGGCCATGGGCCTGCCGTACTACCGGGCGCTGCTGGTCACCGGGTTCGCGCACGGCTGGGCCAACTTCGGCGTCCGGATCGCGCTGCTGCCGCTCATGGCGGCGGCGGTGCCCACCATCGGGAACCAGGCCGCCGGCATCGCGCTCACCCTCTTCGCTCTCGGCAACGCCGTCACCCAGCAGGCCACCGGCCGGCTCGTGGACCGGCGCGGCCGGCGGCCCTTCCTCGTGGTGGGGCTCCTCGTGTCCGCCGCCGCGACCATCTTCTTCGGGTGGGTGGACGCGCTCTGGGTGTTCCTGGCGCTCTCCGCGCTGGCCGGCGCCGGGGCCGCCCTCATCGCGCCGGCGTCGCAGGCGCTGATGGCCGACATCATCGGCTCGAACCGCAACGGGGGCCAGGCCCTGTCCACCTACTCGATGTCGATGGACCTCGGCTCCATCGCGGGCACCATGCTGGCCGGCGCCATCGCGGACGCCGTCGGCTTCGGCTGGGCGTTCGCGGTGACCGGCGCGGTGATGGCCGGCGCCGTCCTCCCGTGGCTGTTCGTACGGCGGCGCCCGGCCCGCACCGCCTGAGCACGGCCCGCCCGCCGCCCACCCGGCGGTGGAAGAATCACGGCCATGATGCGGAGGTCGCCCGTGACGGTGGCGGCGACGCTGGGCTTCGGCGCCGCCTTCGTGGTGTGGACCCTCCTGCTGCCCGCCTTCGTCGACGACCTGTGGCCGCACTCCCCCGTGGCCGACCGGTCCGTGGTGGGCCAGGCGGCGGCGGCGGTGGCGCTGCTCACGGTGCCGACCCTGATCTACCCGGGCCTGCTGGTCGTCGCCTGGTGGGCGTGGCGGCGGCGGTTCCTGGCGATGGCGCGGGCCATCGTCATCGCGGTGGCGCTCGGCGTGGTGGGCACGGCGCTGCTCAAGCTGACGGTGGGCCGCGACCGCCCGGACAGCCCGTGGGACTACCTGGTGAGCAGCGATCCGCTCAGCTACCCGTCGGCGCACACGGTGGCCATGACTGTGGCGGCCACCCTGCTCGGCGTCCTCACCACCACCACCCGCCGCCCCCGTCGCGTGGTGCTCGCCACGCGCGTTCTGGGCGGTGTCGCGGTGGTGGTGGTCGCGGCCGACCGGCTGCTGCTCGGTGCGCACTTCGTCACCGACGTGGTGGGCGGGTTCCTCTTCGGCGGGTTCGTCGCGTCGCTGGCCTGCCTGATCGCCGACGTGCACATGGCGCGCTCCGTCGCGTCCCACACGGGGCCGGGCCGCGTCGTCGTGGTGTATCACCCCGGCAAGGTGCGTGACCTGACGGTTCTCCACCGACTCATCGGGCACGAGGCCCACGACCGGGGGTGGGAGCCGCCCATTTGGCTGGCCACCACGGAGCAGGACCCGGGAAGAGGAATGGCCCGGGCCGCGCTGGAGTCGGAGGCCGACCTGGTGGTGGTCGCCGGCGGCGACGGCACCGTGCGCGAGGTGTGCGCCGCCGTCAGCGGCTCGGACGTCCCCGTGGCCATCCTTCCGTCGGGCACCGGCAACCTGCTGGCCCGCAACCTGGGCGTCCCGCTCGACGCCGGCCGGGCGCTCACCCTGGCGTTCACCGGGGAGGCGCAGGGCATGGACCTCATGCGTTATCAGGACCTCGACGGCGGGGTCAACGGTGTCGCGGCGGTCATGGTGGGCCTGGGCGCGGACGCCGCGGTCCTCCACGACACCGACGAGGCACTGAAGCGCGCGCTCGGCCCGGCCGCGTACGTGTGGGCGGGACTGGGCCACATCAGGGCCCGGCCCGTGCCGCTGCGGCTCACCGTCGACGGCGCCGCCCCGCTCGAACGGGAGGCGTCGCTGGTGGAGGTGGGCAACGTCGGGGACCTGTATCCGGGGGTGTCGCTCATGCCCTCGGCCAGCGCCCACGACGGGACCCTGGAGGTGCTGGTGGCATCGCCCGAGACGGCCGGCGACGTCGCCCGGATGATCGGCGGGGTGCTGCGGCAGGCGTCGGAGGAGCCACTGCTGGACCGCCTCGAGGGCGCGTCGGTCACCGCGGAGTACGCGGAGCCGGTGCTCTGCCAGGTCGACGGCGACGTGGTGGGAACCGTGCGTCGGATCCGCTTCGACGTCATTCCTGCCGCGGTCAGGGTGGTGCTGCCACACCCCGTCGACGGACCGCCACCCGCTGGCTGAGCCCTTTCCCGCTGGCTGAGGTGCCAGCAGCGCGGCGACGAGCCTCGAGCCCTAACCATCGCACCTTGTCAACTCACGTTTCTTAGGCTTCGAGGCCGCTGCGCGGCACCTCAGCCAGCGGGGGGGTCGGCACCTCAGCCAGCGGGGGGGCCGCACCTCAGCCAGCGGGGGGACGGCACCTCAGCCAGCGGTGGGGCCGTGGGCTGAGGTGTCGCCAGGTCAGCCGAGGGTGCGGATCCACCTCGCGGCGGCGTCGAACTCCTCGTCGCTGAACCCGTGGCCGACGACGGGTCGGGCCTTGTCCGCGCGCGGGTACGAGCCCAGGAAGTGCACGGTGGGGCACACGCGGTGCAGCCCCTCCATCGCCTCCTCGACGCGCTTGTCGTGCAGGTGGCCCTCGACGTCGATCGAGAAGCAGTACGAGCCCAGCGTGGTCTTCGTGGGGCGCGACTCGATCCGGCTCAGGTTCACCCCGCGGACCGCGAACTGCTCCAGGATCTCCAGCAGTGCGCCCGCGTGGTCCTCGCGCATGTAGGCCACCAGCGTGGTCTTGTCCGCGCCGGTGCGCTCGGGCACCGGCCCCGCGACACCAACCTCGACGAACCGGGTCACCGCCCCGGGGTTGTCCTCGATCTGGTAGGCCAGCTCCTCCAGCCCGTACAGCTCGCCCGCAACCCTCGCGCACACCGCGGCGTCGTACCGCGACTCCGGCCGCGCGACCTCGGCCGCGGCGCCCGCCGTCGACCCGGCCTCGGTGACGTGCGCCTGCGGCACCATCATCCCCAGCCAGTCCCGGCACTGCGCGGCGGCATGGCCGTGGGTCAGCACCTGCTGCACCTCGTCCATCCGGGTGCCCGGGCGCACGTAGAGCCCGAACTCGACAGGGATGACGATCTCGCCGCGGATGGCGAGCGGGGCGCCGGCGATCAGCTCGTCGAGCGTGGCGGACACCCCGCCCTCGACGGAGTTCTCGATCGGCACGACGGCGCCGCGCACGTGCCCCAGTCGCACGGCGTCGAGCGCCTCGCGCACGCTGGCGAACGCGAGGGCGTCGTCGTCGGTGATGGTGCGCAACGCCTGATGGGTGAAGGTCCCCGCGGGGCCGAAGTATCCGAGCACGCCCCTCAGGTTAGGCCATCGCGCCGGGCGGTCAGCCGAGCAGGTACGGCATCCAGACCCGCATGGTGGCGGGGCCGCGGTTGCCCCACGCGTGGTACGGGGTCAGCCCCACCCACCGCGGGCCGTCGTCGTCGCGCCCGGCGGGGGTGTCGCGGTAGGGCCAGTCGGAGCGGCCCTCAGGCAGGAGGGCGAGGCTCACCTGCACGTCGCCGCCGGCCTCCCTGACTCCGGCGGCGAGGTCCACCCGTGCGCGGGCGACGTCGGCCCCCAGGTCGACCGACTCCAGGGCGTGGACCAGCGGCCCGCGGGCCACCGCCACCTGGCCGGTCACCGTGTCGATCCGCGGGTCCGGGAACAGGAACCTGGGCACCATCGGCAGGTCGAGTGTCACGGTGTCGCCGACGGCGAGCGCCCGCCCCACCGCAACATGCCCAGTCGCCACCGGAGAGGGGCCGGACCCGTCGTCGACGGTGGCGCCGTCGGCCCAGGACGGGACCCGCAGCACCAACCGCCAGGAGTCGGGCGCGGACAGAACCGCGACCCGGACCCGGCCGTCGTGGGGGTACCCGGTCTGAACCTCGAGCTCGACGCGGCCGCCCGGCAGGTCAGCCACGACCCGCCCGGGCATGTACTGCTGCAGGTGCACCGCGTCGCCGGAGGTGGTGGCCACCAGCGAGGACAGCGACGACAGCGTCCGCGACACGTTCGTGGGGCAGCAGGACACGTGGTACCACGGCGCGCGGAGCGACGAGTCGGCGCGCGGGCTGGCCACGTCGGCGGCCGGGACCTCACCCTCGGTGCGGCGGTAGAGCGTGTTTGCGTAGAAGAAGCCGTGCCCGTCCTCGGCCGGGGAGGTGGCGACGATGTTGTAGAGGATGCGCTCCACCATGTCGGCGTACGCCGCCTCGCCGGTGGCGAGCAGCAGCCGTTGGGCCAGCATGATCGCCCCGATCCCGGCGCAGGTCTCCGAGTAGGACCGGTCCGGCGGGAGCTCGAAGTCCTCGCCGAACGCCTCACCGGTATGCCGCGACCCCATCCCACCCGTCACGTAGGTGCGCGTGGCGAAGGTGTTGCGGGCCTGCCGCACGATGGCGTCGAGGAGTTCCGTGTCGCCCAGGTCGACGGCCACGTCGGCCGCCCCCGCGGCCAGGTACATGGCCCGCACGGCATGCCCGTGGGCCACCTGCGTCTCCCGCACCGGCACCTCGTCCTGGTAGTAGGAGCGGCCCCACTCGATGTCGGCGAGGCGGCCGTGGCCGCGACGCTCGATGAACAGCGCAGCCTGGCGCGTGTACTTCTCCTCGCCCGTCAACCGCCCGAGCTCGGCCAGCGCCACCTCGATCTCCGGGTGGCCGGGCACCTTGTCGCGGCCGCCCTCGCCGAACTCGGCGCACACGTGGTCCGCGGCCCGGATGGCGGCCTCGACGAACGGGTCGCGGCCGAACGTGCGGGCCCGGGCGACGGCGGCCTGGATCAGATGGCCGTAGCAGTACAGCTCGTGGCCCCACTCGAAGTCCGAGTAGCGCGGCTGCTGGCCGGGACGGCCGAACATGGTGTTGAGGTAGCCGCCCGGCTCCTGGACGGGCAGGATGCGGGCCGTGAGCGCCTCGAAGCGCTCGTTCATCTCGGGGGAGCCGGTGCGGCCGTGCTCCCACGCGATGGCCTCCATGAGCTTGTAGACGTCCGAGTCCGAGAACTCGCGGCCCCGTCGGCCCTCCGCCAACCCGCCCCGCACCGCGAGGTCGAAGTTCGGGATCCAGCCCTCGCGCTCCATCCAGTCCTGCGCGTGGGCGATCATCACCGACGCGTTGAGCTGCTGCCGGTCCGCCCAGAATCCTCCGGTGATGGTGACGTCGTCGATGCCGAGGGGCCGAAGGGTGCCGGCCTTGGGCGAGATGGGCCGGCCGTGATCGGCGGGGAGGGTGGTGGTCATGTTCAGTGGCTCCTGGTCACTTGACGGCGCCGACGGCGAGGCCGTCACGCAGAGACTTGTAGGACAACGAGTAGACGATGAGGATGGGGATCGAGGTGAGCACGGCCAGCGCCATCAGCCCTGGCCAGTTGATGCCGAAGGCGGACACCTGCTGCGACAGCAGGGCCGACAGCGGGTAGGTGCCGGGCGCGAGGAAGAAGTTGACGGCGTAGAGGAACTCCCCCCACGCCAGCAGGAACACCAGCGTGCCGACGGTGAACACGCCGTTGCGCGCCAGCGGCAGCACGATGGACCAGAAGGTGCGCGGCATCGAGGCGCCGTCGATCTGCGCCGCCTCCTCCAGCGCCGGGGGGATGGCCCGGAAGAAGGGCCGCAGCAGCATCACCGCGAAGGGGATCAGCAGCGCCGTGTCCGCGACGACGACGCCCAGGGTGGAGTCCAGCAGCTTCCACGACCCGAAGATCTGGAACAGCGGGATGATGTTGGCGGTCTGGGGAGACATCTGGAAGACGATGAGCAGACCGAGGCCCAGCGAGGCGATCCAGCCCTTGATGTGTGCCAGCCCGTAGGCCGCCGGAACGGCGAGGAGCAGCACCAGGGCGGTCGTGCCGACGGCGATCGTCACCGACTGGCGCAGCGCCACCCACAGCGCGGGGCCCATCGCGGCGGTGTAGGCCTCAACCGTGGGGCTGAAGGAGAACGGGGACCCGAAGACCTCGGCGGAGGGCTTGAAGCTGGTCAGCAGGATCCAGAAGAGGGGCAGCCCGTAGAGGAGCGTCAACAGCGCCTTGATGGCGCCGGTCACCGGACCGGTGCGGGTGTTCATCTACTTCTCCTCCTTCAGGACCGAGCGGGCGTAGACGACCGCCAGGACGAGCACCAGGGCGACGGCGATCACCGACGTCGCGGAGCCGAGCCCGTAGTCGTAGCGCTGGAACGCCTGAAGGAAGCCCAGGAACGGCAGCGTGTTGGTGGCGGTGCCGGGGCCGCCGTAGGTCATCACGTAGATGTAGTCGAACGACCTGAACCCGTACACGACGGTGAGGATCAGGAGCACCAGGGTGGTGGGCCTGACGGCCGGCAGCATCACGTGGCGGACCTCCTGCCACCGGTTGGCGCCGTCGAGCGCGGCGGCCTCGAACTGCTCGACGTCGATCTGCATGAGCGCGGCCCGGAAGACCAGCACGTTGAACGGGATCACCGCCCACGAGCACACGAACGCCACGGACAGCAGCGCCCAGGTCTGGTCGTAGAGGAACGGGAAGGCCGTGTCCGTGAGCCCGAGGCTCATCGCGATGGAATTGATGAGGCCGTCCTTGGCCAGGAGGAACTTCCACACCGAGCCGTTGACCACCGGCGGAAGCGCCCAGCAGAACACCATGACGGCCAGCACCGCGCTGGACCAGCGGCCGGAGGTGCGCAGCGCGATGGCTCCGGCGAGGCCGAGCAGCATGCCGCTGACGGTCACCACCACCACGAAGGCCGCCGTGCGGAGCAGCGCGGCCTGCATTTCGCCCGATTCGAGGGCGCGGGCGTAGTTGTCGAGGCCCACGAACTCCCACGGCTTGTTCAGGGTGCCGCTGGTGACGGCCGAGAACGACATCCGCACCAGCTGGATCAGCGGGAAGAGTGAGAAGGCGGCGAGGAACGCCGCGGCGGGGAGCGCGAAGCTCCAGTGGGGGCGCCCGGCCCTGCGGCGTCGGGCGACGGGCGGGGTGGCGACGGGCGGTGTGGCGACGGTGAGGGTCGACATCGGCATCTTCCGTGACGTGCCCCCGACGGCGCGGTGGGGGGCCGCGCCGTCGGGAGGAATGGGAACTACTGGATGACGGAGCTCAGCTTGTCGATGACCGCCTGCGCGGCGTCCTCGGGCGACTGCTGCCCGCCCAGGGCGGCGGACCAGGCCTGACCGACGGTGAGCTGGACATCAGCGACGGCTTCCGGCGGGATCGCGGCGTCGGGGTAGTTGGCGCCGAAGGCCGCGACCGTCTCCGCGAAGGGCTTGAGGAGCTCGTTGCTCGTCACCGCTTCGTTCTGGGCCACGTCGAGCCGGGAGGGGATGGACCCGACGATCTCCGCCGCGGCCAGCTGACCCTCCTCGGACAGGTAGGCCGCCTCGAGGTACTTCCACGCGAGCTCCGGGTTGGCCGAGTAGGCCCCGATGCCCTGGCCCTCGCCACCGAGGTAGACCTTGCCGGTCTCGGAGAGCGGGAGCTTGGTCACCCCGAAGTTGAACTTGGCGTCCGACTTGGCGGTGCCCATCTGCCAGTTGCCGTTCTCCGCGAAGGCCACCTCACCGGCGGCGAACTGCTGGAACGGGACGGTCTGGTCCCACGTCACGGCCTCCTGCGACAGGTAGCCGTTGTCCACCCAGCCCCTGACCCGGGAGAAGCCCGCGGCCAGCGCGCCCGCGTCGGGGCTCTCGTAGCTGAAGCCCTCGGAGGTGAGCCAGGGGTACGCCTGCCATTCGCCCTGCCCCTGGGGCAGGCCGCTGAGCGTGATGCCCTGGTAGCCGGCGTCCTTGGCCTTGGCCATGGCGGCCTCGAGCTCGTCCATCGTGGTGGGCGGCTCGACGCCGATCTCGCTGAGGATGTCCGCGTTGTACCAGAGGCCCAGGAGGTTGACGTAGCCCTGCAGCGCGAACGTCTCACCGTCGAGCTTGTGGATCACCGAATCCGGAAGCTGCGACGCGTCGGAGTAGCCGGCCAGGTGCTCGTCGAGCGGCGCGAGGACGCCGGCGAGGGCAAGGGTGGAGGTCTCGGCTCCGTTGAACACCGCGATGTCCGGGCCTTCGCTCGCCCCGGCCGCCGCCACGAGCTTCGAGTTCATCTGGTCGTAGGGGACATAGACGTTGTCCACGGTCGAACCGGGGTTCGCAGCCTCGAAGAGCTCCGCGTACTTGTCCATCAGGCCCACCTGGTTGGGGTCTGAGAAGTAGTGCCACACCGTCACCGTTCCGGTGGCCGCGCCGCCCGAGGTTTCGCCACCGGTGGTGGCCGAGGGCGTGCCCGACGAGCCGCCGCAGGCGGCCAGCGTCAGCGCACCGGCCAACAGGCCTGCGACGGCGATGCGGCGCGAGATGGTGGGGGTGAATCCCGACATCGGATCTCCTTCGTTCCGTGTCCGGCCGCGTCATCACGGCCGGGTTCGTTTTCGAAACTCTCGAAAACGCTTTCGGTTCTAGTTTGCACGCTCTCTAGCCTGATGTCAACGCGGTCCGCTACCATTCCCGGTAACGGTTTCGTAACGGTGGAGGTAGTGATGGCAGGCACGCGCGCAGTGACGCTACGCGACGTGGCGGAGGCGGCCGGCGTCTCCGTCGCCACCGCGTCGAAGGCACTCAACGGCCGCGACGACGTCGGGGCCGACACGCGGCGCAAGGTGCAGGAGGCGGCCGAACGGCTGTCGTTCACGCCTAACGCGCTGGCGCGGAACCTGGCCTCCGGGCAGTCGGGCACGGTGGGGCTGCTGGCCTCGGACCTGGACGGACGCTTCTCGATCCCCATCCTGATGGGCGCCGAGGACGCCTTCGGCGCCGAGCGGATGTCCGTCCTGCTGTGCGACGCCCGCGAGGACGCGATCCGCGAGCGCCATCACCTGACCACGCTCCTGGCCCGGCGCGTGGACGGCCTGATCGTCGTAGGGTCCCGCACCGACCCCCGGCCGTCGATCGGCCGGGATCTGCCGGTGCCGGTGGTGTACGCCTACGCCCCCTCAGACAACCCGGACGACGTGTCCATCGTGCCCGACAACGTGGGCGCGGGCGCCATGGCCGTCGAGCACCTCCTGTCCCTCGGGCGTCGGCGCATCGCCCACATCAGGGGCGACGTCACCTACGCCGCGGCGCACGACCGCGTGGCCGGCATCACCGGGGCACTGGCCGACGCGGGCCTCGAGCTGCTGGGCCCGCACACCTACGGCGCGTGGTCGGAGGCATGGGGCCGCGCCGCCGCCGACGCCATCCTGGCCTCGTCCCCGGACGTGGACGCCATCATCTGCGCCTCGGATCAGATCGCCCGCGGGGCCCTCGACACGCTACGGGCCCGCGGGGTGGCGGTCCCCGACGACGTGGCCGTGGTGTCGTTCGACAACTGGGAGATCCTGGCCACCGGGTCACAACCGCAGCTCACCAGCATCGACATGAACTTCGAGGCCATCGGGCGCCTCGCCGCCCAGCGCGTGTTCGAGTCGATCGCGGGGACCACCACGCCGGGGATCGAGACGCGGCCGTGCCGGCTCGTCGTGCGGGGGTCGAGCGTGAAGGGGGCGTGAGGGGCCTTGCCCCTCACCGGCTCCGGCGGGCCGTCGTGCGGGCGCGGGCGATGCAGTAGACGCCGTAGAGGATGAGCCCCACGCCGATCGCCACCAGCACCGCCTGCCCACCGGGCACCCCGACGAGCGCCTTGAGCGCGCCGTCGAGCCCGCCGGTGTCCTCCGGATCGCGCGTGAACACCGCGACCACGAACAGCACTCCGACGATGACCACCGCCAGGCCCTTCGCCAGGTAGCCGCCGATCCCGAGCGCGGTGAACGAGCGCCGGAACCGGGGTGGCAGCTCCACGTCCTCCAGGAAGGACTTCGTGACCCCCTTGGCCATCATGCCCACGCCGATCGCCGCGATGACCACGCCCGCCAGCACCAGGAGCGCCGAGCCCCACCAGCTCTGCAGCAGCTCCGCGCTCAGCGATTCGGTGGTCTGCTCGCCGTCCGCCGTGCCCCCCAGCGCGTACACCAGCGCGGCCGAGCCGACCACCGCGTACATCACGGCCCTGCCCACGCTCTTGGCAGCGTCGCGCTTGTCCCGCGACACCTCCCCGACGGCGACCGCCAGCGAGTAGAGGGCCAGCGCGAACAGCGCCCCGGCCACCAGCCACAGCGCCGCCGCCCCGAGGGGGTTGTCCTTGATGGCCCGCATGGCGCCGGACTGGTCCGCCGACCCTCCCGCGCCGCGCGCGATGCCGATGGCGATGCCGCCGATGATGGCATGCACGATGCCGTTGACGACGTGACCCGCCGCGGCCGCCCAGGCCGCGACCGGGTGCTCCTCGACGTCCTTCGCCGCGCCCTGGACGCCGCCGATGACTCCCCCGTCGCTCATCCCCACATCGTAGGCGCCGTGGACGGGGCTACTTGAGGAGTTTCGACATCCGCCGGTCGGCCAGCGGCCGCCCGCCGGTCTGGCAGCCGGGGCAGTACTGGAGCGACGAGTCCGCGAAGGACACCTCGGCGATGGTGGAGCCGCACACCGCGCACGCCTCCCCGGTGCGGCCGTGCACGCGCATGCCCGCGCGCTTGGCGTCCTTGAGCTGGGAGATGGGCACCTCGGCCGCGGACGCCACGGCCTGGCCGAGCACCTGCCGCAGGTGGTCGAAGAGCTCGGCCGAGCCCGCCTCGTCGAGGCTGTTCGCGGGCTTGAACGGGCTCAGCCGGGCCGCGTGCAGGATCTCGTCGCTGTAGGCGTTGCCGATCCCGGCGAGGATCTTCTGGTCCCGCAGGACGCCCTTCAGCTGCGCCCGTCCGGCGGCCGCGAGCACCGCGCGGAAATCGTCGACGGTGAAGCCCGGGTCCAGCGGATCAGGCCCCAGTGCCGCGACACCGGGCACCTCCTCGGGGCTGTCCACCACGTAGACGGCGAGGTGCTTCTGGGTGCCGGCCTCCGTGAGGCTGAAGCCGGATCCGTCGTCGAGGACGATCCTCAGCGCCAGGCCGGACTTGCCGGGCCGCGCGGGGACCTGCGGCGCCACGTCGTGCCAGGTGACCCAGCCGGCGCGGGCGAGGTGGAAGATCAGGTGCACGCCCTGGGCCGCGACGTCGACGAACTTGCCGTGGCGGGTGACGCCGTCGATCTCCAGCCCCGCCAGCGCCGTCAAGGGCGTCTTGTACGTCTTGAGCGCGGAGAACGACACCAGGTGGCCGGCCGCGACGACCCGGCCGCGCAGCCTGCGGTCCAGTTCGCCGGCCAGCGCGGCGACTTCGGGCAGCTCAGGCATCGGCCCCTCCTTCTGTCGGTCGCGCCCCCGTGACGGGCGTACCCCCTCCGGACAGTGTGCCCCGCGCGCGCGCCGCATCCCAGGCCTGCAGCAACTCCGCGCCGTCCATCCTGCCGCGGCGGCTCCACGGCAGCTGCGGCAGCTCGAGCGCCACGCTCAGGCGCGCCAGGTACTCGGCGCGGGGCACCTCGTAGGCGCCGAGCGACCCGAGGTGCTCGGTGAGCCACTGCACGTCCAGCAGCCGCACCCCGGCCGAGGCGAGCTCGACCGCGAGGCGCAGGAGCGCCACCTTCGACGCGTCCCGCCCGCGGTGCGGGTGGTGGAACATCGACTCACCCGCGAACACTCCCCCAAGGTGCACCCCGTAGAGCCCGCCGACGAGCCGGCCGTCGGCGTCCCACGTCTCGACGGAGTGGACCCACCCCTTGGCGTGCAGCGTGGTGTAGGCGTCCTGGATCCGGTCGTCGATCCAGCCGCCCTCGCGGGCCGGGTCGCCGCAGGCGGCCAGCACGTCGTCGAAGGCCAGGTCGACCGTCGTGGTGTACCGGCGCGCCGACTTCCGCAGCGACCGTGTGACGTGCAGCCCCTCGATGGGGAGCAGGCCGCGCTGCATGGGGGACCACCACCCCATCTCCTCACCGTCGTGGTCGATGGGCATCGGAAACACACCGCAGGAGTAGGCTTCAAGCGCGAGACCGGGGCCGAACTCCTCGGAGTAACCGATCAGATCCTGGCCCGGCCAGTCCTCCGGCCGGCCGAATGTGGCGCCCAACATGGCCCCAGTCTGGCAGCCCCTAGGTGGATTTCCAGGGTCGACGCGTTTGCGGGGCTGTGACAGGCTGGGATCGAAGAGAGGAGTGTGACGATGAGTGATGGCAACGTCGTGGCGGTGGCCGAGAACTTCACCGCCGACGTCCTCCACGAACTGCTGCAGCTGGCCATCGAGGGCAAGGGCAGGCTGCCCGGGGCCAAGCACTCCGCCAAACAGCTCCTGGCCCAACGCGCGGACGCCGAGGAGGCTATCGCGCGGATGATCGCCCAGCACGTCGCCATGGCGGGAGGGCAGGGCTTCGCCACCAACTGGGGCGGGTTCTTCGTCGCGCTGGTCGCTATACCCGCCAACATCGCGGCGGCCACCTTCCTCCAGGCAAGGCTGGTGGCGGGCATCGCCCACCTGCGCGGCTACGAACTGAGCGACCCCAGGGTCCGCACGGCCATCCTCATGGTGATGCTGGGCCCGTCCACGATGGCGGACCTGGTGAGCAAGGGCGTTCTGCCCAGCTCTCCCCTGGTGGTGGCCACGGCCCCCGTCTTCGACGCCCGGCTCGACGGCCAGGTGTCGCGGGCACTCCTGGACCGCGTGATGTACCAGGTCAGCGGCAAGCGCCTGGGGGTGCGGGCCCTGCGCGGCATCCCGCTGGTCGGCGGAGGGGTGGGCGCCGCCGTCGACGGCTGGAGCACCCGGAGCATCGGCATCCACGCCATGAACGAGTTCCCGAGCCGGCGCCCGAAGCTGTCGCGGGGCCACGCCGAGGGCGCACAGCCGCAGTAGGGACCGCTCAGTAGGTGCGGGGCACGCGGGCGGTGATGAGGCAGGTCACCTCGTAGGTGATCGTCCCCATCAGGCCGGCGATCTCCTCCACACCGATGCGGTCCTCGCCGCTGGTGCCCATGAGGACCACCTCGTCGCCCACCGTCACCTCCGGGGTGTCCGGGCCCAGGTCCAGCATGGTCTGGTCCATGCACACGCGGCCGACGACCGGGTAGGACCGCCCGGCGATGAGCATCCGCCCCCGCGACGACAGCAGCCGCGAGTAGCCGTCGCCGTAGCCGACGGCGACGGTGGCCACCCAGGTGTCGCGGGGGGCGGTCCAGGTGCGGCCGTAGCCCACCGTCTCGCCCTCCCGGATGCGCTTGAGGAAGCTCACCCGTGACGTCCATCGGCCCACGTCGCGCAGCGGCCGGGTGTGGGGGGTGGCGGCGTCGGGGTAGGAGCCGTAGACCATGATCCCGGGGCGGACCATGGTGGTGCGGCCCAGGTCGTGGCCGAGGACGGCGCCGGAGTTGGCGGCGTGGACCAGCGCGACGGGGCCGACCACCTGCTCGACCCGCGCCACCGTCGCCTCGAAGAGGGCCAGCTGGGACCGCGTGAAGTCCTCCCCCGCCACCACGTCGCTGACGGGGAGGTGCGTGAACACCCCGCCCACCCGCAGGTGCCCGGCAGCCGCCAACCTCTCCGCCAGCGCCACCGCGTCCGCGGGATCGGCGCCCACGCGGCGCATGCCGGTGTCGATCTTGAGGTGCACATCGACGGTGACCCCCGCCGCCGCGGCGGCCGCCTCTGCCTCGTCGACCGCTGCCGTGTCCCCGACCGACAGCGTGACCCCCGCCGCGACCGCCTCGGGCAGGTCGTCTACGAGCGTGGGCGTGAACTTGAGGATGGGCAGCGAGACGCCGGCGGCGCGCAGGGTCTGCGCCTCGGCCGTCAGCGCCACCCCGAGCCAGTCGGCCGAGCCCCGCTCCTGGATGGACTGCGCCACCCTGACCAGGCCGTGTCCGTAGGCGTCGGCCTTCACTGCCGCCAGGACCTGACGCCCGCCGGCAAGCTCGCGGGCGACGGCCAGGTTGGCGTGCAGCGCGTCGAGGTCGACGTGGAACGTGGTGGGCGAGGGCATGGAGACCAGTGTGGACTCTTCAGTGGCGTCGTCGCACGTTCCGTCCCCGCCCGTCCATGCAGGCAGGGCCGGGGGCGCTAGAGCGTCTCCGGGTCCGCCCCTGTCTCGATGACGAGCTCCGCCACCGCACGCAGCTTCACGTTGCGCTGCTGACTGGCGCTCTTGAGGCGCTCGAAGGCGTCCCCAGGCGTCAGCCGGTGCCGCTCCACGAGGATCCCGACGGCCTGCCCGATCAGGCGGTGACTCTCGATGGCGCGGGCCATGTGCTCCTGCCGGTCCGCGCTGCGCTGGGCGTGCAGGAGCCGGTCGACCGCCAGCGCGAAGGCCTGTGCCAGGAGGTCCGCCACGATCATCTCGTCCGGGCCGATCTGGCGCCGCCGGGGGAACTGGACCCACGCCCTGCACTCGGCGAGGCTCGCCTGCGGCACGAGCAGGATGCCCGGGCGCAGGCTGATGCTGTCGGCGCTGGGCCGCCCGCCCAGCCCCGCGAGCACCTCCGGCGGAAGCTCGTCGGAGGTCACCGTCGTGCCGCCGTGGAACAGCACGGGGCCGTCGTGGTCGATCTCGATGGTGCAGGTGCCGCCGAAGAGGAGCTCGAAGCCGTGGACGGCCAGGCCGAGGAGCGTCGCGATGTCGTCCTCGCCGGCGAAATCGGCGCTGACCAGCGCGGCGGCGGCGCGCCGGGTCTGCGCCTCCATCTGCCGCGTGATGTCGCGGAAGGTCCGGATGGTGGCGGTGAGCCCGGTGTCGGGATCCCGGACCTTGGCGTCTGCCACCGACACCCACACCGGCCGGCGCTCGCAGTCGTAGTACAACGCCTCCCCCACGCCGGTGGCGCCGGCGCGGGCATCCGCGTGCCGTTGGGCGATCGCGGCCAGCTGGTCGGCGTTCTCCACCTGGGTGGGCCACCAGGGGTACGGGGGTGCGAACGGTCCGTCGCTCATCGTGTATCCGAAGAGCCGCTCGAAGGCCGGGTTCATCTCCATGACCGTGCCGGCGGCGTCGAAGATGAGGACGCCGTCGTGCAGGGCGGACAGGAGGGCACGGCGCCACGCGGCGTCGAGCGAGTGATGCCGGGCGCGTGCCAGGGCCGCACCCAGGCGGATGCGCAGCCCCGCCAGGTCGAACGCGGCGGCGCCGTCGCCGTAGTCCTCGAGCAGCACCACGGGGGTGTCGGCCAGTGCCGACTCCGCGCGCAGGGCGCGCATGAACTCCTCCCCGGATGACGGGGAGGCGAGATCGGCCAGCACGAGCTCCGGCGGGTCGGAGCGGAGCATGTCGGCGGCCTCGTCGACGGCGGCCACCGTCCGCACGTCGTAGCCCTCGGAGAGAGCGTCGCCGAGGAACGCGGCCCGCTCGGAGTCGGGTTCGACCAGGGCCAGCGATGGCCTCCGGGCCGGGTCCGGCTCGGCAGGCCTCGTGCCCGCGGCGAACATGGGCGTGGCGGCGGAGGCCCGCCCCGCGCCACTGAGATGGATGGTCATGCACTCGGCCTTTGCGACGGTGACGACAGAATTTGTTCGTCACGCCGCACATTAGCCTCGATATTTCATGACGGGCGTGTGTGGGGCTGGTCGGCGCCGGTGGCGTCGGGGTTGTTCTGATTCTTGCAGGTGGGTGTGACAAGACCCCGCGTGACGTCTGCGGTGCGGGTTTCCAGGCCGGGAGCTGCCAGATTCAGAGGGTCATGTGGAGGACAGGGTCAGGTGGCTGGTGCCGGGAGGTTTCGGAGTCGGCTGATGCTGTCGATGATCAGCTCGGCCCAGCGGGATCGGTCGCTGAAGTGGACGACGGTGCGGCGGGCTCTTCTGGCGAGGGTCGCGGGGATGGTGTAGAGCCGGTAGCGGAGCCGTTTCGGTTCCCAGCGGCGGGCTTCATGACCGGCCAGCGCCAGCATCGCGCTCCAGGCCTGCAACTCGGAGGCCAGGGCGACGATCTGGCACCAGATCCGATTCTGGTCGAACCCGTGCAACGGGAGGTTGGCCAGGCCTGTGTCTTTCGCGATCCGGATCCGGTCTTCGCAGCGGGCGCGTCGACGATGCCTGAGCTCCAGCTGCTGGAGGGTGCCGAGGGTGGTGTTGGTGGCGAAGGCGGTGAGCCGGTAGCCGTCGACGTCGTCGAACCGCAGCTGAGCGCCGGGGTGGGGCCGTTCTCTGCGGACGATCACCCGCATCCCGGCAGGCCAACCGTCGAGATCCAGCAGTCCGGTGAAGTCAGCAAGATCGGCCCCCTCGCGAGCCTCGCCATCGCTGTTGAGGGCCGGCACCCAAACCCACTCAGGGACCAAGTGGTAGAGGTCGGGGGTGTCCATGGGGAGGGTGAACCCGACCGAGTACGCCACCCTGCGCCCGGTCAGCCACTTGGTGAACTCCTTCGTGCCGCCGGCCCCGTCCGCGCGGATCAGCACGCGGCGTCCGGGCCGCGGGTTCCGGTCGGGGAGCTGCGCGAGAGCTTGTTTGGTGACGGTGATGTGATCGGCGGCGGTGTTCGAACCGGCGTTCCCGGGGCGTAGGTGGACCTCCAGGGCTTCGCCGGTGCCCTCAGGTCCGTGGTCGGCGAACGCCAGCAACGGGTGGAACCCGAAGCCTCGCTTGAACGTCGCAGCCGCGCGCTGCTTCTCCGAATGGGCGGTGATCAACGACGCGTCCAAGTCGATGATCACCGGATCCTCGGCAGTCGACTCGTGGTCGGGGGCATGCTCACCGGCCAGGGCCCAGACCGTGGCGCGGGCCTGCTGCCTAGCTCCCGCGATCGCCTTGATGGCCTTGTCCGCATCCGCAGCGAGGGCCGCGATGAGCCGCGACACAGTCGGATCCGACGCCACCGGGCCGTAGACCCCTGGTTCAGCACGCAGGGTAGCGAGGTCACTCAACGCTTCACCGCCGAGCACCAGCGACACCGCCAGATCACAGACGATCTTGCCTGGGTCGTGGACCGCCAACGGTTTCCGCCACCGAGACAGCGCCTCCGACAGGGCCCGGTCCAGGCCGGCCGCGCGGATGGTTTCGGTCAGCAGGATCCCGCCAGCCTGCCCGACCGCGGTCACCTTCGCGGTATCGACATGAACCCTGGGATACGAGCCGGTACTCTTCACCTCGAAGGTGCTCCTTCTTGTTGGTCGATGTTTCTCTAGACAAGTCACATCATCCCAAGTCAGGGGCACTTTCGCTATCTCAGGCCACTACAGTCCACCCACCGTCATGAAAGCACGAGG